>CAZZEI010000057.1:0-17654 GCA_964653165.1 uncultured Flavobacteriaceae bacterium | reverse complement strand
GTATTCCACGCAGCTGTACCTGTAATTCCTGTTGTAATAGCACTCCAATTAGTACCTCCATTGGTTGTTCTGTTAAAAGTACCATTGTATTGTTCGCCATACATTACGTTATCATTGTTCCAATCAATAAAGCATTGCATGCCGTCGCCACCCATTGTCCGGCTCCAGCCACCTGTATAAAAATTGGTGCCGTTATCCTGATGACCCGCAATTGCACGGGCGTATGTAGTTTTTGAGTTACCCATTTTATACATTTGAGCAATATTCATTGCGCCATTAACAGCAAACCAGGTAGCTCCGCTGTTGGAGGTATAAAAAACACCCCCATCGCATCCGTTATAAATAGTTGTTCCATTTTTATAAACCAAATCATGGCAATCAGCATGAACATAGGGTGCCCCGCTACCCGTCCAGTGAGTAAAAAGCGTCCAGTTTGTTCCCCCGTTTGTGCTTCTCCATGTATTTACTCCGCCCACAACTATTTCGTTTGCGTTAGCAGGCGATGCGGCAATTGATAAAGTGAACCATCCCTGTCCGCCCACATCATTACCTGCACTTGCCCATCCTAATAAGTTAGGTGTAGTAGATCTTGAACTAAATGCGGCGCCGCTATTAACAGATTGATAGCATCCATAAAAACCATCATTGGCAGCATCACTGGCAACCAAATAAACATACGCACTATTAGCCGGAGTAACTGCAATGGCAAATCTGTCGCAATTTGCTGATGCGGGAAGACCGGTTGCTGTGGAACTAAAAGAAGAACCACCGTTTGTTGATTTATAGAATGTGGTAGTACCTCCCCAAAGACTTGTTGACACTGCATAAACAATTGTTGTATCGCCGGGTTTATACTCTATATCCGTATAAGCCCCTGTTGATACAGATGCCCAGGAAGTACCACCATTTGTAGTACGGTAAACCCCAATGTTGGAAGCAATAAAAATTACATTTTTATTTAATGGATTAATAATCATCTTATAAATCCTTCTTGATTGAGAGGTTGTCCACACTAAACCAGTTGGGTTCCAAGTGCCTCCACCGTCAGTTGATTTTAAAACTCCAATACTATATGAATCATTGGCATCTCCGTCGCCGGTAGCCATGTACATGTTTTGCGCATTGGTTGGGTCAAAACAAACATCAGAGTTACCTATCGGGGCAAGGAAGTCAGTATTAGTTGTCCAAGTGCTGCCGTTATTTGCTGTGCTCCATAAACCACCATCGGGTGTACATGCCCAAATACCGGTGGCATTTACAGGGTCAAATCTAACAGCGTTAACACGTCCTGCATTACCTCCTGTAGGGTCACCAAAAGGGCCGAGGGGTAACCAAGTACTTGATAAAATATTCGGATTTTGATCACGTTGTTGCGAATTTTGCAATTGGTAACTTTTATATTCTTCGTAAGCACGAAATACAATTGATTTATCGCCTGAAGGATAAACACGAGGCTCCATAAACTCTTCCCATCTTTTAAACAGTTCGTATCCGCCAAGCTCTTCTTCTTCTGCATCCCCAATTTTACCTTTTCCATTTGCTTGTTCTTCACGCTCTCGCGCCATTTCCTTTTCATGTTTTTTAAAATATTTATTTAATTTTTTTTGCGTTGTATAAAAATTTTCATTGGGGTCGCTCATCGTAAACTTGCTATGTTGAGCTTGTACTGTGCATACACAACTTACTAAAATTGTGAGCACAAATTGGTGTAAAAATTTAGTCATGACAGAAGAAATTAAGTCGAGTAAATATAGGGAAATTTTTATGTAAAAACAATGGCTTTTTAAAAAAATTATTAGGGGGTTAAAATCGCATAATCGGCGTTAAAAATCAAGGGTTCGTCCTTGCTTTAACAAAAACATGTTGAAAATATAAAAACGACCCTGTTTTTCATGCCCGCAATAAAAATAGTTTTATGGAAAATTAATGCATGCCTAAAGCCCCCATCAATAAATCAAAAACAAAAAAAATATTTGTTCTAGACACCTCTGTAATAATTTATGACCATACTGCATTAAGACATTTTGCTGAGCATGATGTGGTAATACCAATAACCGTTTTAGAAGAACTCGATCAGTTTAAAAAAGGTAACGACAGCAAAAATTTTGCAGCGCGCGAATTTTCAAGATACATCGATAAATTATCAGGCAATCATTCTTTGCAAAACTGGATTCCCATTAACGGAAAAGGACATGGGATGTTTAAGATTGAAATGAAAATGTCGGCCAAAATTGATGCCGAAAAAGTTTTTGGTGAAAGAAAGGGCGATCATAAAATATTAAACTGTGCATTGCACATGGCAGAGGAGTGTCCCGATAGACATGTTGTTTTAGTTACAAAAGATATTAACCTTCGACTCAAAGCAAAATCGCTAAATCTTACTGCTGAAGATTACGAAACCGGAAAAATAAAACATGTTGATGAATTATATACCGGTCGCACTTTAATTGAAAAAGCGCCAATGCCCGCTATAGATACCATCTATGAAAAAGGCAGTGTAGATGTGTCGTCAACGCACAAAAAAAACAAACCTTTAGCTAATCACTTTTTTGTTTTACGTAATGGCAATAAATCTGTTTTATCTACTTACGAAGAAGAAACACAAACACTGCGCAGAGTAAATAAATCGGTTGCATTTAATGTGGTTCCAAAAAATTCTGAACAGGCGTTTGCTTTAGATGCAGTTTTAAATCCAAATATTAAATTGGTTTCCCTCCAAGGTGTTGCGGGAACCGGGAAAACACTTTTATCCATTGCAGGTGCTTTAGAGCAACGCCGTAATTTTCATCAAATATATATTGCACGACCAATTGTTCCGTTAAGTAATAAGGACATTGGGTATTTGCCCGGCGATATCAAATCGAAACTAAACCCGTACATGGAGCCATTATGGGATAATCTTAAATTCATAAAAAGTCTTTACGGAGAAAAAGAAAAAGAGTTTAAGCAGATTGATGAAATGATTGAAAAAGAAAAAATTGTTGTTTGTCCTTTAGCTTACATACGCGGAAGAAGTTTAAGCAATGTGTTTTTTATAGTTGATGAAGCACAAAATTTAACACCACACGAAGTAAAAACAATTATAACCCGTGCCGGCGAAAACACAAAAATTATTTTTACAGGCGATGTGCATCAAATTGACACACCTTACTTAGATGCACAAAGTAATGGCCTCTCCTATATGATAGATAAATTGCAGGGCAATCCATTGTATGCACATATCACTTTGGAAAAAGGTGAGCGTAGCGAGTTAGCTAATTTGGCTAACGAATTGTTGTAGTACTATTTTGTCACTTCGAGCGTAGTCGAGAAGCGGTTAAAATTATTCTTAAGTCTCGACTTCGCGCGACTTGACAGCCAACTTCATCTACAAATAAATTCTATATTTGTCTTATGAGTACAGAAAACAAAAGTTTTGATTCAGGAAAAGCCCCCGAACCGGTTGGTTTATATCCTCACGCTAAAAGGGTTGGTAATTTATTGTTTTTAAGTGGCGTTGGTCCGCGTGAAAGAGGCACAAAGAAAATTCCTGGCGTAGAGCTGGATGAAAAAGGAAATATTACTTCATACAACATAGAAGCGCAATGTCATAGCGTGTTTCGTAACATAAAATATATTTTAGAAGACGCAGGAAGTAATTGGGATAAAATTGTTGATGTAACCGTTTTTTTAACCAATATGAAAGACGATTTTTCTACATACAATAAACTGTGGGCCGAATATTTTAAAGAAAATCCTCCATGTCGCACAACAATAGAAATTAATTGTCTACCTACCCCAATAGCCATTGAGTTAAAGGTGATTGCAACTATAGCTTAAGCTCCTTTTCTGAATAAAACCATCAAAAATTACCTCATTTTTAGCTTGTAAAAGAAGTAAAGCTTTTTAGTATCTTAGCGTCCCCAAATTTTAGGGGTATTAACTAATGAGCAAAAAGTACACAGAATATAAACAACTTAATCTTTCGCAAATTGGAAAAGATATTTTAAAGTTTTGGGATGAAAACAAAACATTTGAAAAATCAATTTCTGAACGTGAAGGAAAAACGCCTTTTGTTTTTTATGAAGGTCCGCCAAGCGCAAACGGTATGCCCGGCATACACCACGTAATGGCGCGTGCTATAAAAGATATTTTTTGCAGATATAAAACCATGCAGGGCTTTCAGGTTAAACGTAAAGCCGGATGGGATACACACGGTTTACCAATAGAACTTGCTGTTGAAAAAAATTTAGGAATTACAAAAGAAGATATAGGAAATAAAAACAGCGCTAAATTTATTTCGGTTGAAGATTACAATAAGGCCTGTCGTAAAGAAGTAATGAAATATACCGATAAGTGGGCTGAGGTAACAAGTAAAATGGGTTACTGGGTTGATATGGAAGACCCTTACATTACTTACGACAACAGATATATTGAAAGCGTTTGGTGGCTACTGAATAATTTATTTGAGAAAAATTTAATTTATAAGGGGTTTACCATTCAGCCTTATTCTCCGGCAGCAGGAACAGGATTATCTTCTCACGAAATAAACCAACCGGGTTGTTATAGAGACGTGAAGGATAGGACAGCGACCGTGATGTTTAGGATAATTAAGAATTCAGAATTTAAAATTCAGAATTTAATAGATATAAAAGAAAATATTTATTTTCTTGCGTGGACGACAACGCCTTGGACATTGCCTTCTAACACGGCTTTAGCTGTAGGGAAAGATATTGATTACGCTTTCGTAAAATCATTTAATCCGTTCTCTTTCGAAGTAATCCATGTTATCCTTGCAAAGAATTTAATAGGAAAATATTTTTCTGAAAAAAATGCTGAACTAAAATTAGAAGAATACAAAGCAGGTGATAAAAATATTCCATTTTTAATTATTTCTGAATTTAAAGGAAAAGATTTAGCAGGAATAAAATACGAACAACTTCTCCCCTTCGCCCAACCAACAGATGGCGATGCTTTTAAAGTTCTCATTGGAGATTTTGTTACCACAACCGATGGTACGGGCATCGTACACATCGCTCCTTCATTTGGCGCAGATGACTTCCGCGTTGCAAAACAAAACGGTATTGGCTCTTTAACTTTAGTTGACAAACGTGGAAAATTTTTACCGGAAGTAAAAGACGATATCTTTTTATATGGTGAAGAATTTGTAAAAGAAGCTTACTTAAACGATACCGAAAAGAAAACTGAATTCGAAAAACAAAAGAAAGTTTTAGAAGCAACCGGAAAAATAAAAGATTTAAAAGCTTACATAAGCGTTGATGAACGCATTGTTTTAAAATTACAGGAAGAAGGGAAACTATTCAAAAAAGAAACCTACGAACACAGTTATCCTCATTGCTGGCGTACCGATAAACCTGTTTTGTATTATCCGCTCGACAGTTGGTTTATAAAAACTACCGCTTTAAAAGAGCGAATGATAGAATTAAACAAAACCATTAACTGGAAACCTGAATCTACAGGAACAGGTCGGTTTGGAAGCTGGTTAGAAAATTTAAATGATTGGAATTTATCGCGTTCACGTTTTTGGGGAATTCCTATTCCTATCTGGACCAGCGAAGATAAAGCCGAGCAAATTGTAATTAGTTCAGCCGAAGAATTAAAAAAACAAATTGACAACTCAGTTACAAAAGGTTTCATGGAAAAAAATCCATTGTCTGCTTTTAAACCGGGAGATAATTCTGCTGAAAACTACGCAACTTTCGATTTACATAAACCGTATGCCGATACTATTGTATTGGAGAAAAACGGAAAAAAGTTATTTCGTGAGCCCGATTTAATTGATGTTTGGTTTGACAGTGGAGCAATGCCTTACGCACAAATTCATTACCCATTTGAGAACAAAGATTTAGTAGATAATAAAAAATATTTTCCTGCAGATTTTATTGCAGAAGGTGTGGATCAAACCCGTGGTTGGTTTTTTACTTTGCATGCTATCGGCACAATGTGTTTTGATTCTGTCGCTTATAAAAATGTTGTAAGCAATGGATTAGTTCTTGATAAGAACGGAAACAAAATGAGCAAACGCTTAGGTAATGCTGTTGATCCGTTTGAAACCATTGAGAAATACGGAGCAGATGCTACACGCTGGTATTTGATTACCAATGCTGCACCATGGGATAATTTAAAATTTGATGTAGAAGGAATAAGCGAAGTGCAACGTAAATTTTTTGGAACTATTTATAATACCTATTCATTTTTTGCGCTTTATGCTAATGTTGACGGGTTTAATTATAGCGAAGCAGAAATTCCCGTAAACAAAAGACCGGAAATTGACCAATGGGTTTTATCAGAATTAAATTCGTTGATAAAAAATGTGGATGAATCTTTAAGCAATTACGAGCCACATCGTGCAGGGCGTGCCATAGAATATTTTGTAGACGAACATTTAAGTAATTGGTATGTTCGTTTATGTCGCCGTCGCTTTTGGAAAGGTGATTACAGCGAAGATAAAATTGCTGCCTATCAAACTTTGTATCGTTGCTTGGAAGTAATAGCACAACTCTCTGCACCTATCGCGCCGTTTTTTACAGATAGATTATTCAATGATTTAAACAGTATTACCAATAGACAGAAAGCAGAATCTATTCATTTGAGTGATTTCCCAAAGGCAGATGAAAAATTAATTGATAAAGCCCTAGAAGAAAGAATGGAACTTGCACAAAAAATTTCTTCCATGATTTTATCGATACGCAAAAAAGAAAATTTAAAAGTAAGACAGCCTTTAAACAAAATACAAATTCCGGTTTTAGATGATCATTTCCGTAAACAGGTTGATGCGGTAAAAGATTTAATTCTTGCTGAAGTAAACGTAAAAGAGATAGAATTTGTAAATGAAAGTCAAACACAAATTGTAAAAAATCTAAAACTCAACTTTAAAACGCTAGGCAAAAAATGTGGTAAACACATGAAAGCGGTTCAGGCATTTGCGCTGGAAAATATTCAGGATATCATCTCTGGTATTGAAAAAACGAACAAATTCGACATTAAAATAGAGGGTGATTTCATCACTTTAGAACCTGAAGATGTAGAGATTATTCCGGTTGATATTCCTGGATGGAAGGTGGCAAATAGTGGCCCTGTAACCGTTGCCCTCGATATTACTCTTACCGAACCCCTTAAACAAGAGGGAATTGCCCGTGAAATAGTGAATCGCATTCAAAATATACGTAAAGACAAAGGTTTTGAGGTAACAGACAAAATAAACGTTAAGGTACTGCAAAATGATGGTCTAAATGATGCTATAAAAAATAATTTAAACTATATTTGCTCTGAAACGTTAACCACTCATTTACAATTGGTGGATACGTTGGAGCAACAAACAAGCATGCTTATTGAAGTGGACGACAAACTGAACACGTACATAAGCGTGGAAAAATTAAACTAAAGAGTGAATAACATGGCGAAGAAAAAAGACAAAAAAGCGAAAAAAGCTGCTAAGCCCGCAAAGAAAGCCGGCAAATCTGCAGCGAAAAAATCAGTTAAAAAAACTGTAGCAAAAAAAGCAAGTAAGCCTGTGGCAAAAAAATCAGTTAAAAAAACTGTTGCTAAAAAAGTTGCAAAACCGGCAAAAGCAAAAAAGGTAACAAAACCTGTTAAAGCTAAAATAAAACCGTTGGCAAAACAAGCAGAGGCGAAAAAAGAAGTGAAGAAAATTCTCTCTAAAAAAGAGGAAGCTAAGCTGAAAAAAAATGCACTTGGTACAAATGGACTAAGCAAAAATAAAAAAACTGGCCATCTTTCGAAAGATGAAAGTAAAAAAGCCAAGCCGGCTGATGCTGAATTGGAAGGCGAAGAATTAGAAGGAGGTTTAATGGAAATTGAACCGGCTGAAGGTGCTGCCGAAGAAGATGACGAGTTAATTGAAGAAGTTGTTGTCGAAGAAAAACCAAAAAAGGCAAAAGGAAGAGGAAGAGGAAGAGGAAGAGGAAGACGCGATCATAAAAAACATTACGATTCAGAAGATTTTGTACGCAAACAAATTGTGAAAATAGATCTTACAAAACCTTTAATTAAGAAACCAAAAAAAATAGAACCGGAACCGTATTTAAATAACAAAGATAAGCGTAGCCGTTACAGCGATAAAGAATTAGCAGAGTTTAAAGAAATTCTTTTAAGTAAACTGCAAGAAGCAAAAGTTGACTATGACTTGCTTAAACAAACGCTTACCAATACCGATAACCACGGTACTGACGATACATCTCCAACCTTTAAACTATTGGAAGATGGAAGTGATATGTTATCTAAAGAAGAAGTAGCACAGTTAGCTTCCCGTCAGGAAAAGTATATTGTAAATCTCCAGAATGCATTAATCCGTATTCAAAATAAAACATACGGTATATGTCGCGTTACAGGAAAATTAATTCCGAAGGAAAGATTACGCAGCGTGCCTCATGCTACTTTGGGCATTGACGCTAAACTTTCTCAATATAATTAATTGTATTTAATTTTAGTATGAAAAAAGCCTCTTTAAACGGAGGCTTTTTTTTGCTCTACTTTTATCATTCGTATATTCGCTCAAGCAAATGCCAATAATTAATTCTATAGCAGCATGGTTCATGAAAAAACGCATGCACCAAATTGAGCTCTTCATGAAATATCCTGATGAAGTACAGGGCGAGTGGATGCATAAATTATTACGGACCGCAAAAGATACTGAATTCGGAAAAAAATATAACTTTTCTTCTATAGATAGCTACGAGCAATTTAAAAAACAAATTCCATTGCAAGATTATGAAACACTCAAACCTTCTATCGAGCGCATACGTAGAGGAGAAGAAGATGTTTTATGGCCGGGGGAAATAAACTGGTTTGCCAAATCTAGTGGCACTACTGACAAAAGTAAATTTTTACCGGTTACTAAAGAAAGTCTTGATGCAAGTCATCATAACGGTGGTCGCGATACAATAACTTTACATTGTGTAAATAATCCTGAGACACAACTTTTCACAGGTAAAACTTTAACGCTTGGTGGCAGCAAACAGACCGATTTTTTTGGAAACCACGAATCCTACCACGGCGATGTTAGTGCAATTGTTTTACAAAATCTGCCTTTGTGGGCAGAATATTTTCGCGCACCTGATATTGAAATAACTTTATTAGATAACTGGGAAGAGAAATTGGAAAAAATGGCGCGGGCAACTATGAACGAAAATGTAACAAGCGTGGCAGGGGTTCCTTCCTGGATGCTTGTTTTGCTCCGACATATTCTCGCTTACAAAAATGTTTCTTCTATAAAAGAAGTGTGGCCAAATCTTGAATTATATTTTCATGGTGGCGTAAGTTTTACTCCGTATCAAAATCAATTCAAAAAACTATTTGGTAGCGACTCCGTGCAATACATGCAAGTGTATAATGCTTCCGAAGGTTTTTTTGGAATACAGGATCAATCAAATGCAACCGATATGTTGCTCATGCTTGATTACGGCATTTTTTACGAATTTATACCGCTTAATGAATTACAAAATGAAAATCCGCGGACGTATAGTATTTCAGAAGTAAATACACAAACTGTTTACGCTATGGTAATTTCAACCAACGCAGGTTTATGGAGATATCAGTTAGGAGATACCATACAATTTACAAGCGTTAGTCCGTATCGTTTTATTATTACCGGGCGTACCAAACATTTTATAAACGCATTCGGTGAAGAGTTAATGATACATAATGCAGAATTGGCATTAAAAACCGCTTGCGAAAAAACGCACGCTCAGATAAATGAGTATACAGTAGCCCCGGTATTTATGGGAGAAAAAAACGGTGCTCATGAATGGGTTATTGAGTTTGAAAAAATGCCAAACAATTTGGAATATTTTGCTGACGTGTTAGATAAAACCCTCAAACAAGTAAATTCTGATTATGAAGCTAAGCGCTATAATAATTATGTTTTAAAATTTCCTGTTGTAAAGACTGTAGAAAAAGGAACTTTTTACAAATGGCTCGGTAATAAAAATAAACTGGGTGGGCAATCAAAAGTCCCGCGCTTATCTAATGAAAGAAAATTTGTTGAGGAGATTTTACAATCATCGTCACCCTGAACTTGTTTCAGGGTCCCTTCCAATTTAGAGTTAGATGCTGAAACGAGTTCAGCATGACAGGACTTACTTCACCAATCCTTCTGTGTACGATAAACCACCCCTTTAAATAATGCTACTTTTTTATTGTCCTGATTTGTCACGACAATTTGATACACCGCAATTTTATCAGAGATGTGTTGCTCAGTTGCAATTGCAATTAGCTCATCTCCTTCTTTTACACTTTGTGTATGAGAAATAGAAGTTTCAACAGAAACAGCTTTTTTTCCGTGCGAGTTAGAAGCAAAAGCCAAAGCACTATCGGCAAGCGAATAGGTAATTCCTCCATGTGCAATTTCGAAACCATTTAACATTTCCTTGCGAACAGTCATTTTAAGTTTGCAAGAGCCCTCCCCTACGTTTATAATTTCTACGCCTAACCATTTGCTGAATGCATCGTTGGCATACATTTTACTTTTTATTATTTCTTCTGCTTTACCCATAATAGTGTTTTTGCTAATACAATAGAACGCTGATGACGCTTATTATTAAGATTAAATATGATTTATTTATATTAAGAATATTATTTTTTTCAAATTGTTTTACTAAAATTATCTGCGTTTATCATATAAATCTGCGTCATCAGCGTTCCATTGCATTTGGCTTTTATTTTTTATAAAAATTCATCTCTTTAACATACTGCGCTACATTCTCAGGCATAAAGAAACGTACATCTTTCTTTTCGCTTATAGCCTTTCTAATAAACGAAGAAGATATTTCCATTACAGGAGCTTCTGTAATTACTACGCTTGGGTGATTGGCAAATTTTCCTGCATCAAGCCCTGGACGAGGATAAACGTAAATAGTATGTTTTTTTAATATCTGCTCGTAGTTTTTCCATTTATCAAACGATTGTAAATTATCCATTCCCATTATAAGTGAAAAACTTTTATGAGGATATTTTTCCTTTAAATGAGCCAGTGTGTTAACCGTGTAAGAAGGTTGAGAAAGTTTAAACTCTATATTACTTGCTTTAAACCGCGGAAAATATTCAACAGCTATGCGCACCATTGCCAAACGATGATTTTGTGCCAACAAAGTTTTTTTATCTTTTAGCGGGTTATGCGGAGAAACAACAAACCAGATTTCTTCTAAATCAGTGTAAGACAGTATATAATTAGCCAGCGCCATGTGCCCAACATGTATTGGATTAAACGAACCGAAGAATAACCCTGTTTTCATTAACGAAATATTTTATTAATAAGCAGTTCGCGAATTTTCATTCCGCGTATTGCTATACTAAAACTTTTTATTGGAATTAAAAGGTTTTGTCGCTTTTTGAATGGTAGTTAAAAAATCCTTCAATTTACCTGCATTGCCTAATAACGATGCAGCCTCTATTACATCGGCATCGTATTTTAATGACGCTTCAATTCTTCCCTTCATAAAATGATAACGCGATACTATTTCATCTTCTATCATCCGCTTTATCTCGGGCTTAAATTTTTGTAAGTCATCTTTTTTTCTGGCAAGTAATTTTTTTTGCAATTGAACGTACTCGTTTTCTATGTCAGTAAAATATTTATCATCTTCTGCACTTTTTTTAAGCGCTACCAATACATCTTCACTTTCTGTTTTATAGTTATAATCCTTCCCCTCTAAATGACTAACAAATTCATTGTACTCGGCTTCGCTTAATTTAAAATCGCGCGGACTTACATTTAATGCAGGATGCTTAATAAGATATAAGGTAGCATAATCAAAAATAAAAAATTTCCTAATGAGCGTAAATGTAATATCGCTCATATTTTGCGGCAACGTTTGTACATCGGGCAAAATACCTGCACCATCATATACAATACGACCGTTACGTGTTTTAAAAGCTGTAATTAGCGAATCGGGCACATGTTCAACACTACCGTCATCATTACGATGTGAGTAATCAAGCGCCTGTATGCAACGTCCGCTGGGAATATAATATTTAGCAACAGTAAGTTTAAGTTGTGTGCTGTATGCAAGTGGTTTAGTCTGTTGTACCAATCCTTTTCCATAGGTGCGTTGTCCTATTATTATTGCCCTGTCCAAATCCTGAAGTGAACCAGAAACAACTTCAGAGGCAGAAGCAGAGTTTCTATCCACTAAAACTGCAATGGGTATAGTAAGATCAAGCGGTACGTTAACGGCTTTATATAATTGCTCCCACTCTTTAACACGTCCTTTAGTAATACAAACATCAATTCCTTTCTCAACAAAAAAGTTTACAATATCTACTGCCTGATGCAATAATCCTCCCGGGTTTTCGCGTAAATCGAGAATCAATGATTTACAATTGTTTTCATTTTTAAGTTTCAAAAAAGCTTCTTTTACTTCTTTAGCTGCATTGGGTGTGAAGCCGGTTAATTTTATATATCCGGTTTCAGCATTAAGCATTCCAAAATAAGGAACATCTTTTACACGAATCTCTTCGCGCATTATATTAAAATCCAGAATTTTCGCTTCGCCCAGTCTTTCAATTTTTAATTTAATCGGAGAGCCGGCCTGGCCCTTCATCAATTTACTAATTTCGTCAGATGATTTATTTTTCATTGCAACACCGCTTATCTCAGTAATAATATCGCCGGCTTTTATTCCGGCCTTAGCTGCAGGAGAATTTTCATAAACTTCAGAAATTACAACCTTGTCGGCTATTTCCCGCACCGAAGCGCCAATGCCTCCATATTGACCGGTGGTAATTATTTTGTAATCTTCTATCTCCGATTCGGTATAATATTCTGTATAAGGATCGAGCGATTGCAACATGGCATCAGAAGCCGTTTTCATTAATTGCCCGGGCTTTGTCTCATCTACATAATAGAGATTTAACTCGCGGTACATCGAAGAAAAAATATCGAGGTTTTTACTTATTTCAAATAAATCGTCGACAAAAGAAAACGAAATAATACTTGCGGCAGTAATAAAAGGAAGTAAAATGAGAAAAACTTTTTTGCGCTTTTTTAGCATGGTAAGATACTTTATGTAAAGGTAAGATTTATCTTTTAATCGGTAGTTGTCGTCTTATATACAAGTGTCTGTATAGCCTGCAGTGAATTTTTATGTATTTCATCGAACGATAAAATTTCTTTGGCTGTATATAATATCAAAATATGTAGGCCAAGTTTTTTTTCTTCAAGATTACTATAAAGTATGTGCTTATTGGTTCTATAAGCCTCTTTCATACGGCGTTTAATTAGGTTACGATCTACGGCTCTTTTAAAACTTCTTTTAGGTACTGAGAAAACTACTTGGCACGGGGGTTGAAGACTTTCTTTTTGCAGAGAAAAAATTATTTTAAAATTTTTGGTGTAAAACGATTGCCCCGTACTGTAAAGCGCTTCAATTGCTTTAGGACTGCAAAGATGTTCGTTCTTTTTAAAGGTAAAGCGTGACAAAACGGCTTATCGTTTATTTACGTCACAAATATAATTTTCGAGAGCCATTGTCATTGACGGAGTTTGCGGATTGGGAGCAGCAATATCCAATCGTAAACCATGTTCACGCACTGCTTTTGCGGTAGCGGCGCCAAAAGCAGCTATACGTAAATCTCCCTGTTTAAAGTCAGGAAAATTTAAAAAAAGAGAACGTATTCCGGCAGGCGTAAAAAATACTACTACATCGTAATCCAACTTACCTTTAAAATCGCTTAAGTCTGCACTCATGGTGCGATAAATAATTGCTTTTTTATAATTTAATTTCAGTAAATCGAGGATGTCAATAATTTTTTCTTCGCGGTGTACATCAGCAACAGGAAGAAGAAAATGTTCTTCCTTGTTTTTTCGTAGCGCTTCAGCTAAATCTGCAATAGAACCATTACCAAAAAATATTTTCCGCTTACGGTATTGAATATATTTTTGCAGGTAATAAGCAGTTGCTTCATTCAAACAAAAATATTTAGTTGTTTCCGGCACATTATAACGCATTTCACCGCAAATGCGAAAAAAATGGTCTATTGCATTTCTGCTGGTTAATATTACAGCGTTGTGTTCGGTTAAATTAATTCGTTGTTGTCTGAATTCTTTGGTTGTCATTCCTTCTACCTTAATGAAATGCCTGAAATCAATTTTTAAGTTTGCTTTACGGGCAAGTTCCAGATACGGCGATTTTTCGTTTTCAGGTTTAGGCTGAGAAACCAGGATTGTTCTTACTTTAAGCTTTAAAATATTTGCGTCGGGATATACTAAAGAAGGTGGTGTTGGTGGGATAACAATTTTTGGTTCTTTTACACGCTCCGGTTTTGCAACAATAGGTTTTTGTCTAACGACTGCTTTTTTTACGGGCTTGCTAAGTTTTTTTACCGGACGTTTTACAGCCTTTTTTACTTTAGTAACCGGTCGTTTTTTAGACTTGCTTTTCACCTGAGTCTTTTTCTTGGAAGATTTTGCTGGAGTCTTTTTCTTAGCCGAGGGCTTAGACCTTTTGCCGGTCTTTTTACTTTTTGCCTTTGACTTCTTTACTGCCATGCTTTTTTTCCTTTAATTAGCCGAATTGCAGCCATCCTGCTACAAGTACCTTACTAAACACCACCAATGGTATTATTTCAACGGTGCAAAGATATAAAACTATATGAAATATAGAAAACCCATACTCTACCCTGCCCCATCGCAAAGTTCTTACAATTCTAATGGAAAAAATAGCAGCGGGAAACAATAGCCCCAAAACAATAAGGTAAACCGACTGTGTGGCCGAATAATGTAACAATAAGCAAATGGGCAAAAGCAACAATCCTTCCGTTTTAATACTGAAAGAATACTGAAAAAAATAATCGTTCAAGGCTTTTTGATTTTTTAAAAACAAAGAGCCTATGACAGGTGCCAATTTTTTTACAATCAGTAAGGCGCCTAAAAATACAATACATAAAGGCAAAAGCCAATCGTTGTTCTGTAATCTTATCCATTGCATACGTGCATTTAAGTCGGTAAAAAATATACTTGCAGATAGCACATATACAGCTGTAAGGGAGAGTGAAAAAAATTTAAAAAAGGAATATCCTTCTCGTTGTAATTGCTTAGAAGATCCATAACTAAAAACGCCTTTCACTAACTGTGCTGTTTTTTTAAAATACAACAGGTAAACACAAAGCAAAAGTACACTTGCACTAACCAATAAAATAAATACAGGAAAATTGTAGGATGATTCTCTTGGCAAAGCACACAAATGATGTGGAGACAGATCATGAGCAAAAAAAATATGATTAGTTTTTATCGCTTCCGGCATTTATAATTCGCGCTATATTTAAAAAGCCCGCTGAAATTTTGCCTTCGCTCAAATCAGTGGGCTCAATACTAGTATTACAACATCAATTACTCAACAACAATAACAAGGTATTTTGATGCGCTCCAAAAATCTTCCGCATTAGTAATTTCAAGTTTTTCAATGGGTTTAACGCCTATTAATTTATACGAATTGCTGGGATGATTTGAAAGTATTTTAATTTTCTTAGCGCCAATTGGAATTATGTTTACTTGCATTACATCTATTTTGGTAAAATAATCCTTACTAAAATCTTTTTTAATTTCAGTGGTTTTACCTAACCCAACAAAGCCACCTTCTTTAGTTGTAATTCCTTTGTCTTTTAACTCCTTAGCGGTGCCAATTACATAATAAGCCAAGTTTAATTTTTCTGTTTTTACAATATTTTCAGCCTCTAAATTCTCGTAATTAACCACAAGATTAGTTAACTCAATATTGAGTGTTTCTATTTTATTTTTCAAATCGTTTATTTGTACATCCTTCTCATTCAACTGTGCTTCAAGTGTAGCAATCATTTGCTCAAGTCCTTGTATTTTAGTGTTTGAATTTTTTAGTTTTTTATTTAAAGAAGAAATGCGCGATTTGTTTTTCCCCATCAATTCATAAATGCTCTGTATATCTATTTTAATCTGCTCCTCTTTACTTTTTACATCGCCCGATTGGGTATTAGAATTCACAATTTTTTCCTTTTCTTTTATTTCATTCAGGTTGGTTTGTATATCGTTAAATGCGTTAACAAATTCCTGAACTGCTTTTTCTTTTTCAGATAATTGTCCCTTTAAATTTGAGTTATCTCCGGCAAGACTATCTGCTAATGGGTTAACTTCTTTTTCTCCGTCATTACCTGAGCAGGATACATTTACTATGGTAGCAATTACAATAATTGCAATCGCAAAAAATTTAAAAATATTTTTCATCTCGGTTTATTATTTGGTTTTGTGCGCAAAGGTATTGCTTTAATTAAGTACTTATAAAAAAATTCTCTGTTTTTTTATAAAATTAAAAGCCCCTCCGTTTTTAAGCGAAGGGGCTTTTTAAATAGGAAAACCTATCTTACTCTATAATAACCTTCTCAATAAGTCGGTTGTTATTATTATCGCTAACATGAACAAAGTATACTCCTTTAGCCACGCTTGATAAATCAAGAGAAACGTTTCCATGCATAACAGCTTTATCTGTTTTTTGATAAATAGTCTGCCCCAGCATATTGGTTACCGATACATTAAGATCGGTAGAAGTTGCAAGGTTTAAAGAAATATTAAACAGACCCTTGCTTGGGTTAGGGAATATATAAACACCATTAAGCGTATTATACTCATTAACTCCAATTGCAGGACATAAGAACGGGAACATATAGTGACTTAAGTCGGCACCATAAACAGTAGTATAATCATTCCATGAATTATCATTCCACTTTTCCCAACCTGTACCTGTAGTTCCTCCACCTGTACCTGCGTTATTAGTAATAGCCGCAATTGTATCTCCAGCTGTCATTGGTATTGTGAAACCAACATAAAATATAGCAGTTGGTGTAATAGGGGTTGTCAATACTATATCGTTGTACCCGGTAACTAAAGTGCTTAATGCTACAGTTTTAGACGCAACAATTGTACCCGGTTTGCCAGCTGCATCATTCCATACATTAAATACTGCGTTTCCTGTTCCTCTAACATATAACCAAGCATGAATACCCTTTAAGAGTTTACCATTATTAAGGTAAGTATATTTCTCGCACTTAGCTAAATCACCCCAAGCGTTTGTTCCTGATAACCAACCGGAATCTCTTGGTGCAACTGCATCAGCATAGTATAAAGCAAAACTTGCCAAATTGGTTACATTCTTCATCGTATCGCAAGTAGCTGCACAGGTTACTACAGTAACTGTTTTAGTAATAGCGTTACTTCCGCTGCTATTAGTAGCAGTTAGTGTTACACTATAATTATTAGGAGTTGTAAAAGTAATCATTGGGCTTTGTGAAGTAGGAGTGGTAATAGTAACACCTGCAGTAGGAGTAACTGTCCATAACCAAGTTGTAGGAGGTCCGCTTGATGCATCCGTAAATTGTGCAGCTGCTCCGGTACAAATTGAACCCGGAAATGTAAAATTAGCAACCGGTATAACCGCAGTACCGCCACATAAAATAACTGAATTAGCTGATAGTGGAGAACGGTAAGTACCGTTTGCCATAGCTGTTTGCATACGTGTTTCTTGATCGGTTGTAAACATAAACATACAAGCATCGTCTGTGTAATCCATGTAGTTCATTGTCATTTCACCATTTGGGCTTAAGCCTCCAGTACACAGATTAACGTGGTAAGGTGTGCCCGGAGGAATACAGTTAAAGTGACTTCCTTCTGC
>CAZZEI010000056.1:0-17909 GCA_964653165.1 uncultured Flavobacteriaceae bacterium | reverse complement strand
CAAGTCGTCAAGATTAATATTATCAATGTCACTCGTGTCATGGTCGTTTTTTTTGCCATAGCATTGGGCATAACGTATTGCAGCTTGGCGTTGGCGGGTTTTGAAACAACCAACTGTCTACCGAGAACAAACGTTTTATAAAGATACTAAACTTTCTTTTCGCACGTCCGCCCGCTAACGCTCAAACTGCGGTTATACACATGTATGCCCTTGTGCCTACTTACACATCGACCACCTGTTCACGTACAAAGGTCTGCCGAGAGAAGAATAATTTGTCAATGTACTATAACCAACTTTTTATTTATAACGCGGTCTGCCATTTTAATTGTCATTGTATAAGCACCGTTTTCTAAAGTTGTAACATTAATATTTGATTTGTTACTTATGCTTTTGCTAAACACGTGTCTGCCGTTTACGTCATACAAGTCCACAGAAAGTTTGTCAGTCGTGTTTGCGTCAATGGAGAACTGGTCGCTTGTTGGGTTTGGGTAAATGCTTACTTCTTTGCTGCTTGTTACCTGCTCTATGCCTGTTGTATTACAATTTAATAATACCGACACATTATTTGAATTAACATTTGCTGTTGCTAAATCGGCTTTAGTGTCGCCATTAAAATCTACATTTATTATTGACCATGGATTAGTACCTACTGTAAAGTTGGTGGCAGAACCAAAGCTACCTAAACCATCACCCAATAGTATTGAAACATTGTTTGAACTAAGATTAGCTACTGCTAAATCTAATTTTGTATCACCATTAAAATCTGCGCAGCTTAGTGATTGAGGTCCTGTACCTACCGTAAAGTTAGTAGCCGTGCCAAAACTGCCTAAGCCATCTCCTAATAATATGGACACGTTGTTTGAGATTTGATTAGCCACAGCCAAATCTAATTTTGTATCTCCATTAAAATCTGCGCTGATAACTGAACAAGGGTTAGTACCTGCAGCAAAGAGGGTAGCAGCCCCAAAATTGCCTGTGCCATCGCCTAATAATATCCCTACATTGTTTGAACCCGTATTAGCCAGTGCCAAATCGGGATTACCGTCTGCATTAAAATCAACACTTATTACAGACCTAGGATTAGAACTTATTGTGCCTACTGTAAAATTTGTAGTTGTACCAAAGTTGCCTGTGCCTGCGCCCAATAATACAGATACAGTATTTGAACCATTATTAGCAGTTGCCAAGTCAACGAAGCCGTCATGATTAAAATCGGCACTGATTACTGAAGTAGGTGCAGCAACTGTACCAAAATTTGCAAGGAAGACAAAGCTACCTGTGCCTGTACCTAATAATATAGATATATTGTTTGAACCATTATTAGCTACCGCCAAATCAAGTTTTGTATCATTATTAAAATCTGCGCTGCATACTGATTGAGGAACAGTACCTGTCGCAAATTGAGTCGCAGCCCCAAAGTTTCCTGTGCCATTGCCTAATAATACTGATACACTATTGCCATTATTAGCCGTCGCCAAATCAGCTTTGCCATCTCCATTAAAATCGGCACTAATTACTGAAGCAGGTTGTGTTCCCGCTGCAAAGGGTGAGTTTGTAGCCGGACTAAAACATACTTGGGCGTTTACTATTAAGCCCATAAAAGAGACTAATGCTATTGTGTAAATTGTTTTTTTCATGTTTATTAATTTAAGTTTAGCTAATAATCGTTTTTTAGTTAATGCCATAAAGTTATCTTAGTAAGCCCGAGTACATTTAATGATGGCAACAATAAGTTGGAAATATTGCATGATATAGTTGATAAAGAGAATATAGCCCAGCAGCAACAGCTCCAAAAACAAGTAATCCCTTTTCCCACTTCCGAAGGTTTCTTTTAGTAATAATATCTTTTTCTTGTTGGTAATATCCTCCAAATTTGATAAACAGTCTACCATCGTAAGTAATATAAAATCTGTGATTCAATCGCTGCGTCTCCTCGAACCCGCCTTGTTTATTCGGCTCAACATAATTTACATATTTTGCTTCTGTTGAAACATATTTGTCTTTGCATAATTTGTCCATAATAATCCATAACTCAAATTCGTCATAATGTAATCCTCTCTCTGCAAGCTCTTTTTTCATCTCATAAAATTCACGAAAAGAATTTGGTCTTTGAATCGTGGCAAGATATTTCAAGACCTCGTCAAGTTTTTTTATGTCGTCTTGCTCAAAGTTTAGGGCTGTCTTCATTAATTTAATTATTCGTTCGTTGCATGTCAAAAGTAAGTGTTTTTTGCGTTGTCATATTATTTATTGTCAGTTTTCTTGTCGCTGGGCATATTGTGTATAACTAGCTTATAGGCGCCATAAAGTAGCGCTTATCTACCCGGATTTGGGTAGATTGGCGAATGTTTGTGGCGCAATTCAAAGGTAGTCATTTTTACAGATAATCAAATGGAGATACAATCTTTTGAATGTTTTTTGTGCTTACATGTGTATATATTTCGGTAGTCTTGCTGCTAGAATGACCTAATATTTCCTGTATATATCTTAAATCGGTTCCGTTTTCCAACAAATGCGTTGCATAACTGTGTCGTAACCAATGAAGGGTTACAGGCTTACGTATTCCGGTTTTTTTAAGAGCTTGTTTTAACACTTGCTGCAAACTCCTTGAATCGTAGGGCTCACCTTTAGTTTGTCCTTCAAATAAATACAAACGTGGCTTGCAAGCCGTAAAATATTCGCGAAGCAATTCTACTATTTTGCCGCTGAGCGGTGCAATCCGGTCTTTTCTGCCCTTGGCTTGTTTTATAATTAAAACATTCCGCTTACTGTCTATATGCTCTGGCTTTAACTGAAGCAATTCGCCGCAACGCAAACCGCAACTGTAAATTAAACTTAGCATAGCCCGATGCTTAATATTATTGTGCGCATTTAAAATTAATTTAACCTCTTCTTTACTCAAAACATTTGGCAGTAATTTTTGCCGCTTAGGACGATGTATGCTTTCTATTTTTATAGAAGTATTTTGTATGGTGCTGAAAAATAATTTTATCGCATTTACAACTTGATTTTGATACGAGGCAGATAATTTATGTTTCAAAACAAATTCGTTGTTAAAAATAATGACATCCTCGTTTGTAATTTCTGCAACAGGCTTATGGCTGTAAAATCGCAAGAAAGCTTTTAGTGCATCCATATAAGTACCAATGGTGCTTTCGCTGTAACGTTTAGACCTTAACCATTGATTAAACTGTTTCATTTTAATTTTAGCATCGTCGCCAATCACTAAAGTTGCAGGCACTGAAACAATAGCCTGATTAACTTTCTTAGAAACAATTTTTTCTTTTAGAAGAGTAGCGTCTATTTTACAAATTGGATCAAATACCGTTTTTATCTGGTTTATTGCAGAAACAGAATAGGTCACTTGCCAACAGGTATGCGTCATTGTCCATCGAGCACCTTTAATGGTTTTAATGGCTTCATCAAGTACTTTGTCTTTCGGGAATTTAAGAAGAACAACTTGCGATCCTCTGTGAATGGTGGTATCCAACGATACTGATTTAGATGCAATTTCAATACTCATGAAAAATAATTTAAAAGAAATGAATACGACGCAAGCTACTAAAAATATTAGTTAAGTATTGCTAATAATATTAGCAATTACAAATTTTTCTAAGGAAAGCATATTATTGCAGAAAAATGCTGAGAAATTTTCAGTAATACTCCAATTACCTTTAGGCTCATGTAACCGTTTGTAAGTATTTGTAATCGGTTGCACAAACAATTAAGGCGTAGAAATACTCACCGGTAAAACTTTTCCGTTAAATGTATGATGTCCACTTAAAGCAAAGTCACCAATGAATTTTGCCATTTGTTTAGCTGAAGTGTTTGCTTTATAACCGGGGAATGCTTTCTTCAACATTTCTGTATTAACAGCGCCCAAGCACAAACAATTTACCGAAATATTTTTTTCTTTTAATTCTTCTGCAAGACATTCGGTCAAAATACTAAGCGCTCCTTTAGAAGAACTGTAAGCACTTAGTCCAGCAAATTTTGAACTTCCCTGAAATCCTCCCATGCTGCTAATGTTTACTACATGTGATTTTTCCTTTTTGCCCATTAATGGCATAAGCTGCTGTGTTAAAATAAAAGGGGAGCAGACATTTACCCGATACGTATTTTCCAATTCTTTACTAGTTATTTTTTCGAAAGGCTTATTGATTAGTATAGCAGCATTGTTTATCAAAATGGTTACTTCTGATGTGATTGTCCGCAAAATTTCAGTCGCTTCATAAATATTATCTTCAATGGCAAAATCTACATCAATTAAGTGTATATTTTTTTTCTTACCTAAATCACTTAGTTTATCGGAATTACTGCTTAGTACAATAATTTTTGCGCCCTTTTTCTGTGAAAAATAGTTAATTAACTCCCTGCCTATTCCTCTGGAACCTCCTGTTATAACAATTGTCATGGTTTTTATAATTATCTTTACAAAATAAATGAATAAATTCAAATTACTCGTTTTTCTTTGCTTCTTTTCCTGTTTTGTGTTTTCGCAAAATACAGATACAACCCGTGCCAATCCACCCCAACCATCTTCCCAGAGAGACTCAATTTCTGATACTAATAAAGAAATCACGCCACAGAAACCTAATCGTACTAAACCACCTAATCAAAAGGAAAAAAAATACCCAAAAGGGTATACTGATTACAAAAATGGCATGGGAATACCCGGGCAAAAACCCGAGTATTTAGAAAATATCTATTACGGATGTAATGTAATGCTGAGAGCTTACAGATCAACTTATGGAAGTGTTTTTTATTATGATTTTTCTCCTCATGTAGGATATAAATTTAATGATTATTTTTCACTGGGGGTACAAGTAATATACAACAATTCGGTTATTACATACGGAACGCAAAGCATCAGCTATAATCTTATTGGTCCCGGCGCTTTTGCCCGCGTTCTTTTAGGGCAATCAAATTTTTTTTTACAGGCAGAGTATGATTATTTAAGCGTTCCGTCAGGTTATTTAGGGACACCCATAAAAACAAGATCATGGAGCGATGAAAAGATGGTGGGTATTGGATATAAAAGCAGGTTAGGTGAAAAATTAAGTTATTTTGTTAACCTGATGTTTAATGTATATCCAACGTATTATTCTCCTTATTTCACCCAGCCACTTGTTTACAGAGCAGGATTGGTTTACAATTACTAGAACTTCTTGCGTAAGTACGGTTTTTTGCCACAAAGACACGAGAACACAAAGATGCACAAAGAATTTTTTAGTGATACTTAGAGCCTTGGTGACTTAGTGGCTATGTTTTTTTCTTGTTTCATTTCTACATTGACTTTTGCAGATGGTTTATTAGACTAATATCGTCACACTGTCCCGATAATTATCGGGATTGTTTCAGTGTCCCCTGCCTAATGGTATTTTCCAAAAATTGTGCGACTGATATTCATTGCTTCTTCAAAAGCTTTTTTGTTGTATTGCAAGTTTTTTTTCATGAAATAATCAAGCACAATTTCTGTCGCAATATTCCCCGTTAAATCGTCTTTTGCCATCGGACAGCCGCCAAAACCAAGTATGGCACTGTCAAACTGAAGACAACCTGATTTATAAGCTGCTTCTATTTTTTCTTTAGCTGTTTCCGGCCGGGAATGCAGATGTGCGCCAAACTTTACATCTTTAAATTCAGGAATTAATTTAGAAAACAACAATGAAATATTTTCCGGCGTTGACGAACCGATGGTATCAGCTAAAGAAAGAATGCGAATATCCATTTTATGCAATTTTTCTGCCCATTTTAAAACAATATCGCTGTTCCATACATCACCGTATGGATTGCCAAAAGCCATTGATAAATAAACAACTAATTGCTTTTTATTTTTTGCACAAAGATTTTGTATTTCTTCAACCCTTATAAGCGATTCTTCAATGCTTGAATTCGTATTTCTTTGCTGAAATGTTTCGGAAACCGAAAAAGGAAAACCTAAATAAGTAATTTCCTCAAATTTACAGGCGTCCTCTCCCCCTCTTGTATTTGCAATTATGGCTAATAATTTTGAGTTACCCGATGCTAAATCAAGTCCCTCTAATACATCAGCTGTATCGCGCATTTGAGGAATAGCTTTAGGAGAAACAAAACTCCCGAAATCTACAGTATCAAAACCAACTTTAAGTATTGCATTTATGTAATTTATCTTCTCTTTCGTGGGAATAAAATCTTTAATGCCTTGCATGGCATCACGGGGACATTCGGTAATCTTAATCATTGTGTAAAAATAGCAATAAAGCAATTAACAATTTGCAATCTTTAATTTGTAATTTCTTTAAATTTAACTATCTTTATCTATCTGAATTTAATGCATAAACCGAACAAATATCTCTCATTTGTGTTTTTATTGTCTTGCTCGTTAATTTACGGGCAAATCAGAACCCCTCACGTAGAAAAAGACGCCAGTCAAATCAGGTTTACCGAAAACAAACATCAGTGGGATGACTTCATTCAATATAGAGCCCAGCTAGATGGAGGCGCGCTATATGTCCAGAAAAATGCACTTACTTATGGTTTTTACGATAAAGAGACTTATCGTGGCATGCACGCTAACCGTGGTGGAAAGCCTACAAAAGATATTAAAACGGATGGCTTTAATGTTTTCTTCGAAAATTCAAATCCTAATGCAAGCATAGAATCATTTAACCCTACACCCGATTATTCCAATTATTTTATTGGAAAAGACCAAAGTAAATGGGCCGGTAACGTAAAAAACTACAAACGACTTTTATACAATGACCTCTGGCAAAATATTAATCTTGAAGTATTAGGACAAGACAACAGCGTTAAATATAATTTTTATGTAAAAGCCGGCGCAAATGCTGAGGATATAAAATTGCATTATGATAAAATTGAAAAAATTTCTATTCACAAAAAGGAATTAGTAATTAAAACTTCACTCAATGAAATGGTGGAGCACGAACCTTATGCTTACCAACTAATAAACGGACAAACAGTTGAAATACCCTGTAAATATGAATTAAAGAAAAACACAGTTTCCTTTTCTTTTCCGAAAGGATATGATAAAAAGTATGAATTAGTAATTGACCCTGTACTTGTCTTTGCCTGTTCGTCTGGCTCTACCGCTGATAATTTTGGAATGACTGCTACTTACGATTCAACAGGAAATTTATATTCAGGCGGAACATGTTTTGATAATGGTTTTCCGGTTGTTAATCCGTATGATGGCACTTTTAATGGGACTGTTGCCTATGGTATGACAGACGTTGTGATTACAAAATATGATTCTTCAGGAGTGTTCTTACTATACTCAACATACCTTGGGGGCGCAACAAGCAGCGAGATAGTTACCAGCTTAATAATTGACAAGCAAAATAATTTATACTTGTATGGCGCTACCGGGTCTACTGATTTTCCAATGACAGCTTTGGCATATGACAATAGTTTTAATGGGGGCTTACCCCTGTTTTTTATGTTTAACGGTACTTATTTTTATAATGGAACAGATATTTACGTGGCTAAATTAAATGCTACCGGAAACAGTTTATTAGCCTCTACATACATTGGAGGAATTGATAACGACGGAGTAAACACAAATAATATTATTGCTTCTTATGTTGCTGTACTTTATGGAATTACTGTAACTGGTGAATATCCTCCCGATTCACTTCAATATAATTACGGAGATCAATACCGTGGAGAAATTCAATTAGATAACAACGATAATCCTGTAATTTGCAGTTCATCGCGTTCAGGAGATTTTCCAATTGCAAATGCATTTGATAATACGCTGGGCGGATGGCAGGATGCCGTTATTTTTAAATTCAATCAAAATTTATCTTCACTTACTTTCAGCACCTTTTTAGGCGGAAGTAATAACGATGCAGGATACGCTTTGTTCATTGCGCAAAATAATGAGATATATGTAACCGGCGGAACCCGAAGCTCAAATTTTCCTGCGTCAGTAAGTTCTTATAAACCAACTTATGGGGGAGGAAAATGCGATGGATACATTGCTAAAATAAGTGCGAACGGAAATACTTTAATGGCTGCAACTTTTATTGGTACTCCCTTTTATGATCAATCCTATTTTATACAATTAGACGCTAAACAAAATGCGTACGTATATGGTCAATCGTTAGGAAATATGCCTGTTATAAATGCAGGTTATAGTAATGTTAATGGAAAACAATTTGTAACAAAATTAGACAGCAGTTTAGGAACACTTCTTCTATCAACAGTTTTTGGAAATGGTCTTCCTGCTATAAATCTTTCGCCTGCAGCATTTTTAATTGATTGCGCCGAAAATATTTATTTCTCGGGATGGGGAGGAAATATCATTATGGGTCCGGGTACTTTTAACATGCCACTTACAACAAATGCCTATCAAAGCAGTAACCCCGATGGTTTTAATTTTTATTTAATGGTGCTTTCTACCAATGCACAAAATCTGTTATATGCTACTTATTTTGGTGGAGCCTCAAGTCACGAACATGTTGACGGCGGCACAAGTCGCTTTGATAAAAAGGGAATTATATACCAATCGGTTTGTGCGGGCTGTGGTGGAAATGATGATTTTCCGGTTTCTGCCGGCTCGTGGCCAACATCGGTTTATGGTAATAATTGGAATCAATCCACTAATTGCAATAACGGCACATTCAAATTCAAATTTGATACTTATCCGCATGCATCCTTAAGTCAGAATTTTTTTAACGGATGTACGCCTCTTACGATTAATTTTACAAATAACAGCGTTTCGTATACAGAGTACATGTGGAATTTAGGTGGAGGCCCTAATGATACAACTTCACTTATATTAAATCCAATAAAAACTTTTACCGCAGCCGGAACTTACACAGTAATGCTTGCTGTAAAAAACAACGACTGCTTTTTCGGTTACGACACAGTAAAAACAATCATTAATGTCTACCCTGTCCCTCAAGCCGCATTTACTTTCGTTTATGATTCCTGTGCCAATAGCGCAACTTTTCAAAATGGTTCTACTATAAGTTCCGGAAGTTTAACTTATAGTTGGACTTTAGGTAACTTACAAACAAGTACATCAACAGTTCCCGCAACAACAACATTTACTGCTGGAACGTACACAACAACACTTGTAACAACTAGTAATTTTGGTTGTAAAGACACAACTCAGCAGGTTTTAAATTTTACATTGAATCCATATACTTCTTACCCAGATACAGCAATTTGTAATGGAGGTAGTATTCAGCTTAATGCCAGTGGCGGACTCTCATACACTTGGCAGCCCGCAGCGAGTTTAAATAATTCTACAATTAGTAATCCAATTGCTACGCCAACTGCAACAACAATTTACACAGTAACAATTCATCAAATTGATGGCGCGGGAAGAACTTGTGATTTTGAATTGACGGATACAATTACTATTTATCCAAAAGTAACAGCCAACTTTAATTTCGTAAAAAATAATTGCGGTAATACATTGCAGTTTACTGATTCTTCTTATACCATTGTAAATTCCTGGGATTGGAATTTTGGTGACGGAGTTATTGATTCAATTCAAAATCCTATGCACTCCTATTCTTCTCCGGGCACATACACAATTACACTAGTTGGAAATAATCAATACGGTTGTCCTGATTCCATTCAAAAAGTAATTTTACTAAGCGGGTTTAATCCAATTAGTATTTCTGCGGGTACTATTTCTTGTTCCGGTAATCCCGTTCAACTAAATGCAACCGGTGGTATGGCGTATCAATGGAGCCCTGCAAACAGTTTAAGCAGCGCTACTATTTCTAATCCAATTGCAACACCAACTACAACTACGCAATACACTGTAAATATTACGCAAGTTACCGGAACAGATACTTGCATTTCTGTTTTAAACACAAATATTACTGTCCCGTTTTATTCAGGAGTAACACTTACAGCTTTTGCTAACCCTGACACTATTTACGTGGGACAAACATCGCAACTTGGCACTCTAACAAGTGGAGGAAATATTATTTGGTATCCAAATTACAACATCAGTAACGTAAATTCTCCAAGTCCAGTTGTAAATCCATTTCATACTACAACCTATACCGCAATGTACACCGACCAGTACGGTTGTTCCTTCCCGATTAGCAGCGTAACAATTTATGTAATTACCAAATATTGCGACGAAAGTACAGTGTTTGTACCCAATACATTTACACCTAATGCCGATGGAATGAACGATGTGCTTTATGCTCGCAGTCAATTAATAGTCGAAATTTATTTTGCCGTTTATGATCGTTGGGGACAAATGGTTTTTGAAACAAGTGATATTACAAAAGGCTGGGATGGAGTTTTTCAAGGAAAACCTTGTAATCCGGATGTGTTTGGATATTATGTGAAGTATAAATGTAATAATGGCAAGGAGTCTTTTAAGAAGGGGAATGTAACGTTGATACGATAGTGAAGAGAGAAATTTACATAATAGGAAAATCATGTCAGTTCGTCCCGATAGCTATCGGGAGCAGTCGAGAACCCGTGTTATTCCCGCGTCTCGACGGAGTTTATACTGAGTTTTTCCGAAGTACTCGACGTGACAATATTATTCAAAAAGGGCTGCTCTCTTGTCTCTTGCTTCTTTGCTCTTGCTTCTCCTTCGCTCAAGACATTCACTTCTCTCAATTCTGGGCTCAGCCTTTGTATTTGAATTCGGCACAAGCTGGAATGTTTGATGGAGATTATCGTGTAGGCGGTATTTATCGTAACCAATGGCGCGCGGTGCCTGTACCCTACTCTACACTTTCTTTATTTGCAGATACAAAGTTTGACCGCGTAGTTTCTCAAAGCAGCGCAATTGGGGCGGGAATTGTTTTTAATAATGATATTTCGGGTGACAGCAGATATAGCATCAATCAGTTTTACGTTCCTGTTTCGTTTATACAAAAATTTAAAAAAGATACAAACCTTACCGCTTCTTTTGGTTTGATGCCCGGTATTTCTAATATTGCTTTTCGGACAAATAAATTAAGTTTCGACCATCAGTTTGATGGAGATGTTTATAATCCTGCGCTTTCATCGGGAGAAAATTTTCCTACTCTATCAAGAACTTATTTTGATTTAGGTTCAGGTTTAGTTTTGCAATACAGAATTAAAACTACAGGTTTTGTGAGCATTGGCACAAGTCTTTCGCATATAAACCGACCCGGCGTTTCCTTTTTCCGTAATAATGATGTGAAATTATATGCTAAATCCACTTCGTTTTTAAGTTTAAAATATCCGTTGCGACAAAAATTATTTATTCATGCAGATGTTATGTATGAAAAACAAGGTCCGTTTCGAGAAACTATTTTAGCAGGAAGGCTGGCGTACGTATTAAATCCCTCAGATAATATTTCTGTAAATGCGGGTGTCTCAACACGCTTGGGCGATGCTGCAATTATACTTTTGGGAATGGATTATAAAGATTACCGTTTTGGTTTTGCTTACGATATTAATTATTCAAAATTTCAGGCAGCAACAAATAAACGTGGCGCGTTTGAAATAAGTTTACTTTACATATTTAGGAAAAACCCTGTTTTCACTCCCAAAAAACGTTCTTGTCCGATTTACATGTAGTTTATGTTTAGAAACCATCGCTGCATATTTTTTTTCGCCTTCCTTTTTATTATTTTTTCTCAAACTTCCTTTTCGCAAAATCTTAAAAAACTTTTGAAGCAGGGTGAGGAAGCAATTGCCGATAAAGATTATTTTTCAGCTTCACAGATTTATAGTCAGATTATTTTAATTGATTCTGCTAATCTTCAATATCTATATACTTATGCTACTGCCAGCCGATTAAATTTTGATAATGACATTGCTTTGCACTGGTATCAAAAAGTTTATAAAATAGATAACATCAAGGATTATCCCGAAGCACCTTTCTGGATTGGGGAATTATTAAAAAGTAAATCAAGTTATAAGGATGCGAAAAAATATTTTAACAAGTTTGCAAGTAAGTTTAGAAAAAGTAAAGACGCTGCATTGAAAAAATTGGCTGAAAAATCTGCTTTGGAAAGCGAATCTTGTGATTTATCATTGATTATGATGAAAAACCCTGTTGCAGTTACAGTTGAACATCTGGATACCAATGTAAATTCAAAAGTTTCGGAGTATGCTCCAATTGAAGTCGACAGCCTTTTGTATTTTTCTTCCTTGCGTGATAAAAAGAATATGGATAAGAAACATGATATTTCTTATAACAAAATTTTCATTGCTAAAAAAGACTCTGCCAACAGTAAGCACAGATGGAAGCGTGCTGCTGAGATGGATTCAATAATTAATCAGCGTGGAGTTCATACAGCAAATACTTGTTTCAATAAAGATTTTACGTATGTTGTTTTTTCGCAGTGCTTGCAGAAAAATGCTTCTACTTTTATTTGCAAATTATATAGTTCAAAATATCAGAACGGAAAATGGACTATCCCTTCTACCCTTCCATCACCAATAAATATAGATGGCTCAACCGCAACCCAACCTTGTCTGACTATAATTGACAGTACAGTATCTTTATTTTTCGCCTCAGAAAGAAGCGGTGGCTTAGGAGGAATGGATATTTGGTACGCCAAACAAACAAGTGATGAAACATTTGCTAATCCTGTTAATGCCGGTAAAATTATTAATTCGTATGAAGATGAGATTACTCCTTTTTACGAGGCAATTACTCATACTTTGTATTTCAGTTCTAACCACCATAAAGGAATGGGCAGTTTTGATATATTTAAATCGCAGTTAAAGGAGGAAACATTTTCTATTCCCGAAAATGCAGGGTATCCAATAAATTCTCCATTAAATGATATTTATTATAGTATAAATAGCCATAAAGACAAAGCTTATCTTTCTTCAAACCGTTTAGGTTCTTATTTTGAGGAGAAGCAAAGTTGCTGTAATGATATTTATGCTTTTGCAATTACTCCATTAATGAAATGGGATTCAGTACCTCCCGTTGATACAGTTAAAGCAATTATGAACCAGTTAAAAGTTTTGGTGCCGCTTACTCTGTATTTTCATAACGATGAACCTGATAAAAAAACACTTGCCATAACAACACCGCTCAATTATAAAAAGACTTGCCTGGATTATTTAGCGATGCTTCCGCTTTATCTAAAAGAATATCCTAAAGGATTAAATGGCGATACGCAGACCGTTGCAATAAATCGTATAGAAAACTTTTTTGAAGATAGTGTTCAAGCCGGATTAAATGATTTGGAAAAATTTGCATTACTTCTTGATGATGTTTTGCATAGAGGAGAAACCGTTAAAATAACAATGAAAGGTTTTTGCTCTCCTCTTGCTTCTACTGATTACAACGTAAATTTAGCGAAGCGGAGAATAAGCAGTCTTAGAAATTATTTCAGAGAATATAAAGAAGGTGTTTTTCTGCCTTACATAGAAACAGGAAAAGTAATTTTCTTTGATGAGGATATAGGTGAGTTACCAAAAAGTACCGTAAGCGACGATTATTACGATACCCGAAATTCTATTTATAATCCACGGGCAGCTTCAGAAAGAAAGATTCAGATTATTGCAGTTTCACAGGTTAAATAGTTTATTAACAAATAATTAACTCCATACGTGTAATCACGTATTTGTAATCATTCCCATTCTATTTCGAGTAATTTTAGTTAATTTTACTCTCGATTAAAAATCCAAAAAACATGAAAAAACAATTACTAACCATTCTCGCAACAACTTTAACAAGCATTGCTTTATCACAATCTATTCCTAACGGAGGATTTGAAAACTGGAATACTACCACGGTTGAGAACCCTCAGTTTTTTATGTGCTCAAACGATGAAAATAAAGGTGGAGGGTATGGCCCTGCTAATGCAGTAAAAACAACTGATTCATATAGTAATAGCTACGCTATCAGAATAACATCCATCCTTAATGGTACTGATACTATTGGCGGCTGGTTTGCTGATGGTAATCCTGGCCAAAATATGACTGGTGGTATTCCCTATTCTCAAACCCCGACAGGAATAAGGCTGTATTATAAAAGTAACATCATGTTAGGAGATTCAGCCTTGGTTTTGGCTATTTTTAAAAAGGCTGGTATCACTATAGGTCAATATATTTATAAAATTAGTGGTTCTCAGTCTTCATACACATTATTCAGCAAAACCTTCAGTCCGGCTCTATCCCAAGCACCCGATTCAATAATATTTGCCTGTGCAGCAAGTAATCTTATGTCAACTAAAGGAATTCCCGGAAGTATGTTACAGGTTGACAGCATTTCTTTTACAGGTGTAAGTAGCCAGCCCATAAATTTTAACGGAGATATGGAATTATGGCAAAATGATACAAGGTCAAATGTTATCGGATGGAGTACAGAAAATGCTATTCAAACCACAAATAAATACAGTGGTAGTTACGCACTGGAACTTACAACAAATCCTCCAAGTTTTGGGGATAACCAAATTAGAGTTGGAAGGTGTACTAATGGTACCAACGTAAATGGTGGACCTCCTGTAGGCGGGTCACCTTATTCTACCCAAGTTGACACTTTGGTTTTTTATTATAAATATTTACCTGCAAATTATCCTTTATCAACTGATAGTGCCAGAGTTTCTATTACATTTAGTAATAACGGGGTTTCTATTTGGGGAACTCAGTACTTATTGGGTTATTCAGGCTCCTATAAGAAAAAGCAAATACCATTTAACCTTGGACTGGCTCCCGATTCAGTAATCATTTCAATGGAATCTTCAAATTGGCCTGTCGTTAACTCTTTTGTTGGTTCTGATTTAAAAATTGACCAGTTGTATTTTAAATCTCAAACAATTCCTATTTCTGATTTTATTATTCCTGCTACAGGTTGTAAAGGAGTTCCTATTCAATTTACAGATAATTCTGCAAACATGCCAACTTCGTGGCAATGGTTTATGACTACGGGAAGTCCTTCAAATTCTACTTTACAAAACCCCATAGTTACATATAATTCGACCGGAACTTTTACGGTTTCTCTGCAAGCAGCTGATTCTTTTGGTACAGGGGCGTTTATGTCAAAGACAATTACTATTTATAATAATCCTGTTATTACTGCAACATCCGCTACTGTTTGTCCGGGTAACACGGCAACTTTAAATGCAAGCGGTGCGAGTACCTATACTTGGAACATGAATGGCACAGGATCAACCTATACTGTTTCTCCCACTGTCAGCACCACCTATACTGTTGTAGGAACCAGCACTGTAGGATGCTCAGGTTCTACAACTGCTTCAGTATTTGTTCCAATAGCAGCTACCCCTTCAATTTGCATGGCAACTGTTGATAGTACTTCTACAGACAATATTGTGTATTGGGATAAAACAACGTATACAAATGTTGATAGTTTTATTATTTACCGAGAGGTTTCAACTAATACTTATACTCGTATAGCCGGAGTTTCAAAAGATTCTCTGAGTTTATATAGGGATGTTGCCAGAAGTATCGGTCCTGCAAACGGCGATCCTAACATAGGTTCGTATCGTTACAAATTACAAATACGCGATACCTGCGGAAATTACGGGGCATTGAGTTTATATCATAATACAGTGAAGATTACTGACCAACAAAACGGTACTTTCAGTTGGAATACGTATGATGTAGAAGGACAATCAACACCTGTGGCTAATTTTATTTTAGAACGCGATAATGCTAATACGAATGTTTGGGTTACTGTTGGAACAGTTTCTGGCACACAAACTTCATTGTTTGACGGTAGCTATGGAACTTTCCAGACCATTGCTAACTGGCGCGTTAATGCAACCGGGTTTAACTGTACTCCTACCTCTCGTTTTGGAAATAACAACACTCAAACTGTTATTATAAAATCGAAATCTAATATCACAAATAACCGCACTACCGGAATTTCTTCGAACAATACGGTTTTAGGAATTTATCCTAACCCTTCTAACGGTATTATTACAATTACCCTTGCTGTTGCTAATGCTACTGCAGATGTTTACGATTTGACCGGAAAAAAAGTTGCAAGCTTTACTTTGCAAAATACTTCTTCGCAAATTGATTTGAGTAACTTAAGTAACGGTTCTTATTTTCTAAATGTAAATACAGTAAATGGTGTTTATCACAAAAAAATAAATAAAGCAAATTAACGCACTAAGATTATTAACATTTGAAAGAGTCCCGCCAAAAGCGGGATTTTTTTTTGTTCTCGACTACGCTCGAACTGACAGTAATTCAGAATGAAGTAATAAAGGAATTAAATTCGAATGCCAATAACAAGAATATCGGGAGTGTAAATTAAACTGTGCTATTTAGTTTTATTATATTTGACTCATTGAGCGAAGCATAGTTGAGCAATGCTGGAGAGCAACTCAACAAAAAAAAAATCCGCTGATACTCCCCAGTTTGTTGCATAGAAAGAAAATCTTCCATTTCGTGGAAACGCAAGGTAAATCCCACCTCTTCCTCATAAGAGCTTTTTGCATATTGTTTATATTTTGCGTTTGAATATCTTACCGCAATAACGTGTTCAAGTGTATCATTTAAAGTAATTGTAAAATATTCATTATTGGGATCAATACGAATTTCGCTATCAGGACTTTTAGAAACAAGTCCGAATGAGCCCAAAAAATTATTGTCGTTAAAAATTTCAGAAGCACCATTATGGTTTACGTCCATCATAAAAGTCTTTCCTACAAATTCCTTTGAAATTCTATAATGCGGTCTAAACCACGCTAACCCGCTAAAAGTGCTGTCAATTTCATCAATCTCAAAATCAGAATTAACATTTTTCCATTTACTATCATCATAGCTTTTTAAAGCATACTTATACTTATCAGAAAGATTATATATCCATAAACCCTTATTATTATCCTTAAAAACATAATTAAGGTTTATTCCGTTTAGGAATACACTGATGCCCTGATTGACTTTTCTAATTTTATATACAAGCGAATCAGAAACAGCATACAACGTTTTTCCACCCGCAAAAAGCAAAATAAAAATTAATAAAATTAAATTGTATTTTTTAATTGACTTCACTCTTTTACTCTATTAAATTTTAATGTTTTCAGCATCCAGTCCGGTAAAGTTTTATTCGGGTTGCGTTTATCTAAATTCAAATACCAATTAAATTTCTTCAAGATAGGTATTTTGTGCGTTTCTACAAATTCTATCAATGCTCCATCGGGGTCTTCAATATAAGCAAACTGTCCGGCAGCATCGCCCATGTCAAAATCGGGGTTACTTTCTACAGTAAAAGGATAACCCAATGAGGCGCAATGCTTTTTAAGTGCTTGCATATTCTTAATATCAAAACATAGGTGAATGAACCCTAAATCTCCCCAAAAACGGTTTTCAAATATTTTTTTTGGAGCTCTATCCTTTACCTCAATTAACTCTATGGTGCTGTTACCAAGTAATTTTGCAAAACTACCCTGACGCAGCTTGCTGTGCTTAAGTAAAACGCGCTGCACTTTATTCTTCCCCCCAGGCAAACCATTAAAATCAGAGAAAACTTTTTCTTCGTCATACAAAACAGTATCATAACCTAGAATATCAGCGTAAAACTTTTTTGATTTCTCCATATTACTTACACCAATTACCATTCCGGATGGTCCGCCTGTATTTAAGTTTCCTTTTGCGAACCAATCTTCACCTTTTACAATTTCAAATAAATTCCCGTAAAGATCTTTTAGATAAAAATGTTCATTGCCAATCGGATCCTTTATGATTGGGGTAAGAATTTCTACTTCTCTTTTTGTTAAAAAATCAAACGTTGCTTTAACATCATCTGTTTTCATTTTTGCAATAGTAAAACCTAAATCGCCTAACTGAATTTTAAACGGACAAGCCTCGGGCTTACGCGATACATATTGCCATATTTCAAATCCTCCGCCACCCTTTAGGTTTATTGCTAGTATGGCGTGTCGTTTATGAGACATTCCTCCTGTATATGGCAACATTTGATTTGCCTCAGAGTTTTCATCTAGTATGGGAATATCCAT
>CAZZEI010000055.1:0-18047 GCA_964653165.1 uncultured Flavobacteriaceae bacterium | reverse complement strand
TGGTTTTTTACCCCCCGGTTGCTTGCCCTGTTCAAGCGCTTTTTTCATTTGTTCAATTTGCTTACTTAGTTGCTCTTGCATTTTACGCATGCTTGCCATACTTGGTTTTTGTCCGTTACCACCCCCTGGTTTTTTACATTTACCTGCACCCGGTTTGCTCGGTCCCTTTTTTTGCTGTGCATCTTGCTGCATTTGGTTAAGGGCTTCGTTAAGCATAAGTGCTAAATTATTTATTGAGGTCATGGTGTTTTGTCCGCGCAACTGTGCCTCCGGTGTATTACGTTCTTCAAATGCGCCAATTGCTTTTTGCATATTCATTTGCACCGCGCTTATCTCTCTGTTTATTTGAGCAGATACTTTTGGATTGCGTTTACTTAATGCAAGCAGACTATCCTCAATCATTTTACTATCGTCTTGTAACTGTTTTTGTTTTTGCGCAAGCTTGGTGTAACGTGGGTTATTTTTTTTAGTATGTTGCACCTCTTTAGCCAAATCTTCCTGCGAAAAGGAAACCTGTAACAGGTTTTCAAGTATTTGCCGGATGGCCTGCATATCCTCTCCATCTTCTTCCTCTTCCATTTTCTCCAAAGCATTTTCTAATTGCGCGGCTGCCTTTTTCATATCTTCGGCCGCCTGTTTTTCTTCTTTCGCAGCACTCTTTTTATTATTTTTTTGCAATTGCTCAGAAGCGTTTTTTTGTTCGCTGCTTATTTTTTCTTCCAGTGCTTTTATGTCGGGCATTTCAACTTTGTTTTCCAGCTTCTGGTTCATCTCTTTCATATCCTGACTTTCTTTCTTAACCTCTTCAAATTTTTTATTGAGCTCTTCCTGCTTTTGCTGAAGTTGTTCTTTACTTAATTTTTGATCAGGTGTTTTCTCGTTTTTGTTTTCAGGGGCTTTGCCGACCTCCTGTTTGTTGTCGGGAGTTTTGTTGTCCTGATTTTTTTCGGGATTAGTTTGTTTGGCCAGATCTTCCTGTTTCTTAGCGAGTTCATTTAATTTTTTAGACACGTCTTCCATTTTTTGCTGTACCTCCATTTGTTTAAACTGCTCAAGTGTTCGGTCAAGTTCTTTTTCAATATCCTTATCGCTTAATTTTAATTTCTCTAATGTTTCCTGAATTTTATTTTTATCCATTTTCTCCATCATCTTTTGCAGCTCGGCAAAAAGTTTTTTCATTTCAGGAGTCATCATGTTTTCAAAAAGTTTTTCCAGTTCTTTCTGTTTTTCTAAAATATTTTCGTCCTGTTGCTTGTACTGATTTTGCTCCTCGTTGTTTTGTAAGTTTTCTTGTTTGGTTTGCTCAACTTTCTGTTCGAGTTCTTTTTGTTTCTGAATAAGATTTTCGAGTTTCTTTTTTTCTTCCCAACCTAATTGTTTTTTCTCTAATACTTTTTTATTGAGCTCAGCAATTTCTTTCTGAAGCTCTTTCGCTTTTTTCAAACTTTCTTCTAAATCTTTTTTAATCTGGTCGTTATTTTTCTGCGTTTTCTTGTCTAATTCATCCAATGTTGGAGCCTTAAACAACATAATACTTGTTTTAGCTGACTTAGAACCGTTTACTCCGTCATTATCCCATACTTCAAAATAATACTCAACCTTGTCACCTGCTTTTAAGACAAATTTTGAAATATCTATGTAGTGCACAAAAGGTTGAGTGACTTGCCCTTTTTGTAAAGACATAGGAAACTCTTTTGCCTCTTCGTATGATTTTCCAAGCGTATCAGAAGAATAAACTTTGTAATGAAATTCAAAGCGGTTAAATCCGTAATCATCTTTTATAATTCCTGAAAAATAAATGTTACTTGGTTTTAATGAATCGCGCTTTTCGCTTGACTCAACTGTTGGGTAAGCATCAGGAATTACATTAATAGAATAATTTACAGAATCTGCCTTTGGAACAAATTTATTATTGGTGTTTATGCTGTAAGAAGCATTTTGCATAAAGCGGCGCACGAAAGAAAATTTATTTACAGCGCTCGGCTTCAAATCTAAAAGCGAATCGGAAAAATGAACCGAAAGCCCATCGCTGTTTTTTGTGTTGAAGGTCCAGGTAATTTTTGTGCCTTGCGGAACGAGCATATCGCCTGTGTTACTTACCATTTCGTCTTTACGATTGAGGTAAGCCGGGTATTTTAAAAAAGCTTCAAATCCGAGTATGATAGGTTTGGGTAATGCGGTTAATTTATAATCTTTAGAAGAAAAACCTCCGCCTGCAAAATGAAAGCTTACATCTTGTTGTACGTTTTTAAATGTGTAAGCAAAGGCTGCAACATTTTCTTTATCAAGTTTTACTTCGTTGCCGTTAATTACTATGTAAGCTTCTGCGGGGACCTTATCGCCGATGATTTTTATTTTCAAAGTAAAATTCTGCTGTTGCACGGCTTGCAAATTTTTATTTTCTATTTCAAACAGAAAGGGAGCTTCTTTTTCGAAATAGCTGGAGTGGTTAATTAATCTTTTCGCCCCTGTAGATAAAATTTTTGGCGCGATAATTAAAATAGAAAACAATAGCAGGATTGGAACGGCAGCATATTTTAAATATTTTCTGTTCTCGTTTAAATCAATGGCAGCAGTAAATGGAACAGGGTTTAGCTCACCGATTTTTTGATTGATCCCCGCATTTAATAACTCAACCGAAGCGGGGTTTTGTCCAAGCGATTGCAATTGCAAAACGTTCAGAAGTTTATCCTGTACATTACTAAAATGCGAGCCAATAATATTTGCGGCTTGGCTGTAAGAAATAACAGAACCAAAACTGTTTAGTTTTAAAACCGGAACAACAATATATTTTCCAATCACATAAACGCTGGCAAGAATAAAGCTGTAAAAAAGAAAAGTACGAATAGTTGTGCTGAACTCAGCAAAATACTCTAACGAGCTAACGCTGATATAAAAAAGTAAAACCAAGCCAACTGAATAAATTAAACCGCGAATAAGCTGATTTTTGTAATACTTGCGTATAAACTCATCGAGTTTTTGGTGGATTATATTATTTGCTTCGGCGCTCATGATAAACTAAGAGTAAAGATAACGAATTTTAAGGTGATTTATTGGGTATTCACAAGCTTTAACATTTGGATGCTATAACAGGAGAATTCCATAATTTTATCTCAAAATACGCTTATAAATTTGTACCTTTGTAATACTATGACAGTATTTTCTCAAAATACAGATAAAATTAAAGCACTTTGCGAACGATATCATGTCCGCACCTTGTTTGCTTTTGGTTCTGCAGCCGAAGACAATTTAAAACCTAGCAGCGATGTGGATATGGTTGTGGATATTGATAACAACGACCCTATTTTGTATACCGACGATTATTTTGGCTTAAAATTTCAATTAGAACAATTATTTAAGCGCCAGGTAGATTTACTTGAAAAGCGGGCGTTGAAAAACCAATACCTTGTGCTTGCCATAGAAAAGACTCAAGTTCTTGTATATGGAAAAGGAAATTAATATTTGGCTTGCCGATATTAAGCAGGCAATTACAGAAATAAACCAATTTTTACCTGAAAGAAAAGTTTTTGCTGAATTTCAAAAAGATTTGAAATCTAAACGCGCTATCGAGCGAAATATAGAAATTATTGGTGAGGCCGTTAAAAGAATATTGACACACAAACAAGGAATTGAAATTACCTCGGCACGCAAAATAGTTGATACGCGTAATAGAATTTCTCATGCGTACGACAGTATATCAAACGATATTATTTGGGCGATAGTCATTCGCGACATACCCCAATTAGAAGAGGAGGTAAATAAACTTTTACAAGATTTAAGTTAGTAGAAAGCTATTCATCTGTAATTTAGAAGAGGTAATTCCATAATTTTAAGGGGGAAATGATTATATTTGATAGAATGAAAAAATGCACATTACTTTTTATATTTTTTGTTACTGTAAATATTTCTTTTGCACAGAATTGGTTGTGGGCGGACACCCCAGGAGGAATTTATAATAATTCTGGAGGAGATGTTTCAACAGATGCTTCTGGGAATGTATATATGACAGGAGTTTTCTCTTCACCTACCATAACTTTTGGAACTTATACGCTTACCAACGCCAGCCCTGGTTATAGCGATATTTTTCTTGTCAAATATGATTCTTCCGGAAATGTTATTTGGGCCAAAAGGTTCGGGGGAACAAATGACGATTATGGGAAAAGTGTAGCCATAGATGTTTATGGAAATATCTACTTAGTGGGGGCGTTTTATTCTACTTCAATTACTTTTGGAACTTACCCGATTACCAAGTCAGGCACGGGCTACAATTTATTTCTAACTAAATATGATTCAGCGGGTGTGGTTTTATGGGCAAAAGGTGCTGGAGGCGTTACCAGTAATATTTATCCCGATAAGATAGCAACCGATCCAAGTGGAAATATTTGCGCAACCGGATTTTTCTCAAATGCTTCAATGACAATTGGAACGTATACTCTGACTAATGCGGGGTATGACGATATTTTCCTTGCTAAGTTCGATTCTTCAGGTACGGTTTTATGGGCAACTTGTGTTGGTGATACAGGTTACGAGCAAAGTCATGGAGTTGCCACAGATGCTTTTGGAAATATATACATAACGGGATTTTTTCAAACACCTTCGCTTACTTTCGGAACGTATACAATTAATAATGTTAATACCAGCAGCATTATACCAGATAATTTTTTTCTTGTCAAATATAGTCCGACAGGGGCAGTACTTTAGGGAAAGAGCGCAGAAGTAATAGGAAACGGCGCCTTAGATGGGGAAAGTGTTGTTACCGACATTTCAGGTGTTTATGTAACAGGGGGGTTTGCCTCCAATATCAATTTTGGAACAGATACTCTTGTTAATGGGGGCGTATGGGGTCATGATGTCTTTCTTGTGAAGTATGATTCATCGGGTTCCTTTCTTTGGGCGAAGAGCGGAGAAGGAATGGGGGTTGATGTAGGTTTTAACATTTCAAATGATGAAAAAAATAATGTATACATTACTGGATACTTTTCTCTCAACAGTACGAATTCAATTATTTTTTCGCCCTATACCTTGTATTCTCCACTAGGTTCTGGCGAACCTATGTTCATTGTAAAATATGATTCAGCAGGAAACGTTCTTTGTGCGTCTTCATTGCCAAGCGGGGGACTCAATAATTCCGTTACTGCAGACGATTTTGGTAACGCGTATATCGGCGGTGGTTTTAGGGTTAATCCGTTTATTGTTGGAAACGACACATTAATGCTGGGGGTCCTGTTAACAGCACTGAAGATATTTTTATAGCGAAGTTTACTTGTAATGGAGTAAATAATATTAGTGAGAACATCAATAATCTAGAAATAAATATTTGGCCTAATCCGGGGAGCGAAAACCTCACCCTAATCCTCTCTAAAGGAGTGGGGACAGTAATTACATTTCACGATGTGTTGGGTAACGAAGTAAAAGAAGTAAGAAACAAAAGCCAAGAAGTAAGAGTTGAAATGGATATAAGCAGTTTACAAAACGGGATTTATTTTGTAAGCGTAAAAACTATAGAGGGAGTGTTTACGAAGAAAATTGTGGTGCAGCATTAAACCACCCCCTTCGCTTTAGCGAACGTCCCTCCTTGTGAAGGAGGGAAAAAAGAATACAACATAAAATTTTCTTCGTGCTCTTTGCGCAAAACTTACCGCCCTTTCGATTTCTAAATCTTGACACCTATTACTGTAACGTCATCAATCCCGAGGTGTCCTGCTACGCGCTGTACACTCGGGATTTCCTCGCCACCTATAGGCGTACTCCTATAACGGTGACATCGTCAACCTGCTCAAGCGTACCGCGCCATTCTTCAAACTTTTTATCGAGGGCTTCTTTTTGTTCGCTCATTGGTAAATGGCAAATAGCTAAAAGAAGATCTTCCAGTTGTTTGTACTTGAATTTTTTTCCTTTCGGTCCGCCAAACTGATCGGCATATCCATCGGTAAATAAATAAACCACATCGCCTTTTTGCAACTGTTTTTTATGATTGGTATAAGGTTTTTTAATATCATCGGTAGAACCGCTAATTGCTTGCTTATCGCCTTTTACTTCTTCCAGTTTTCCTTCACTTATTATATACAGGGCGTTATTTGCTCCGGCAAATTCCAATTTATTTTTTCCAAAATCAATCGAGCACATAACCATGTCCATTCCGTCGCGAATAATTTCTCCTTTTTGTTGTGCCTTTAAATTTTTTGGCAATTCATTATTTAAAAAAGTAAGTGCTTCGCCTGGAGAATTAATTTCTGCATTTTTTGTTGTTTGATTCAACAATGTATTTGCAATAATACTCATTAGCGCGCCAGGCACCCCGTGGCCGGTACAATCAACCGCTGCAAACACAACAACATGGCGCCCTCCTTTATCTTCTGCCACTTGTACTTTTGTCATCCAATAAAAATCTCCGCTTACTATATCTTTTGGTTTGTATAATACAAAATAATCTTTTAGCGCTTCTTGCATTTCATCTTGTGGCGGTAAAATGCTTAACTGAATTCGCTTGGCGTAGTTAATACTATCGGTAACTTCTTTGTTTTTTTCCTCAATAATTTCTTTTTGTTCAACAACTTCAGCGGTGCGTTCGCGTACAGTATCTTCCAATTCTTTTTGTCGCTTACGTAAAGCCGCTGTTCTGTAACGGAAAAAACCAATGCTTCCCAAAATAATTCCAGCAGCAGCAAAAATTCTAAACCACCAGGTTTGCCACCACGGAGGATTAATAACAAAACTGTAAGACATAGTGTCGCTCCAAACGCCATCTTTATTAATAGCTTTTACTTTAAGCGTGAAATTTCCAGGCGGCAAGTTGCCGTAAACTGCATCGGTTTTATTTGTTAATGGTGTCCATGTTTCTTCGAGACCCTCTAACTGATAACGATATAAAATTTTATTCTGACTTTTAAAGTTAATACCAACATAATTGAAAGTAAGTTGATTTTGATTGTAGGGTAATTCTAATTTTTCGGGAATAGGGTACCATTTTGTTATTGAATTAAATTTTATGCTCGAATATTTGCCTTCGGCAACATCCCCTGACCCCTCTTGGCGGACACCCCCTTGCAATGGGGAAAGTTTATCCCAACCCACTTCTTCAAAATGAAGTTTAATATTTTTAAGGCATGATTGGAGCCAACTCGTCTGGCGTATCCTGAGAAGGATCGTAACGCGTTAATATTTTTCCGGTGCCCCACCAAATAAATCCCTGACTATCCTGGAAGGCGGAATTTTGCAGCGCATCGCTTCCTAAAAAACCATCACTTAAATCATATCTGGAAAATTCGGGAGCATCCTGATTTTTTTTAAGATTTATTTTAGTTATTCCGCTTTCGGTTCCTAACCAAACATTTCCGCGCATGTCATGTAGCATACTCCAAACACGATTATTACTTAATCCGTCTTTTTCGGTATAGGGTACAAATTTTTTTCCATCAAGTTTGGACACACCGCCTTCATCCGTACCAAACCAAATACCGTGATAATGATCTTGCATAATACTGTAAACAACATTACTGGCAAGACCATCTTTTTTTGTGAATGCAGTAAAAGTTTTTCCATCAAATTTTATTGCACCACCACCGTCGGTTGCAAACCAAATATTTTTATCAGCATCTTCAATAATAGAATAAACAATGTCGCTGTTAAATCCTTCTTCTTTTGTGTAATGCGTAAAATTTTTCCCATCATAAAAACAAACACCGCCACTGTTTGTTCCAAACCAATAATTATTATGGCAATCCTGCAACATGCAATAAACCGCGTTGCCACTTAGCCCTTCTTCTTCGGTATACTGGTAAAAGTTTTTTCCGTCAAATTTACAGACGCCGTCGCCATTGGTTCCAAACCACATATTGTGTTCGTGGTCTTCTAATATGCTCCATATACGATTGTTGTTTAGTCCTTGTTTATCGGTATAGTTGTAATAATATTCTCCATCGTATTTGCAAACACCGCCACCATTTGTTCCAAACCATAAATTTTTAGAATGATCTTCAAATGTTTTATAAACGGCATTGTTACTCAGCCCTTCTTTTTTGGTAACGTGCATGAAACAACTTTTATCGTATTTAGTTACACCGTGTCCATCAGTGCCAAGCCATAGTTCTCCGTTACGATCTTGTAACAAACTTAAAATTGTATTACCGCTTAATCCTTCTGTTTCTGTGTAACAGATAAAATTACTGCCATTGTATTTGCAAACACCTTTGCCGCCCGTGCCAAACCATATGTTGCCGGCGTTATCTTCTAAAACTGTATTTAGAGAATTACTTGTAAGTCCGGACTCTTCAGTATAGTGCGTAAAGCTGTTGCCATTAAATTTACATGCGCCCCCTCCATCAGTTGCCATCCAAATATTTCCATTTCTGTCTTCTATAATGGAGGTAATTGTCCCATTGTTTAAACCATCATCTTCTGTGTAGGCAGTAAAATTTTTACCAGTCGCCGCAGTTGGGTCATATTTAAAAACGCCGTCACCAAAAGAGCCCATCCAAATATTTCCTTTTCTGCCTTCGGCCAAACTGATTATATAATTTGATGGAAAGCCATTGTCTTTATTAAAGTACGTAAAGTTTGTACCGTCGTATTTACAAACTCCGCCGCCCGCTGTGCCAAACCAAATATTTCCTTTGCTATCGCTTAGCATGCTCCACACAGCATTATTTATTAACCCTTCGTTTTCAGAAAAAACGGTGAAACTCTCTCCATCATATTTACAAGCACCGCCACCATCTGTACCAAACCAAAGATTGCCATTTTTATCTTCTACAATACTTACTACAACGTTATTAGGCAGTCCTTGTTTTTCGGTGTAGTTCATAAACTCACTGCCGTCATATTTACTAACGCCTCCCCCTTTAGAGCCAAACCAAATATTTCCATTCTTATCCTGCAACATACAGCTTATGTATGATGAGTTTAATCCTTGCGACACGTCAAAAAATTTAAAACCTATAGGATTCTGTTCGCGCATTCCCGGCGAAAGCGCAACAACAGTTTTAGGAGGTAAACACGGAATGTTCTTAGGAGTGGCTTTTACAATAATTGGTTTTATACTATCACTAATATTCTGACCTTTTACATCTTCAATAATTTTTAATTTTCCTACGGGATGAACATTATTAAAACCGACGGTAATTTCTGGGGCCCCTGCTTTAACAATTTTAGGATTACCGGCTTCAATAATTTTTCCTTTTAAGATATTGGGTTTACAAGAAACCAAAGACGCAGAAGTGTTTTGCGAACTGTCGGTATTATCGGAAACAAATTTAGAATCATGATCTTGTTTATTGCCACATGAAGGAAGCAAGAGCCAAGAGCCAAGAGGCAAGAACCAAGAAGATAGAAGAGGATAAAAATAATTTTTTATTCATAAGTTAACACGTAAAAGTAATAAAAATCTTTACAGCATTAAGTTGTCTTTGCGTCCCCGATTGCAGTGAAAAGCCTACAGTAGCGAGGCGCCCTCGCAATGAGGACTTGCAACGAAAAGCGGGAAATGTCGATCAAAAAATAAAGCGGACAATAAAAAATCTAAGCTCTATACATTACTTCTTTAACAGCTTTTACTGTTTTGATAATATTTGGAAGAGCTACTTCAATAAGTGTAGGCGCATAAGGCAAGGGGACATCGGCATTTGTTATACGACGAATAGGAGCATCTAAATAATCGAACGCATTTTTTTGCACCATATAGGTAATTTCAGAAGAAATACTTGCCAGTGGCCAAGCCTCTTCAACGATAACCAAGCGATTTGTTTTTTTAACAGAATTAATAATTGCATCGTAATCAATTGGACGAACTGTACGTAAATCGATTACTTCGCAGCTAATACCTTCTTTTTCTAATTCCTCAGCGGCTTTCAAGGCAACCTTTGTAATTTTTCCGAAAGTAACTATGGTTACATCCGTTCCGGCTCTTTTTATATCAGCTACACCAATAGGAATAATATATTCTCCATCAGGAATTTCTCCTTTATCGCCATACATCTGTTCGCTCTCCATAAAAATTACAGGATCGTTATCACGAATTGCAGATTTCAATAACCCTTTCGCATCATAAGGTGTAGAAGGCACAACAACTTTTAATCCAGGACAGTTTGCATACCAGTTTTCAAAAGCCTGAGAGTGTTGTGCGCCCAGTTGGCCGGCTGAAGCGGTTGCTCCACGAAATACAATGGGACAGCTGTATTGACCACCACTCATACTATACATTTTTGCGGCAGAATTTATTATCTGATCGATAGCGACAAGAGAAAAATTGAAGGTCATAAATTCTACAATAGGTCTTAAACCATTCATAGAAGCGCCAATGGCAATACCGGTAAAACCAAGCTCAGCAATTGGAGTATCGATTACGCGTTTAGCGCCAAATTCGGCTAGCATACCCTTACTAACCTTATAAGCTCCGTTGTATTCAGCTACTTCTTCGCCCATTAAAAATATTTTTTCATCGCGGCGCATTTCTTCACTCATGGCTTCGCGTAAGGCTTCACGGAATTCGACTGTTCTCATAGTTTAATTTAAGCAAAGCAAAAATAAGTGTTTTACTTAGAAAAACGCAATTTTTTATTTGGTTTAAATTGTGGAATTTAGCGACTTAATGAGCAAATTTTTAATAGCAGGATTAGGGAATATTGGCGAGGAATACGCCGGAACCCGACACAATGCAGGTTTTGAAATAGCAGATGCACTTGCCTTAGATGCCGGGGTGCTTTTTAGAAGCGACAGATTGGCCTCAGTGGCAGAATTTAAGTTTAAGGGAAAGCAAATAGTACTTATTAAGCCAACTACTTACATGAATTCGAGTGGCAAGGCCGTTAATTATTGGATGCAGGCAGAAAAAATTAAACCTGAAAATTTATTGGTATTAGTTGATGAATTGGCTTTTCCATTCGGACAAATACGAATACACCCTAAGGGAAGTGATGGAGGTCATAATGGGTTGAAGGATATACAGGCAACCCTTGATACACAAAATTATACACGATTACGTTTTGGGATTGCAAATACCTTTGGAAAGGGTAAACAGGTTGATTATGTATTAGGTAAATGGGAAGGCGAAGAAAGAAAATTGCTGCAAGAGCGAATTGATGCAGCAGTTGCCGCCGTAAAATCGTTTGTGTTTGCTGGGTTAGCACAAACCATGAATTTTTACAACAGCAAATAAAATTTCTTGGTGTTTCTTTGTCCTTTTGGGACTTGGCGGCAAAGAATTATTAACAAAAAAAACTTTTACACAAAGGTATTGTAGTGGATGTTACTTGTTAATTTTGATGCCCCTTGATTCCAAAAGACACCATAGATAAAATTTTTGAAACCGCACGGGTTGAAGAAGTGGTTGGCGATTTTATTGTATTAAAAAAACGCGGCGCAAACTTATTAGGACTTTGTCCTTTTCATGGAGAAAAAACCCCATCATTTACAGTATCACCGGTAAAAGGTATTTACAAATGCTTTGGTTGCGGAAAAGCCGGAAACTCTGTAAATTTTATTATGGAGCACGAAAGCATGACTTATCCTGAGGCATTGCGATTTCTTGCCAAAAAATACAATATTGAAGTTGTAGAAAAAGAAGTTACACCCGAAGAAGCCGCCGTACAAAACGAAAGAGAGAGTTTATACATAGTAAGTTCTTACGCACAAAAATATTTTTCAGATAATTTATGGGATACGGATGAAGGCAAATCTGTAGGTCTGGGATACTTTCGTGAGCGTGGATATACAGATGATATTATTAAAAAATTTCAGCTTGGGTATTCTTCCGAAGAAAGAAATGCTTTCTCAAGAGCAGCCCTTAACGCAGGATATAAATCTGAGTATCTGGTAAAAACCGGAATTTCTATTTTATCTGATAAATATAAGCCAGAAGACGGGGAAATGAAATTGCAACATTTATTTGACCGCTATAGCGGGCGGGTTATGTTTCCTATACATAATGTAACGGGGCGTGTAATTGGATTTGGCGGAAGAATTTTGGGAAGCGATAAAAAATTTGCCAAGTATATCAATTCACCGCAAAGCGAAATTTACGATAAAAGCCGTGTGTTATATGGCTTGTCGTTTGCCAAAAAGCAAATTGTGCAGGATGATAATTGTTACATGGTGGAAGGATATACCGATGTAATTTCAATGCATCAGTCGGGGATTGAAAATGTGGTTTCTTCTTCCGGTACTTCACTTACAGTTGATCAGATAAGACAAGTTCATCGTTTTACCAATAACCTTACTATTTTATACGACGGAGATTTTGCCGGAATAAAAGCAAGTTTCCGCGGCATTGATTTGATATTGGAAGAGGGAATGAATGTTAAAGTGCTTTTGTTTCCTGATGGCGACGACCCCGATTCGTATTCCAAAAAAGTTACAAATGAAGAATTGAAAACCTTCATCAAAAAAAATGCTGTTGATTTTATAAAATTTAAAACTAATTTACTTTTTGAAGAAGCAAAGAACGAACCCGTAAAGAAAGCATCACTTGTAAAGGAAATTATAGAAAGTATTTCAATTATTCCTGATTCTATTATACGAAATGAATACGTAACACTCTGCAGTCATATTTTACAAGTAGATGAACAAACGCTTGTGTTCCAGGTAAAAAATACACGCGACCGAAAAAAAACAAAAAAAAATGCGGACGCTGAGACAACCCTTCGACAAGCTCAGGGTGCCACAAACATATCTGAAGACACTCCTAAGGAAGTAAAAGATGATTTACAAAAAGTACTGGATGCAGAATTAAACCCATTTACAGAGCAGGAAAAAAATTTAGTCAGGATTTTACTTAACTATGGTAATAATTTAATTGAGGTAGAGCACATCAACGAAGAAAGTGAAGCAGAAAAGATAGAAATCTCAATTGCTGAATATATTTTAAACGAATTGCTGCAGGATCAATTAAGTTTTATTGATCCGATTTATCAAATGTTTTTATATGAATTTTTATTACAAATGAAAGAGGGAAAACTACCTTCGGCAAGCTATTTTACAAACCATAACAACCCTACTATTTCAACAACGGCAATAAATCTTATTTCGCAAAACCATATACTAAGTGATAATTGGAAAAGCAGACACAACATTTATATCAGTCATGAAACGGACAACTTAAAAAAAACGGCAGAGCATGATTTGTATGCATACAAAGAAAAACGGGTACAAAAATTACTTCGGGTTGAAATAGAAAAACTGAGAACTACCACAAACGAGGATGAGGTTCAGAATCTTCTAGTCTCCATTCAAAAATTAGATGCGCAAAAGGCTGTAGCTAATAAGCTTTTAGGGCGAACGATAATTTAATTTACTTAATAATTGTAACACTGCCTTTATATTTTCCTCCGGATTCGGATTTTGTATCGAGTATATAAAAATAAGTACCTGCCGGAAGTTCCGCATTGAGGTATTTACCATCCCAATCATTTTTATAAGAGGTTTGTGTATAAACTTTTTGTCCGTAGCGATTATAAATTTCTAAAACATTATCGGGGTACTCACCTAAATTACCAATATAAAAGAAATCATTAACGCCATCTCCGTTTGGCGTAAAGGAATTGTAAAAAAATAATTTTGTACTTGGGATTACAGTAACCTTAACGTAATCGTAAAGCGTGCATCCCCCCGGATAAACTGCGGAAACGGTATATGTTATTGTTTGGCTTGGAAAAACATCAGGAGTTAAACTATTTTGATTATAAATATTACCGGTAGGGGGTTGCCAATATACACCTAACGCGCCGTTGGCCTGTGCGTGCATTGTAATTGTTTGTCCCGCTTCAATGGTTGTGTCTTTGCCTGCATTTATACTATAATTTAAAAAAGTAATTTTAGCAGTGGATGAACCGGATTCTCCATTAGCCCCTTTTACAATAACCGTATAAGTTGTTGTAGTTGTTGGAGAAGCAACTGGGTTTTGAGCAACAGAATCGCTCAAGGGAATTAAAGATGCCGTAGGCCGCCATTTAAATGTATAAGGCCCAACCCCTCCGCTCCCTGTGGGGCTGCCACCTAAAGTAAAAGTTGCAGCTGTGGCCGGGCAAACAGTATAAGAAATACCTGCGTTGGCAATTGGAGGCTGCGCTTGCAAAAAAATACTGCAAAGAAAAAAAACAGTACAGAAAAAGTAATTTTTATTTTTCAATGTATACTACAATTTGTACAAAGTTAAACTAAAAATGTCGCTCTAAAAAAGCGACATTTTACTTATACAAAGTCGGGTTATTTAGCCTTTTTAGCTGCTTTTTTAGCTGCCGGTTTTTTAGCTGTCCCTTTTTTGGCAGATTTCTTTTTCTTCGGACGGGTTTTCCCGTGAGATCCGATATGAATTTTTCCGCGTTTTGAACGTTTATCTCCTTTTCCCATAATTTATTTTTTATGGGTCAAAAATAAGAAATTAAAAATGAATTTCACTTTTTGTTTAACAATTCGTTTGTTTTTAATGCCAAATCCATAAACATAATTTTAGCCGAAGCATTTCTCTCAATATGGTAAATGGCTTTATTGAATTCTTCCGTAAGGGCTTCTTGATTATGCAAGGTTATAAAAGGATGGAATTTTTGTAAAAATTCTTTTTCTTCATCAGAAACAAAAACGGTATCAGGTGTGTATTTAAGTAATAAGCAATTTCTAAACGATTGCAATGCATAAATTAAAAACTGCTTTTGCTTTTCTCGGCCCAAAGCGGCCATTTCATCAACCCAAGTAGAAATTTTTAAACCATCGAAACGTAGGCAGGCGCGCATAAAACTTTGAAACAATTCTAAATAAAGATTTACCGAAATATTTTCACTGGCCAATAAATAGCCTTGCTGAATGTTACCCTGCGCAAGTGTTGCAATCTGTTCGGCCCTTGCTTTTGTAAGTTGAAAATTTTTTGCAATAACCTGTGCAGTATCAAGTACATTACCCGAATTTACCTGAACCATTTGCACGCGCGATAAAATAGTTGGTAAAAGTTGCTCGGAGGAGGAGGAAACTAAAAAGAAAAAAGTGTCCTCAGGCGGTTCTTCTAATATTTTTAAAACCTTGTTTGCTGCCTGTGCATTCATTTTTTCGGGCATCCATATCAGCATTATTTTTCCGCGACCTTCAAAACTTGTAAAACTTAACTTACGTAAAATTTCTGTACTTTCCTCTGTGCCAATAACGGGCTGTTTGTTTTCTGCAGCAATATGAGCAAACCAATCATTCAAACTTAAATAAGGAAAACCTAAAAAGGCTTCCCTGAATTCTTCCAGTAAATGATTGCTGATGCGCACATCTTTGCTTAATGCTATTGGAAAAACTAAATGTAAATCGGGGTGGGCAAGGTTATTTATTTTTAAGCAGGATGGGCATGTACCGCAACTATCAAGTTTTGTTGGGTTTTCGCAAAACAAATAACGCGCAAAAGCAAGCGCTAGAGGTAGTTGTGCGCCCTCTCCTTCACTAAAAAAAAGCAAGGCATGCGCCACGCGTTTTTGCGTTGCCATTTCTATAAGATGACTTTTTAAAACGGCTGGGGCAGCAACATCAGCAAATAACATGGGGCAAATATAATTTTTATTAATCTTATGGATGGCTACTATTTGTAAAGATTAATTAAAATGAAGTAGAAAATATGTTTGATTATATTGCGTTAGGGATTGAGCAAAGGTGTTGAAGCTCAACCCGCTTGTATTTGTGGGTTTGCGACTTGCGAAAGCCCGGCCCCTATTTACATTGATAAATTGAAAGAAAATACGAACACGGGGGAACGCCCAAAACTACAATAGAGAAAATCCAAAAAAAATCAGCACTTTTGTAACATAACATGCTAATAGCCGATTTAATAACACACGAAGTACCTGCTCTAAAGCCGGTTGATACCATTGAGCAAGCGCTGGAATGGATGGAAGAATTTAAAGTAAATCATTTACCAGTACTAACAGCAAAAAAACTTACAGGGATTGTTTCGGAAGATGATTTACACGCATTACACGATAACAGCGGTAAAATAGGGGACCACCAGTTTCGTTATTTACGCCCAATTATTCATCCTGGTCAGCATGCCTTTGATGCAATTAAGTTAATGAGCAGTTTGCAACTTTCCTTGTTGCCGGTGCTTGATGATAAGGATAACTACATGGGTTGTGTAACTCAAAGAAGTGTACTGGATAAAATGGCCGGATTCTCAGCCGTGATGGAGCAGGGCGGAATAATAGAACTGGAATTAAATAAAAATGATTATTCACTAACACAAATTGCAAGCATAGTAGAAGGTAATGATGCAAAAATTTTAAGTTGTCACGTCACCTCTTTACCAGACAGCACGAAAATTGAAGTCACTTTAAAAATTAACCGCGAAGATTTAACGCGTATCTTGCAAACGTTTAATCGTTACAACTACAACGTAAAAGCTTCCTACCACCAGGTTGGCTACGAAGACGATTTAAAAAACCGCTTTGATGAATTTATGCGCTTCCTCAATATATAAATTATTTTTAGGCGTCATTGTTATTCTATTTGGGGCAGATTTATTTTCTCAAATTACTGATACAGCCCAAAAGAAATTTGTGGTTGATTCTATATCAGTTATAGGAAATAAAAAAACAAAAAGCTTTATTATTTTACGGGAAGTGAATTTTTGTCAGGGAGATTCACTCTGCGAATTGGATTTGCAGGCAAAAACACTACGCTCGCAACAAAATTTAATGAATACCTCGCTTTTTGTTTTTGATACGGTGTATTATTCTATAGACACGATAACACAAAAAGCTAAAGTTTTAATTTCGGTTAAGGAACGTTTGTATTTTTGGCCAAGCCTTATTTTAGAAATACAAGACAGAAATTTTAACGCATGGTGGTATCAGGAACACAGAAGCCTTGAACGATTAAATTACGGAGTGGCATTTACACTTTACAATATTTTCGGCGCTAACCAAACCTTAACATTTATTTTTAGAAAGGGATATACCGAACAATATGGAGCCGGGTACCGGATTCCCTTTATAAATAAAAAAAGAACAATTGGACTAAACGCAAGTTATTATTATTACAGGAACAATCAGATTTGGTACAATACTCATGATAATGAGCTTCAGTTTTATACCGATCGTAAACAATATGTACGACAAGAAAATGAAGCGAAAATTGGCCTTACTTATCGGCATAAATTATATCAGCGAAACAGCTTTGAAATGTTTTATCGAAACTGTTCTGTACTTGACACAATAGTTAAACAAAACGATAATTATTTTTCTTCAGGGCAAAATTTTATTCAGTATTTTAGTTTGCAGTATAGATTTTATTATGACGTACGCGATTATAAACCATACCCTTTAAAAGGATATTTACTTGAGGCATTTGTTACGAAGGACGGGATAGGGGTTTTAAAAAATGAAACTCCCGACAACCTTTATTTGTTTGGTGGAATACGGCATCATTTTAAATTGTTTTCCCGTGCGTATATGATGAATTCTGTAAAAGGACGTTTAGCAGCAAAATACACACCCATGTATTATTTTAATCGCGCCCATGGTTTTTCGGAATTGGTGCGAGGATATGAGTATTATGTAATTGACGGACAAAATTATTGCACGCTCAAAAGTAATATCCGTTTTCAAATAATTAAACCCCGCTCATTTAAAGTGCCGGGAACTTTTTTAGAGAAATTTACTACCGTTGGCTACTCATTGTATGCGGGACCATTTGTAGATGCGGGCTATGTAAGCGACGATTATTTTGCAACCTATAATAAACTTTCTAATCAATGGCTGGTTGTGGGAGGTTTTGGAATTGATGTGGTAACGTATTACGATTTTGTTTTCCGTACAGAATTTACCATTAATAAAATGGGCGAACCGGGGATTTATTTGCATTTTAATGCTCCACTTTAGCTGCAGATTCCGAATTATGCACGACACAGAATTTAAACCACATAGAAAAAAGGCGTTATTCAAGAGTGTCATAGGAAAATGAATTTTCAAACGCATAGAATGACCCAGATGCATAGCTTCCTATTGTGCAACTATATTTTCTTCAATTATTATTTAAACTATGTATCTCATATGTTTGTATTCTCCATAAAGTTAATAATTATAACAATAGGA
>CAZZEI010000054.1:0-18073 GCA_964653165.1 uncultured Flavobacteriaceae bacterium | reverse complement strand
ACTACCAGTGCTTGTTATACATTTGGGCGTACCGGATTAACCGGACTTAACTGGTTTGATGATAAAAATCCTCAAACTGATTATTACCAATATCTGCCCAGTTATTATAATTCTTTAAGCTCGTTTCCAAATCCCTATCAAGAGAACCTTCTTACTACTAATTGGCAAAATAATGTTGGCGGTATACAACAGCTAAACTGGAATGGCTTTTATAACGCTAACAACATGAATCTTTATACTATTCAAAACGCAGAGGGAATAACGGGTAATAGTATAACCGGTAAACGTTCTAAATACATACTGGAAGAAAAAAGAGATGATATTAAATCCTATGGTTTAAACAGTATTTATAATACACGCATTAAAACATTTTTTATCAGTGCCGGACTTAACCTTAATATGTCTAAAACCCGTCACTATAAAGTAATAGATGATTTATTAGGCGGAGATTTTTGGTTGGATGTTGACCAATTTGCCGAACAGCTTTCGTACGACCCAATGGTTACGCAAAATAATATTGGCACTCCCAATAAACCAATTCGTAAGGGTGATGCGTTTGGATACGATTATAATACAAATGCAAGCCGTAACGAAGTATGGGGACAAATAGAAAAAACATTTAATAGATTCGATGTTTACATTAGCGCTACAGTTAATAATACTTCTTATTACCGAGAGGGAAATGTTGCTAATGGAAAATTTCCAACCACTTCAAAAGGGAAGAGCAAGATACAGAACTTTATAAATTATGGATTTAAGGCCGGGGCAATTTACAAACTAGACGGCAGAAATTTTATTTTGGTTAATATGGCCTATATCACAAAGCCGCCGTTACCAACATCTGCGTTTGTCTCTATTCAAACACGTAACGATATAATAGGTGATATAGCTCCTAATTACGGCAGCGAAAAAATTCTATCAGGTGATGCAACCTATCAGGTAAAATATCCTTTTTTACGGGCGCGCCTTACGTACTACTATACTCAAATTAAAAATCAGGTATGGCACCGCAATTATTTTGATGATGTGTATAGAACCAATGTTAATTATGTTATGACCGGACTTGATCAACTTAATCATGGAATAGAATTGGGCGTAGAAGGAACAATAAAGAAAAGAGTTACATTAACCGGTGCCCTGGCGCAAGGACAGTTTTTGTATACTAATCGCCCAACGGCAATTATTTCTGCTGATAATTCTGCGCAATTGTTAGCTGTTAACCGAACAATTTATTTCATTAATTACCGTGTAGGTAATATGCCACAAACAGCCGGTTCGGTGGGTGTGCGCTATAATGCCAGAAAGTATTGGTTTGTTGGCGCCAATTATAATTATTTTGCCAATAATTATGTGGAGGCTAACCCCGACAGGAGAACGGCCGAGGCACTTACCAAATATATTGAACCAGATCCCCAGTATCAAAAAATTATAAAACAGGAAAAATTACCGGATGCCTATACAATTGATGTTGTTGCCGGTAAATCTTTTCTTTTTAAAAGAAAGTATGGGCTAAACCTGACTTTAATAATTAATAATTTAACCAATAACAGCTTTAAAAACTCCGGTATTGAGCAATTGAGGCATGATGTAAACAATATTGACAGGTTCCCTAACAAATATTCGTATGCCATGGGATTATCATATATGTTGTCGGGGGCTTTCACATTTAAATAAAAAACAGTAAATTTATCATGATTATGAAAACAAAATATTTTTCTGTCTTTATACTAACAGCCTTTTTAGCTGTGTTATTTTTCTCCTGCAAAAAAAAGTGGGATTCTCCACCGATATTATCGGTACCTACCGGAGGTATAAAAACAGTAGACTCACTAAGAGTCTGGATTAAAAATAATAACAAACTCCCGGTAAAAGTAACAACCGATGCTTCTATTTATCTTACTGTTACAGCTGATGAATCATCCGGTAATATTTATAAATTGGTTTACGCTACAGATGTTGCCAATAAAGGAATATGTGTTCGCCTTCTAAGTTCAGGTGGATTATACCTTGGTGATTCTATTCGATTAAACATGAACGGATCTGTTATAGATTTTAACAGCAGCCAACTGCAGATAGACAGTGTAAATGTAGATAAGCAGGTTGTAAAATTAAAAACCGGCGTAATGGTTGCCCCAAAGCTCGTTACTATCAGCCAGATTGATACCAACATGGAATCGCAGCTTATAATGATAAATAATGTGGAATTCAGAACTATGTATCAGGGTAAAACGTATGCAGATGTAGTAAACCAAAAAAGTACAAATTACACCCTTCATGAATGCGGAAAAACCAGTACTGTAATGGCTTATACAAGTAGTTTCGCGAATTTTGCCAATCAAATTATTCCTGCAGGCAATGGTTCTATTATAGCTATAGCACAGCGCTATAACACCTCAATAGAACTAATATTTCGATCATTCACTGAACTTAAATTTACGAATTCGGCTTGTGGTGAAATAGTTGATTCATTGAGTGAAAGTTTTACAACTGCTACTTCCGGAAACGATCTTAGTGAAAAGTATTTTGCATGGATGAAAACTTGGTATAATATACCACAATATGGTTCACAATTGTGGCAGGCGTATCCTAAAAATGTGGCTCCGGGTACAAACTTATATGCGCATTTTTCATCTTATACTTCATCTGCTACTGCTGATACAGCTTGGCTTATCACACCTCCCATTAAATATTCTTCCACCAAAACATTAAGCTTTCAAACCGGTGCGGCTTACTGGAAAGCAGATCAGTTACAGGTTTTAATTTCTACTGACTTTAATGGTACTAATATCAGTACAGCTACTTGGACAGATATTTCTGCCAATTTTACTATTGCTTCATCGGGAAGCGGTACCTTTAACGGAAGTAATTATGTTAATTCGGGAACTGTTCTTTTACCCCCATTAATTACCGGAACCAATAATTTTCATATCGGGTTTAGATATTGGGGGAGCAAACCCGGCACAACTACTTCCGATTATTATATAGATAATATTAACATTAAAAATTAAAATTCAAAACGTAAAAAACAAAAAATAAAAACAAAAAATAAAAACAAAAAATAAAAACAAACAAATGAAGACAAAACTATTCTTAACTATTTTAGCTACCGGATTGGTCATGAACCTTTCTGCACAAACCGTTTTTCAAAGTTCTATTGAAAGCTGGACAGGAACTCCTTTAAATCCAAGTCTTGATTGGATGGGGTCAAGAACAAACATGGCTGCTGATAGCGTGAAGCAAAATGCAACCACTCCTTATCACGGGAACTTTTGCGCCAAACTTATTAACACTACAACAAGCGCTAAGCGTTTCACAACACAAAATGTTCCTATTGTACAAGGTAAAGCATACATGGTAAGATATTCTGCCCGTGGTAGAGGAAGTATTCGTGCAGGGTTGTTTACAGACGCAAATAATGCAGGGTTCGGATATTTGTATTCTACCTATAATTCTGTTAATTCAACTAATTGGTTTCGTTTTAAGCAGAGCATAATAGCTGACACAACTAACCCTAACGCTCAGTTTATTTTAGCTGTAAAAAGTACAGTTGCTGCAAACAATCATCTTGATGTGGATAGTGTTACCATAACTGAATATACTCCTTCAAGCGGTGTTTCGTTATATGCAATTGAATACACAATTGCGGGCAATGGCAATTCTCCTTATTATGGACAAGCTGTTTTAAATTTTGGTGGTATTGCTACTGCCACCTATGCAAGTGGGTATTATTTACAAACAAGCGGAACTAATTCATGGGCAGCAGTTATGGTTTACGATCCGGCTAATGCAATAAACGTAGCTATTGGCGACAGTATAAAAATTTCAGCTGGTGTAGATGAATATTATAGCATGACTGAAATAGTAAATGTATCAGCTTTTCAAAAAGTAAGTTCGGGTAATCCTGTCCCTGCTCCGGCAGTACTTACTTCAAATTCAATTAATGCTGAAATGTATGAAGCCGTTTTAGTACAGGCAACTGGTCCTTATGTAAACGGATCTTGGTCTTCACTTTATCATACCTGGAATGTAAATGATGGATCGGGTCCTGTGGTAATTGATAAACAAATTTATGATGCCTTTCCTTCTGCAGCTCCTCCTGCAGGAACTTATCAGGTTACAGGTCCTGTAAACTATGCTTTTAGTGCATTTAGTATTGAGCCGCGTAATGCTGCCGATGTTGTACTTATTGTAGGTGTTGAGCAATATCAGAATACACTTAACGCAAATATTTACCCTAACCCGGTTACTAACGAAGTAAATATTTTACTTCCGTTCTCGGCTTCACAAATAAATGTATCGGTTGTTGATATTTTAGGAAACGAAGTAATTTCTACAATGGCTTCAGGAAATAAAATTTCTTTACAGAACATTAATTTACCTGCCGGAATTTATTTAGTAAAGATTATGGCTGATAATAAAATGCAGATTGTAAAAATTATTAAAGACTAATCATACTCAGATTGAAAAAGAAAGCCCTGCTCATTTGAGCGGGGTTTTTTATTTATTTCAACTCTGCAGATTTATGAAAAACAAATTCGTTTAATTCTTTTCTGGTACGCGGCGTAATTTCTCTGGTCTTAAAAGGTTCTTCTAACGTGTCAGCGCTATCAAGATATCCTAAAGCCATTACTAAAACGGTATCATACCCCTGGGGAATATTAAATTTTTCTTTTGTTTTTACTTTGTCATAGCCACCCATCATGTGTCCGTAAATATTTTCAGAAATGGCTTGCAATAATAAAGTTGCATTAGCTAAACCGGCATCATGCAAAGCAATTGGGTTTGGTCTGTTTTCTGCGCCTGATGTATTTTTTATTACACATAAAATTAAAACTGCAGCGTTTTTTGCCCATGGTTGATTTCCTGCCATCAGGCAATCAACAATTTTATCGAAAGCTTCCTTGTCTTCACGTTTAGCATAAATATATCTCCAGGGCTGTTCGTTATTTGAACTTGCTGCCCATCGCGCTGCTTCGAACAATGTAAATAAAGTTTCGTCAGTAATACTTTTTTTACTGAAGGCTCTTGCGCTCCAGCGTTTACGTATTAATTCGTGCACCGGATGTTTCGTTATTGCTTCTTTCATTTATAATTTTTTGTTGAAACTAATTCATTGGTATTTCCATCAGCAAAATTTCTGCATTGCTTGTCGCTTTTATTTCAAATGCATCTGTATTTTTTATTCCAAGTGCATCTCTGCGGTTTAAATCCTGTCCGTTAATACTTACATCACCTTCCAAAATAAAACAATAAACCCCATTACCTTTTTTCTTTAAGTTGTAAGTCAAATTTTTTCCTGCATCTAAATCGCTCATATGAAACCAGGCATCTTGATGTATCCACGAACCTTCATCATCCGGGTTTGGCGATAAAATTTGTTGCAATTTATTTTTTCTATCACTAACATTAAGTTTTATCTGATCGTAGCGTGGCGTAACATTTTTTTTATTCGGTATTACCCAAATTTGTAAAAGTTTAAGCTCCTTATCTTTATTGTGATTAAACTCGCTGTGTTGTATTCCGGTACCGGCGCTCATTACCTGAACTTCTCCGTAACTTATAACACCGGTATTACCCATACTGTCCTTATGCTCTAAAGCACCCGATTGTGGAATTGTAATAATCTCCATGTTATCGTGTGGATGCGTTCCAAAGCCCATTCCGGCTGCAATAGTATCGTCATTAAGTACGCGTAAAACTCCAAAGTGTATACGCTCCGGGTTGTAATAACTTGCAAAACTAAAAGAGTGCCAGGCGTTTAGCCAGCCATGATTGGCGTTTCCCCTTGTGTTGGCTTTAATTAAAATCATATCAGACATAAGTCAAAAGTAGCGGATATTTTTTTAATTTTGTAGTATGATTAATAGAATTAAAGATTGGTTTGAGCGTCAGGCTTTTGGTGTGTGCGGATGGCTGGGTAAAAAGCTGGGTATGAGTAGTACCAAGATACGTATGTATTTTATCTATCTTTCCTTTTTTACCCTTGGCTCTCCAATAATTCTGTATTTTTTCCTTGCTTTTATGTTAGAGCACAAGGCCTTTTTTAAGCCCCGTAAGTACCGCCGCCGCAGCGTTTGGGACATTTAAGTCATTCTTTTAGGCCTTAAATTCTTTTCAACCCTTGTATGTGAGTATATTATGTTGATAAGCTTTGATAATTAATTAAAATTAGGCATATTTGTATATTAAACCTTCCATTATGAGGAAACAGATTCTCTTTGTTTTAGCACTGATTTTAACCTCTTTTGCCTATGCACAAGAGGTAAAATTAACACACAACCTGCCGGCATCAGCATCGGGCGGTCAAACAATTGACGTTGAATACACCGTAAATAAAGGTAATATAGGCGCTTTTGCTAAATTTCAGTGCGATTTACCTGCCGATTATCAAGCACAAGGCGGAGATACCAAATCTGGCAATTTTACATACGAAAATAACCGCCTAAAAATTGTCTGGGTATCATTACCCGGCGATGCTACTTTTGCTTTTACTTTTAAAATAATAGTGCCGGCAAGTGCTTCGGGTGCGGCTACTATTGCTGCTCAATTTTTTTATCTGGAGAATAACGTAAAAAAGGAATATTCTGTACCTGCTCATACTATTTCTTTAGGTGGAGGTTCTGTAACTACAACTACACCTGTAGAAACTAAAACAACTCCTATAGAAACAACCACAACACCTGTAGAAACTACTACAACACCTGTGGAAACAAAAACTACTCCTGTTGAGACAACCACTACACCTGTAGAAACAAAAACAACTCCCGTAGAAACGGTAACTACACCTGTAGAAACAAAAACAACTCCTGTAGAAACAAAGAGTACCCCTGTAGAAACTAAAACCACCAATGCAAGAAGCGGCTTAACTTATTATATACAATTAGTGGCTGTAACGAACGATCCAGGTGGGCAGTTTAAAAAATACGGAAAAACTAAAGTTGTACAAGAAGGGGGTATGTACAAAGTATTGGCCGGTTCATATAATTCTTTAGAAGAGGCACGTAAGCATAAAACAGATTTTGCTAATCAGGGATTACCCGGATGTTTTGTGGTAGGTTATGAAAACGGAGTACGGGTTAAATTATAATTTATAAATAAACTCTGCACCTCTCCTTGCCTTCGTGGTTTTACTTGGTATACACCCCGTATTTATCAATCAAATAAATTAAGGAAGTCATAGCTGCCGAACCAAGCTCAAGTTCGCGCTTATGTACGTTTTCAAAAACATCATTAGGAGTATGATGATAATCAAAATAACGTTGGCTATCTACATTTAAACTCATTTGTGTTGTTCCAAGTTTTTCAAGCGGACCAATATCAGCACCACCACCACCGCCGTTTATTAAAACCGAATAAGGTTCAAAAAGTTTTTCCCATTTTTTGTAATAAGCCAGGGTATCTTTTTTTACATCAATTCCTAATGAACGTGGAACTAATCCCCCACCATCACTTTCAAGCGCGGTAATATGTTTTTTTCCCGTTTTATTTTTTTCTTTCTCTGCGTATTCTGCGTATGATTTTCCGCCTCGCAAACCATTTTCTTCATTCATAAAAGCAATTGCACGAATGGTACGTTTATTTTTTATGCCCGAATTTTTTAACGCGGAAATAATTTCTATGCTCTGTACAACTCCGGCTCCATCATCATGCGCTCCTTCTCCTGTGTCCCAACTGTCAAGATGACCTCCTGCAATAATTACTTCATTCGGAATTTCTTTTCCTTTTATTTCTCCAACAACGCTAAAAGAAGGAACATCTGGTAAGGTTTGACAGGCAGAAAATAAATACAACTGTAAATTTTTATCCAGCGCCAGCATTTTTGTCAACGTTGCTGCTCCTTTTGAACTGATTGCAAAACACGGAATTTTCTCTTTCACTAAAGTATCGTAACTCATCATGCCTGTATGCGGATAATCGTCATTGGCTGAGGTCATAGATTTTACTACTGTTGCAACAGCACCTAATTTAGCTGCTTTTGATGCACCTGAATAACGATAATTAACAGATCTACCATAAGCAGAACCCTGATTTATTAAACTCGCATCAAACGAAACATTAAAAAAAACAATATTGCCTTTTATTTTTTCGGCGTTCATTTTTTCTAATTCTTCAAATGAAGAAACTTCAATAACTTTTGTCTTAATTCCTTCTTTTGGTGTTCCGGTAGAACCACCCAAAGCGCAAACTGAAAGTTTCTCCGAATTAGTACCTAAAAAAACTTCGCATTTTTCTTTTTCTCCGCGCACCCATTTAGGCACCATACAAGGAATTAAATAAACCGTATCTGCCCCCGCCTTTATCATTGCTTCCTTTGCCCATGCAACAGCTTTTTCGGCTTGTGGAGAACCACTGATACGTCCGCCAATATTTTTACATAAGTAACGCAGATTTTCGTAAGTGTTACTTTGTGTAAGATGGTACGTATAAATTTTTCGAATGGTAATGGAGTCTTCTTTATTCTGTGCAAATAACAAAACACTTGCAAGCGATAATAAAGTCGCAAAAAAATACTTCATAAAATTTAAATTTTGTAATTAGAACTTAGCTCTGATCTTACGCACTTTCCTTCTTGTCTTTTTAAAGAAGAATGAACCATAGCGGCTTTTGTAAAAATTACTTTTCCCGCGCATAACGTAGCTGTAGTTTAAAAACATAGTCATGTATGTATCCTTATGCGAAGGATCGCCTCTTTTAGCGCCTGGTTTAAAGAAACCGATAACATCAGGCTTTATACTGGTGCCTAACTCATTTGTACGGTTAGCTAATGCACGAGCCTGAGCGCTGCCTAATTTTGAAGGGTCAATATATTTTGTACTAACATCATCTAAATAATCGGTAAATAATAAACGCCAGCTATATTCAAAACCTATACGGTGTTTTTTCTTAAGTGTAAAATAAAAACCGGTTCCCATAGGAACAGCAAGCTGCCATAAACTGTATTTTACACCTTCAGTTTGTAAAGGTGCAAGTGCCACCATGTCACCTTTGTAGGAAGCTTTTGGATTATGATGAAAAACTCCTACACCTGCAAAAACATAATACTTAAATCCAAGCCTGAAACGGTACGATGAACCTAAATCATTGTTTTCGTAAAGTGTAATTTGAGGAGCAACACTTAATTCAAAAATATCGTTTCGGAAACTAAGATTACGTGCATGTCTGCCTGTATTGGTTGATAAAGCATCATTACCTGCAATGCGTAAGTAGGATAACCCTACTTTAACTGAAATTCTTTGATTTAATTTATAACGCGCAAAACCGTTCACATCCCAACGGGTTTGTGCCATTTTCATATCGGCAACAAAATTTCTGCGGGTTTTATCTTTTCCACCCATTTCACCAAGGTAGTTAGATGCGCCTAAGCCAAAACCATAATCCCATTTATATTGGGCAGGAAGCATAGTACTTAAAAAAAGGGCGAAAACAAGTATAATAAACCTCATTGGCTTTTAATATTTACCTTACAAATATAATTAAATTTCTACTTTCGTGCAATAGCTTTTTAAATTAATCAATAGGAAAATGAAGCCAATTATTTGCGATTTATTCGGTATAAAATACCCCATTATACAGGCAGGAATGATATGGTGCAGCGGGTGGCGCTTAGCCTCAGCAACCAGTAATGCCGGTGGTTTGGGACTAATTGGCAGCGGAAGCATGTACCCGGAAGTGCTTAGAGAACATATCCAAAAATGTAAGAAAGCCACTAATAAGCCTTTTGGCGTAAATGTGCCTTTATTATACCCCAATATTGAGGACCACATGAAAGTTATTGTAGAAGAGGGAGTTAAGATAGTTTTTACTTCGGCGGGCAACCCTAAAACCTGGACTCAGCATCTAAAACAGCATGGAATTACTGTAGTTCACGTAGTAAGCAATGTAAAATTTGCCCTAAAATGTCAGGAAGCAGGAGTGGATGCCATTGTAGCTGAGGGGTTTGAGGCGGGCGGACATAACGGAAGGGAAGAAACAACCACTATGGTTTTAATACCGATGGTTAAAAAAGCCATTAAAATTCCGCTTATTGCTGCAGGTGGAATTGGAAGCGGAGCAAGTATGGCTGCAGCTTTTGCGCTTGGTGCGGATGGTGTTCAGATTGGAAGTGTTTTTGCTGCAACCACTGAATCATCAGGACATGAAAATTTTAAAAGAGCCATTTTACATACGCCCGAAGGAGAAACGCAATTGACTTTAAAACAACTTACACCTGTACGTTTAATTAAAAATAAATTTTTTAAAGAAGTAGATGCTGCCGAAAAACGCGGAGCAACAAATGAAGAGTTGCAACAACTTCTCGGCAGAGCCCGCGCTAAAAAAGGTATGTTTGAAGGTGATTTAGAAGAAGGAGAATTAGAAATAGGACAAATAAGCGGAGCCATTACCGAAATAAAAACCGCCGCACAAGTTGTGGAGGAGATTATGAGGGAGTTTAAGGAAACGCAGAACAAATTAAAAAATATTGAAATTTAGAATATGATTGAATACGAGAAATTTAAACTAAAAAATAATTTAACGGTAATTGTCCACAAAGACGAAAGCACGCCTATGGCTTGTGTAAATATTTTGTACAACGTAGGTGCGCGTGATGAAGACGAAAGTAAAACGGGTTTTGCGCATTTGTTTGAACACTTAATGTTTGGGGGAAGTATTAATATTCCAAATTACGATGAACCCTTACAATTGGTGGGGGGAGAGAACAACGCTTTTACTACCAACGATATTACAAATTACTACTGCACTGTTCCGCATGAAAATTTGGAAACTGCTTTTTGGTTAGAGAGCGACAGGATGTTAAGCCTCGCTTTCACCGATAAAAGTTTAGAAGTACAACGCAGTGTAGTAATAGAAGAATTTAAACAACGGTACTTAAATCAACCGTACGGTGATGTGTGGTTGTTGTTGCGCCCACTTGCATACAAAGTACATCCATACAAATGGGCAACTATCGGAAAAGAAATTGCACATGTAGAAAGCGCAGTAATGAGTGATGTAAAATCTTTTTTCAAAGAACATTATTGTCCGGCAAACGCAATTATGGTTGTCGCCGGAAATGTAGAAACGAAAAACGTTTTGCAGTTGGCAGAAAAATGGTTTGAATCAATTCCTTCTGGTAACGCAACTGTGCGCAAACTTCCTGTTGAGCCGCAACAAACTGAAGAAAGAAAATTAACCGTGCATAAAGATGTTCCGCAAGATGCCATTTACAAAACCTACCACATGTGCGCGCGTAACGATGCCGAGTATCATAGTGTAGATATTTTGTCGGATGTTTTATCAAGAGGAAATTCTTCACGACTTTATAAAGAATTAGTAAAAGACAAAAAACTTTTTTCGGAATTGGATGCCTATGTGATGGGCGATTTTGATAAAGGCTTGTTTGTTGTGTCTGGAAAATTGAGTGATGGTATAACTATTGAACAAGCAGAAGCTGGAATAGAAGCAGAGTTACAAAAAATAAAAACCGAGCTTGTTCCTAAAGAAGAATTAGAGAAATGTAAAAACAAAGTGGAGTCAACTTTAATTTTTACTGAGATGGATGTTTTAAACAAAGCAACCAATCTCGCTATTTCAGAATTAATGGGCGATGCGAATTTGATAAATGAAGAAGCAGAAAAATACCAGAAAGTAACTGCGTTAGATATTAAAAATGCAGCCAACAAAATATTGCAAAAGGAAAATTGTTCGACACTTTATTATCTAAAGAAATAATATGATAAATCGTACTCAGGCACCTGAATTTAAAACCATAGATAAAATTGATATTGCAAAGGCAAATCATTTTAAGCTCGATAATGGCATTCCTGTCTATACCGTTGATGCCGGTACACAGGAATTAACGCGCATTGAATTTATTTTTAAGGCCGGAATGTTTTATCAGGAAACTCCATTGCTTGCAACCGCTGCAAATAATTTAATTGAAAACGGGACTTCAAAATATTCAGCAAACCAAATTTCTGAAGGGATAGATTTTTACGGTTCTTTCTTTGAGACTTCCTGCGGACAGGACTTTGCTTCCATAGCACTTTTTTCTCTCAACAAACATTTAGAAAAAACATTGGTGTTTGTTGAAGATGCTTTTAAAGATGCAAACTATCCTCAGGAAGAGGTTACAACTTATCTGGTTAACAAAAAGCAAAAGTTTTTAGTCAACTCACAAAAAGTAGATGCCGTTGCACGCCGTGTATTCAGTGAATTGTTGTTCGGAAAAAAACATCCCTATGGTTTAGAAGTAAAAGCAGAAGATTACGATACAACTCAGCGCGAGGACATAATTAATTTCTTCAAAAAATATTATCATTACGATAATTGCACAATTATAGCTGCCGGAAAATTACCGGATGATTTATTTCGAATTTTTAATACACATTTCGGAAAGGAAAAATGGGGACAGGTAAGTCAAACGTTAGAAGTTAAAAGTCAAAAGGCAGAGCCTACTTCTAAGCGAGAACATTATATAGAAATGACAAATGCAGTTCAGTCAGCGATTCGTATCGGCAGAAGATTATTTAATAAAAGACATGAAGATTATTTTAAGTTTCAGGTTTTAAATACTGTGTTAGGCGGATATTTCGGTTCGCGCTTAATGGCAAATATTCGTGAGGATAAAGGGTATACATACGGTATTGGTTCCGGACTTGCATCTCATGTACATGAAGGATATTTTTTTATTAGTACTGAAGTGGGTTCTGATGTAACAAACAAAGCACTGGAAGAAATTTATAAGGAGATTGAAAAATTACAAACCGAATTAGTTTCTGAAGAAGAATTAGAAACCGTTCGTAACTACATACTTGGTCAGTTGTTGAGGTCGGTTGAAGGACCTCTTGCTTTGGCTGATAAATTCAGGGGTATTTGGGAGTTTAACCTTGGGTACGACTACTACGACAGGTATTTCGACGCGGTGAAGTCTGTAAAGCCCCAAGAAATAAAGGATTTAGCAAACAAGTACCTTAAAAAGGCTGATTTGATTGAGCTTGTGGTAGGAAAAAAATAGTTGTAATTTTCTTACAATAATCCAAAGGTTTGCCCGTTATCCACATAATGAACCAAACAAATCATAAAACCGCATGGATAAAACTACTACTCTTAATCAAGAATCATCTTTACCTGAAACAAAAAAAAATGTAAAATTAAGTAAGATTGCCAAAGAATTTGGCCCTTCTGAATTTACCATTCAGAACATACTTAGCTACTCAAAAGCATTGCAGGTAATACAAGTCTCGGGCACAGCAACTGTGTTTGGCGTGATGAATTAAACCACCCCTTTGTCCCCTCCTTGAAAAAAAGGAGGGGATTTACTCCGCTCAAAAATTGTGACCAAGCAAGAACGCTTCCAAAAAATTCTGGATTATTTTCAGCATAACGATTTGCCGGCTGAAACCGAATTGCATTACAAAGATCCTTTTCAATTATTAGTGGCTGTAATACTTTCAGCGCAATGCACCGATAAGCGGGTAAACTTAATTACACCAAAATTATTTGTCGATTATCCAAATGTCGAAGCTTTAGCCGCAAGCACTTCCGAGGCAATTTTTACTTATATCAAAAGTATAAGCTACCCAAACAATAAAGCCAAGCATTTGGTTGGAATGGCAAAAATGTTGTTAAACGATTTTAAAGGCAAAATGCCACATGAGGTAAAAGAATTGGAAAAACTACCTGGCGTTGGCAGAAAAACAGCAAATGTCATTGCTTCTGTAGTATATAATAAGCCCACAATGGCTGTAGATACACATGTTTTCAGGGTATCTGCAAGGTTGGGCTTGACTACCAATGCTAAAAACCCTTTACAGACCGAAGAACAATTAATAAAATATATTCCTGAAAAATTGGTGCCCAAAGCCCATCATTGGTTAATTTTGCATGGAAGATATGTTTGCCTGGCACGTAAGCCTTTGTGTGAAAAATGTAAGCTTACGGAATGGTGTAAATATTTTAATTCTAAAATAAATAAATGATTAAACGATACAGAATAATTTTCCTTTTGCTTTTTGCTAGTTCAAGATACAATGGTGTGTGCCCATTTGTAAAATCGTGTGATTTTATCTGGACTAAAAAGTAAAGAAACTCCCCCTTACAAGGGGGACGTCAAATGTTACAAAGGAACATGGCGGGGGGATGTTTATTAAGAGAAAGCTCATGAACAGAATAAAATTTATAGTATTACTTCTATCCTCCTCCTTGCTTCTAAGCAGTTGTTTTCTTTTCCGTGGAAAAAATCGCTGTGATTCTTGTCCGCATATGAGTAAAGGAAAAAGAAAAAAGCACGGGGCTTTTTAGATTCTAAAATTATTCCTCCGTATTAATTTTCTCCAACGCAGCCATTGCCGCCAACTGTTCTGCGGCGCGTTTAGATGGATGATTAGCTTCAGCAATTAATTTACCGTTTACTTCAATGCCAATGTGGTAAATCTTTTTTAAGCCTTCTTTATCTTCTGAAATAACTTTAAAGTTTGCAGGAGTTTTTTGCTTCTGACAATAATTTATTAGCTGACTTTTATAATCGGTGTCTTCATTAATTAATGTTTCAACCTGTAAATGTTGTTTAATTATTTTTTGTAAAATTATTTTTTGTGTTTTAGCATAGCCTATGTCTAAAAAAACAGCGCCTACTAAAGCTTCAAGAGCATTTCCAAAAACAGATGCCGGTAAACCACCTTTTATATCGGTGACCAATAAATTATTTAACCCCATTTTAAGTGCGAGTTTATTTAATTGTTGTCGGCTTACAATACGTGAGCGTGCCTGAGTTAAAATTCCCTCTTCGGCATTGGGCATTAGTTTAAAAAGGTATTCTGCTATTAAAGAATTTAAAATGGAGTCACCCAAAAATTCTAAACGCTCGTTACTTTTTAATTTTTTTGCGGCAGAACTGTGTCTTAGTGCTTGTTTAAACAAGTCTAAATTCTTTGGATAAAAACCAAAAAGATTTTTGATGCTTTGCGCAAGTTTTTTGTCGGAAGAATTTGTAAAGCGTTTTATTGAAAGATATCTCAGCAAGAGAAAACTATAAACTGAATTTTTTTACTATCACAGCGGCGTTGTGTCCACCAAAACCAAAAGTATTGCTGATAGCTGCATTAACAACACGTTTTTGTGCTTTGTTATGCGTTAGGTTTAAGCGCTGATCAATTGCAGGATCGGGAGTAGTAAAATTAATTGTAGGAGGAATAATATCATTTTTAACTGCAAGTACTGTGGCAATTGCTTCAATTGCGCCGGCCGCTCCAAGTAAATGTCCGGTCATTGATTTTGTTGAACTGATATTCATTTTATAAGCGTGTTCTCCAAATACAGATTGTATTGCTTTTAATTCAGCGGTATCACCAAGTGGTGTACTTGTTCCATGTGTATTTACATAATCAATATCAGTTGCAAGAACTCCGCAATCTCTTAAAGCACGATTCATAACTAAAGTTGCACCAAGTCCTTCGGGATGAGGAGCAGTAATATGATGTGCATCTGCACTCAAACCTCCTCCAACTACTTCAGCATAAATTTTTGCGCCTCGTGCCATTGCGTGTTCAAGTTCTTCTAAAATAAGTGAGCCCCCACCTTCGCCTAAAACAAAACCGTCGCGTTCTTTATCGTATGGACGGGAAGCTGTTGCTGGAGTTTCGTTACGTGTGCTCATTGCCTGGCAAGCGTTAAATCCTCCAATACCACTTTCGTTAATTGCTGCTTCAGAACCTCCGCATACAATAGCAATTGCTTTGCCCATGCGTAAATAATTAAAAGCATCAATCATTGCGTTGGTAGAAGAAGCACAAGCTGCAACCGTTGTAAAATTTGGTCCGCGAAAACCAAAACGAATTGAAATATGACCTGAGCATATATCGGCAATCATTTTTGGAATAAAGAAAGGATTAAAGCGTGGAGTACCATCGCCTCTTGCAAAACCAAAAGTTTCGTGCTGAAAAGTATCGAGGCCTCCAATGCCGGAGCCCCAGATAACACCTACTTCATTTTTATCGATTCCGTCTCCCGCTATACCTGAATCGGCAACTGCCTGTACAGCGGCTGCCATGCCGTAATGCGTAAACGTATCAACTTTACGTGCTTCTTTTCTATCAAAATAATCTTCGGGATTAAAACCTTTTACCTCGCAGGCAAATTTTGTTTTAAATTTTTCAGGATTAAAACGCGTGATGAGTGCCGCACCGCTTACACCGTTTATCAGATTGTTCCAATATTCGGTAACGTTGTTGCCTAAGGGCGTAACTGCACCCAAACCTGTTATAACTACGCGTTTAAGCTGCATACGGTTTTATTACAAAAAAAATAAAACCATCCCATCGTTTGACGAGATGGCTTTACTTATGTAAAATTATTTTGCGTTTGTCTCGATGTAAGAAATGGCATCTCCAACGGTAGAGATTTTTTCAGCCTGATCATCGGGAATAGCAATATTGAATTCTTTTTCGAACTCCATAATAAGTTCAACGGTATCAAGCGAATCAGCGCCTAAGTCGTTTGTAAAGCTGGCGGTTGGAGTAACTTCTTTTTCTTCAACGCCAAGTTTATCTACAATTATAGATGTTACTTTTTTTGCAATTTCTGACATTTTTGTATGGTTTTAAAAATTCGTTGCAAAGATATATTAATCGGTAAAAAATCAAAAACTTATTTAAAGAGGTGTTTATAAGCTTCCATATGAGCTATATTTATGCATTTTTCCTTCGCAAAATGCTGAATTTTAATAGATTGTAATTCAAACATAGAATTATTTATTAACAAAAGCTCCTTTATTGAGCCTATAAAAGCACTTTTATCGCTTAAAGCTATATCCCAACCGAGGCCATTTTTCTTTAAATTTTTCCATGGGGTTTGGTCACTAAGCAAAGGAATGCAGCCATTTAGCATGGCTTCCACAATTGCGTGACCAAAATTCTCATTTAAAGTAGGGAGGAAAAAGGCATGATATTGTTTTAAAACCGACTCAACCTTCATGGGCAATACTTCACCTTTAAAAGAAACAAAAATATTTGCAGGAAGATTTTTCGAATATTCTAAACACGCATTATAATATGCTTCGTCCTCAGGTGGACCATAAATATCAAAAATTATCTTGCCTTCTTTTATTTCGTTAAGAATTTCTAAAGCAAACAATAAATTTTTCTTTTTTGAAATGCGTGATATAAAACAAATTTTTACCTCGCCTGGATTTTTTGAGTAATCTGTTCGTGCTTTCGCTGGAGGTAAAATTAAATTAGATGCCAAATGAATTTCAGCTTTTGAGCCGAATGTTTTTTTTATTTCTTCAATTTCCTGTTCTGAAGTTGCATGCCAAATAATATTTTTATGAATGCCCGATAGTTTAGAGAGATTTATAAAAAGATTCTTTTTTTTAGATTTTAAAGAAAGTGCTCCTTCGCCAAGCATCCCACGTGGAGCTAACACAACAGGTTTTTTTATTTTACCTTGTTTTTTAAGCATCAAGGGATAAATGCTGAAATATTTTGAGAAAAAGCTATTCAGGTAAACGTAATCAAATTCTACAGTATTTATTACTTCGGCTAATTTAGAAAGCGTAATTTTTTCATCCGATAAATAATACACTTTTTCATCACTATTTAAAGTAATCCACTCATCAGCTTTAACAGGCAGCGGTGTTTTGGTAAATGCATCTTTGTTTGATGTAAGAATGTAAAAATTGTAATCGTTTTTTAAGTGATAAGTCAGTGCCGCCAGTGATTTAACCGGCCCACCTGCTTTATAAGCCGGCAGATACCAATCTGTTAAAACCAATATGTTTTTTTTACTGCTCAAAATGATTCCGCTAATTTAATAGCTTTTGTCATGCTGAACCCGTTTCAGCATCTATTTATTAAATTTATGAGGATGGGATTCTGAAATAAATTCAGAATGACGATAATTTGGGTTTTAACAAGATTGTTCGGTTATTTTTTATACCTTTACTGTAATGAAACTTTTCAGGATTATAGCGTTTTGTCTTGTTGTGGCTGGAATTTTTTCTTGTAACAAACATAACACTGAGGGCGCCCCCGATTTGGGTTACGATTATTATCCTGCTAAAGTGGGTAGTTATATTATATATGATGTTGATTCGATT
>CAZZEI010000053.1:0-18139 GCA_964653165.1 uncultured Flavobacteriaceae bacterium | reverse complement strand
CCCACGTATTCCTTTAGTTGATATTCCTTTCTTTACAATTGGGGGTTCCTGCGTTTTCTCCGGACCTTCTTTTTTGAACGCATCAGCCATCGAAATCCAATCATTGCTTTTCGTCGGGGGAGCCTCTTCTATTTGCGGAGATGTGATAGGGCGGCGGTTTCCACCAATCCTCCTTACGTATCTTTCCGGATAATCAGAATCTTCCTGATCGCTGCCGATTTCAATACCCCAAAGCGATTGCTCATAACGCTCAACATCTTTCACAACGTAAAAGTTTGCTCCCAATCCGGGGATATATTCCTTGACTTCTGTTCGCTTAGCCTCTTTACCATTTTTCCTCCCTGCGGATACCTTCCTCCATTCTTCCTTTATCAACTCGACAAGACTTTCTGATAATTCGCTTTGTTGCAAATCACCCAAGTACAACAGTGCGTGTAAGTGGCAACCATCCTTTGTCTTGTACTTCTCCGCAATCCAGTACAACTTTGCAGAGGGATAGCTCCTCTTCAATACCGGAAATAACGCTTTCATCTTTAAACGTGCAGACTCCACACTGAGGGAATAAGGAGTTGTAAACGTTATGTAGTAATGCCATGGTAATCTCCCTAACCACTTCCCCATCTCATAACGATGTGATAATATTCTCTCGTGATTGCTTCGTGTACTGATCTTCTTACTGGGCACACTAAAGGTACTAGGACTTGTCATCATTTCTTTGTTTTTTATTGTTACTCCTTTACACTTGTTTAACTTTTGATAATCCATAATTGGTCAAAAATTTGAACGATTCAATTCTAACTTCTTTTATTTTTAATAACATAATCAATAGCTTCCTTTTCCAAATCAACCTGTGAAGATTGACTGTTTCTCTGCAACCATTCGTCCAACATTTGACGGTTGAAGTACAATTTTTTTCCGTTGGGGCATGAGTGCGGTATTTCTTTTTTGCTCGTCATTTTATACAAATGGGATGCGCTTACATCAAGATATTGACACGCCTCTGCGAAATTGATTACCGATTTTTGCAGCAGGTTCTGCTCGGTTAACATCCGTTCGATGTTTTCCAGTTTATCAAGTATGATATTTTCTGACATTTTACTTCTTCACTTTAAAAGGTTAAACAAATTATTCTTTGTGTCTTTTATTCAGCAGGAGATTTAGACTAACTCATGCTGAATTACGAAGCAAAATTGCGCAGAAAAATACCGGATAGGTAGTTGCACAGGGTTGTGCAACCCTATGTAAATGTCTTGTAAATAAATGGATTAGGGTGTTTAAGAATCCTTAAACTTTCTTGCTATTTGAAGAAGCGGGAATAATTTTCCGTGCAAATTGTCTTTTGCATTGCCGTCGGGTGTATCATAATGATTTTTGATCGCATTAGCGGAAATATCATCCCGTTCTTTGGATGAAAAAGTTGCTGCAATGGTTTTAAATAATTCTGTTTTGTATTTCGTGGTAACAAGATTTCCTTCCATTAAAAAACGAAACAGTAATGCTAATTCAGCAACAGTAAGGTTTGTTTTGATTTTATTGAACTCTAAACCTTTTTGCTTTGAAAAATCAATACTTAGGTTAGCTTCAATAAATGCCCGTGAGCCTTTGAGCAATGAAATTATTTTACGTGGTATAGATGATTTATAAATTTCATCATCAATTTTTACTCTGGTTTTTAAGAATGCGAATTTTTCTTCCTCTTTGAATAAGACTTTTAAACGATTATTTGCCTGAGCCTGTTCTTCAATTATTTCTTCGATATTTGAATATGCCTTGTTCAATATTTCATTAATGTATTTAGGTGAAACTAATTTTTCATAAGTAGGGTTGGTTTCTTCAAAACCAAATTCACGCACGAAGTAGAGATTTTCGAGAGCCATTATGTTTTCTACAAATAGTTCTTTTTGTTCAGCAAATTCCTTTGGCAATTTCTCAATATCAAACCACGATAAAATATCATCCTTCGCTTTGTCAATTCGTTCAAGTGTTTTTTCTTTAGAATATTCCATTTGCATAACGTATCGCTTTGTTGCAAAATCATTCATTTTCGCTGAGGCTTTTCTTACAGATATACTCGGCGGAGTTTCACCTAAGTATTGAATGTAAATTTCATCTTCTGTAATGAGTTTAGCTCCTAAGAATAGTGCAAAAATTTCTTGAATTTCATAAATCAAACGCATCAGCGTTTCACGCAAAGCAAAAAGGATATAGTGAATTATTTTCTTTTCTGCTTCTATGGGATCATTGGGAAGTTCATTATAAGGTAAGCGGTCAGAATAACCAAGTTCTTTCGATCGTCTGCCTGTTTCGATTAACAGAGTTTTGATTTTTGTAAGTGTTCCCTTTACCAGAAAGTTTGCATCTGCTTCTGTTTTACATACTTCAATTGCTTTATTTAAGTTATTCATCATTCGTGTGCCTTCATTGCGAATGAGGTAATAATAAAACTCTGTTCGAGGGCTGAAATAGGGAGGTATATCAATATTTATAAGTGGCTCAAATATTTCATCCCCCATACTTGAGATCTTTATTTTATTTTCACTGAACTCCAATACATAATCATCTTCAATTAAAAAATGAGGATTGTTTTCCATTGCTTTATTTAACGCAATCATAAACGCATCAGGACCCCCTTTTGGCACTTTGAATGATGGCGAAAGTATTTGAAGAAATTTTTCATCTGACTTATTCGCTTCAAGCCAAGGGCGCAAGTCCCCGTATAAAATACTGTTGTAAAGTTTTAAATCTATTTTCATATCTCTAATTTTATTCTGTTAGCTGCATCTTTCTTTTTCTCATCAATAATTTTAGCATAAATCTGTGTCGTCCTTAAATCTTTATGACCTAATAATTTTGAAACAGTATAAATATCAGTTCCCAAAGTAAGCTGTAAAGTTGCATACGTGTGCCGGGCACAATGGAAAGAAATAGTTTTTGTTACTCCTGCACGAAGTGCCCATTGCTGTAATTTGATGTTGTGCCATGAGCTGTATTTGAGTGTCGCGAAAACTCTTTCTTCGGGTTCGCCCCTTTCGCCTATCAATTTCAACGCATCTTCGCTGAGTGGTAATGTTTCTGTGCCTTTTGTTTTCTTCTGACGGAAACGGATGTAATTACCTATTTCTTTTGAGTGTTGCATTTCTGACCAAAGTAATTTGTTTACATCCGACCAACGTAAACCTGATAAGGCACTGAATAAAAAAGCACGTTTTAAAACATCAATATCGCATACAGCTTTTGCCATTGCTTGCAATTCATCAAGGGTTAAAAATTCTCTTTCCGGTTCACCCTGTTTAACACCATCAACTGTATCAGCAGGATTTCGATTAATGATTTCGTCTTTAACCGCTTCCCTTAATGCAGCTCTTATTTTATTATAATAGGAACATTGGGAGTTTTGCGACAAAGATTTCTTGGCGGGTGTTTTAGCTTTTTGTAGATATTCTTTAAAGTCTTCCAACCATTTTTTATCTACTTGCGAAAAGGAAACATCTGTTTTTGCAAATTTTTTCAAATGCTTTAACGCACTATCCCAATTACCATAATTACCCTTGCTGCCTTTACGCTGTTCCGCAAGATATTCTACATATCGCAGGAAACTTCCTTTCATCTTTCCTCTATCCTGAAATCCATAAATATTATTCTGAATTTCAAGATGGCGTTTTGAACGAATTAATTCCGCTAATTGAAGATTTTTATCATTCTCCTTTTTCTGCTCTTTGGTAAGTTTACCTTTAAGCGGATCGGGGTGTAGGTAAAGTTGGAGATATTCGTATTCACGTTTACCTCCACTGTAATAGTCAAGGTACAAGCTGATCTTATTGCCTTTTTTTCTTTTTCTAAGAGTTACATTCATTGTGTTTGAGTATTAAAAAGTTTATCAATTTCATTTCTTCTTACGATTGTTCGATTACCAATTTTCGCTACGTTTAACTCTCCCTTATCAATAAGTCTATATATTGTCCAACGACTTGCACCTAAAAGCATACACACATCTTTAATGCTCAAAAATTCCTTTTCTTGCACCACAGGATTGAACGGTTGATTTTGAGCTTCAACAACCTTAGCAATTTTTTCATCGCGTTTTCTTTTCTTGTACGCTCTCTTTGAACAATGATCCGAACAACATATTGAAGTCGTCTTTCTTGCAACAAAAGGTTTGTTACAATACTGGCATGTCTTATTAATTCTCATATTGCTGCTCATAGTGTAGTAGTTGTTAGTAGCTTGGTGTAGCATAGTGTAGCTGTATGTAGCATAATCTCTCCGCTTAGTGTTTTTTTGTTGCCCGAAAGCGATGGCAACAAATTGGGGCAACATTATAGCAACGAAATTATGCTAAAAAGGAGGGTTGGGCAACAAATAAAGGAAAGTTAAATTAGGATATTATCAACAATAACAAGCTGTTGGAAGACAAAGGAAACTACTTCACTTTCCGATACAAAACTTACCAAAAATATTTGCGAGTAACTGGTCGCTACTTACTTCTCCGGTGATTTCACCGAGAGCTTCAAGCGCATAACGAATATCCTGCGCAAGTAAATCGACCTGAATATTTTTACTCAATCCATCTGCTACCCTGTACAAAGCTGAATTGGCTTTGCGCAGTGCATCAACATGTCGCGCATTCGTTACAACAGTTTCTGTAATGTTTACTGTTCGGTTATCAAACAACGCAACGAGTTTAGATTTTAAATCATCTAAATATAAATGTGTTTTAGCCGAAATGTAAAGCAAATTATCAATTCCTTCGTATTCTTTTTGCAATGAACTTAAATCTTCTATATCAATTTTATTACAAACCGCAAGCACTTGCGAGTTGCCGGTGTGCAATTCTATTTTCTCCAATTCATTTAATAACTCCTTTTTACCCAACTCATGCGCATCAAACAAATAAATAATGATGGCCGAGTTTTTCATGGCATCAAGCGCCTTGTTCACTCCAATTTGCTCTATTACATCAGATGTGTCACGGATTCCGGCGGTATCAATAAAGCGAAACATTACACCGCCAATAGTAATTTCATCTTCAATCAAATCGCGTGTGGTGCCGGGTAATTCAGAAACAATGGCTTTATCTTCATTTAATAAAGTATTAAGCAAAGTAGATTTTCCCGCATTTGGTTTTCCGACAATTGCTACCGGAATTCCATGCTTAATAACATTCCCCAACTCAAACGAATCAATTAATTTTTCTAAAATGTGTTGAATAGAAAGTATCAGTTTTTTTAATTCGCTCCTGTCTGCAAATTCAACATCTTCTTCGCTAAAATCAAGCTCGAGTTCTATTAAGGAAGCAAAATCAATTAGTTTATTACGCAATATTTTAATTTTACTACTAAACCCCCCGCGCATTTGCTGCATTGCTACCTGGTGCGATACAGAAGAATTAGATTGTATTAAATCGGCAACGGCCTCGGCTTGCGACAAATCAAATTTCTGATTTAAAAAAGCACGTAAAGTAAATTCGCCAGGCTCTGCATTTCGTGCGCCCAGTTTATTTAAAATCTGTAATATTTGCTGCTGAATAAATAAACTTCCATGGCAGGAAATTTCGATGCTGTCATCTCCCGTATATGAACGCGGTGCTTTAAATAAAGAAACAAGTACCTCATCAATAATTACATCATTCGCACAAATTAATCCGAAGTGAATTGTATGCGATTCTTTATCTTTTAAGGTAATAGGCTCCTGCTTTTTGGTGAAAAAAACCTGCTCAACAATATCATATGCATTATCGCCCGAAACACGAATTATAGCAATCGGACCCATGCCATAAGGCGTTGCAAGTGCCACAATTGTATCGCTATGTGAGGGATATTTTACCATTTTACAAGGCTAATGTAAGTAGTTTTTTTTAAATCGGTGTTTTAGCGGTTATTTAAGGTGAAAATTTGGGCGTTCCCCCGCAATGAAAATCGACTTTCAAACGGGGTATTTACGCGGGGGCGGGCTACTTTGGGGTTCGCTGCGCTCCGCTTTTTGCAGTGTATTTCTTCTTTCAATAAGTAATTATGGTGGCAAAAGAGCCAAGCCCGTCGTATCCCTAACGCAAATACGGTTTCAAATCAAAAAATCCAATGTAAAATGTCCGCCTGAATGACTGAACGTATAATTAAATATATTTTATAGTCGAGCAGGTGAGGCTTATTAAAGCATAATTTTTACCTTAGCCCCGTTTTAAATTATACCATTCTATAAAAAATAAAATATGAGCATTTTAGTAAACAAAAATTCAAAGGTAATTGTACAGGGTTTCACTGGTGGAGAAGGAACTTTTCATGCAACCCAAATGATAGAATACGGAACCAATGTGGTAGGTGGCGTTACTCCCGGAAAAGGTGGGACAAAACACTTAGATAAACCCGTTTTTAATACTGTTTCTGACGCCGTAAAAAATACAGGAGCCGATGTTTCAATAATTTTCGTCCCGGCTCCTTTTGCAGCCGATGCCATTATGGAAGCCGCCGAAGCAGGTATTAAAGTTATTGTGTGTATTTCGGAAGGAATTCCGGTAAAAGACATGATTTACGCTAAAGAATATATTAAAGGAAAAAATTGCCGATTAATAGGCCCAAATTGTCCCGGAATTATTACAGCCGGTGAAGCAAAAATCGGCATTATGCCCGGTTTTGTTTTTAAGAAAGGAACTATTGGAATTATTTCTAAATCGGGTACACTTACTTACGAAGCAGCTGACCAGGTTGTAAAAGCGGGTTTAGGAATTAGTACTGCTATTGGTATTGGCGGAGACCCGATTATTGGAACAACTACTAAAGATGCAGTAGAACTTTTTATGAACGACCCCGATACTGAAGGAATTGTAATGATTGGTGAAATTGGCGGACAATTAGAAGCAGAAGCTGCACGTTGGATAAAAGCCAATAACCGCAAACCTGTTGTTGGTTTTATTGCTGGACAAACAGCTCCAAAAGGTCGCACTATGGGCCACGCCGGAGCAATTGTTGGCGGAAAAGATGATACAGCCGCAGCAAAAATGCAAATTATGCGCGAGTGCGGAATTCATGTTTGTGATTCTCCTGCTGTAATTGGTATTACAATGGCAGCCATTTTAAAAGGTGAGAAAGTAGCTGTATAAAAATTCCCCCTTTTGAAGGGGGGAGTCGACCGCAAATGAAATTTGCGCAACGGGGGATGTCTAGAACAAAGCCAAATGAAAACGAAAATATTTTTATTACTCCTCCTCTCTTCTCAATTAAAATCCCAAACTTTTTTCGAAAAATTTATAACGCAAGCTATTGCTCAAACAAAAATTCAAGTCACTTACGATCCTGCTTATACACAAATAAAATACCCTAATGGAGATGTAGCTGCCAACAAAGGAGTTTGTACCGATGTTATAATTCGTTCATACAGAGGTGTTGGTATTGATTTGCAGAAAGAAGTACATGAGGATATGCAAAAACATTTTAGCGAATACCCAAAATATTGGAAACTAAAAAAAACCGATACGAATATTGACCACAGGCGTGTTCCTAATCTTATGGTATTTTTTAAACGGCAAGGTGCAGCATTAACAATAAGTCAAAAACCGGAAGATTATAAGCCGGGCGATTTGGTAACATGGAATTTACAGGGAAAAAATACGCCAGGAGGAATTACACACATTGGAATTGTCATTAATCAAAAATCAGAAGACGGAAAACGCTGCATGATTGTACATAACATAGGTGGTGGAAATAAAATGGATGATGTGCTTTTTGATTATGTAATTATAGGACATTATCGCTACCAGCGCTAAAAATTTAAACCACATTGATACATAGGTAGGATAGGCGCAGTGAGGAAGAGATAGTTTCTGATAGACTTTGTGTCAGAAAATTTATTTTCCTATGTCACCTTCACGCTAAATAAATTCTTTGTTTCTATGTGGTTAAAAAATTATTGTTCAATAAAGCTACAAATCTTCTCAGTAGCACCAGTCTTACTTTTCATGTAAGCATTTATTTGTCCCGAAATATTTTTTCTTTTCACTTCACTCGAAATCATTTCACTGAAAAAAGCAACAAGTTCAGCTTCGTTATGTACCACTTTTCCAAGTTCCAGTTTTTTTGTTTCGATAGCTTCCACAAATTTTTGATGATTTGGGCCAAAAGCAACAGGAATTCCATGCGCTAATACTTCGAGGATACTGTGAATGCCGTCATTAAATCCGCCACCAACATAGGCAGCTCGTGCGTACAAATAAATTGAAGATAAAATACCAATGGTGTCAACAATTAAAATATCGTGTCGCTCAAAATTTTGGCGACTGGTATATCTAGCAAAAAAGAAAGTAGAATCGGTATGCAAAATATTCTTTTCAGTTTGGTTTATCGTTGCTTCATCTACTTCATGCGGAACAATAATAAGTTTTAAGCCGGGTGTTTGCTTTTTTAATTTTTTATAAGCTGTTAAAATAATATCCTCGTCTTTAGTCCAGGTACTTCCTGCAATTAATACCGGAGAGCTGCCACAAAATTTTTCTATCGTAGGTAAAATAGTTTTGGTTTTACTTATCTGCATTACCCTGTCAAACCGTGTGTCACCCGAAATTTCAATATTGCTTAGTCCGTGTTCTTTAAGTAAAGCAAAGGAGTTATCATCTTGTAAAAATATTTTTTTGTAGGTATACAACGAGTTTAAAAACGTTTTTCCATACCCTTTAAAAAAATGTTGGTTTTTTCTGAATACTGCACTGATTAAATAAGTTGTAATGTTTTGTTTTTTTAATTCAGCCAGGTAATTCAGCCAGAATTCATATTTTACAAATACTACTGTATCCGGCTTAATTAAAGCAATAAATTTTTTTGCTTTTGAAGGAAAATCAATCGGTAAATAAAAAACGGCATCAGCAAATTCATAATCTTTTCTTATTTCATAGCCCGAAGGTGAAAAAAAAGTAAGAATTATTTTTATTTCTTTGTTCTGTGCTTTTAACTTTTCTATAACCGACCGGCCCTGCTCAAATTCTCCCAAGGAAGCACAATGAAACCAAATTACTTTTGAATTTGAATTAATATTTCTTTCTTTCAGGGAATTTTCAATGTGAAAAAAAATATTTTTTCTACCCTTTACCCACAAACGCGCTTTTGGGTGAAATAATGATGCGGCTTGAATAAAACTCCAATAAAAAAAAACACCAAGATTGTATAGGAACATATTTCAGGTTAATAGTAATAAAAATCTTTTGGAGCTTTTTTATACAAAGGCAGAAGCCAACCAAAACGAAAACCGTAAAGCAAATCTAACCGTTCTTGACTATCACTTGCCATTAAATCGTATTGATAGGTGCGTTGTCCTTTTGTAAAAGCTTGTTGAAACTCAAAGCCTACATAAAAATTTGCAATACGGTTCTCGCTCAAAAACAAATACCCAATGTATTCTGTAACTGAAACACCGCCACTAAGCCTGTCATACCCCTTCACTAAATCTCCATGAATTTGCGGCAGACTTTTGCCCACATCAAAAATATTTATTTTGTGTTGCATGAAGCCAATTCCTCCCATAAGCATAAGACCTGAGTTTTTATTATGACCCAAAGCATTTATTACTCCGCCAAACATTCCATAAATATTCCATCCCCTTTCGTTTAATCTAACAGCACCGGGGTTACCGTTAGCATCGGTTATAGTACCCTCAGCATTGTAAAGATTTGACATGGTATTCTCCCTTACTTTTGAACCAAAAAAATAATTGGCTTCTATCCCAAAAAAAATATTTTTTGCAGTTTTATAATAAAGAGGCATGCCCACATTTATTGAAGGGCCAAAGCGCTTGGCAAGGTCTCCACCCGGTAATTGTCCGCTAAGATGCAAGCCCACAATAGGTATATGATAAACAGAGTCTTTTATAGATTTCCGCTGCGAAAAAGCCTTTCCTCCAAGAAAAACAAGCAGCAATAGTATTAAAGCATTTCTTAGCATTAGCAAAAACGAAGATACGGCAAAAAAACATACCCTAATATCTTCCTTTATTAACGTACAAATGCCAACAATATTGAAAATAAAATCATTGTTTTAACGTTTAACTGCTTATTTTTATCGAGGCATGTATAAGCTCTTAAGTTTCTTCTGGAAATACAATTTACCGCGCTGGTCAATACTTTGTATCGATTTGCTAATCTGTGCCTTTTCTTTGACACTTGCCTTTTGTTTGCGTTTCGATATTCTTACCTATAATTTCAAAATTATAGATCTTACAAGAATGCCTCCGGAAGATTTAAAAAATTTACCGCTTGATTTTGGCATAATTTTATCCATACGACTTGTCAGTTTTTTAATTTCTAAAACGTACAAAGGTGTTATACGTTATACAGGTTCGCGCGACAGCATGCGGATTCTTCTTGTAGTATTAACCGGAAGTATTGCGCTTTTTTTAATAAATCTTGTAACTCATTTTACTACCGGCGTATTTTACATACCAAGCTCTGTCATTATTATTGATGCGTTATGCACGATGTTTGTTATGATTTGCTCGCGCTTAGCTGTAAAAGCAATTTATTTTGAAAATAAAAACCCTGAACGCGAAAAAATAAATATTCTCATTTACGGCGCAGGTGAATCGGGTATTATTACCAAGCGTACCCTTGACCGTGATGCAGCAGTTAAATACAAAGTTGTTGGTTTTATTGATGACGATATTAAGAAGAAGGGCAGAAGTTTAGAAGGAACTTTTATTTATGGTCCCGATAAAATAGAAGAACTTATAACCGAAAATAATATTGAAACGGTTATTATTTCTATTTTAAATATTTCTACAGAGCGAAAAAATAAAATTGTTGATGCCTGTTTACAAAATAATGTAAAAGTTTTAAGTGTTCCGCCTGTTACCAAATGGATAAATGGAGAACTAAGTTTTAATCAGTTAAAAACGGTTGCTATTGAGCAATTATTGGAACGAAACCCAATAAAATTAGATGTTTCATTAATTGAAACGCAAATACAAAACAAAACAATTTTAGTTACAGGCGCCGCGGGTTCTATTGGCAGCGAACTGGTAAGACAAATACTTCGTTTTCATCCGAAAAAAATTATTTTGCTGGATAACGCCGAAAGTCCGCTAAATGATCTTGAATTAGAATTGGCAGATAAATTTTCTTCTTCTCAATTTGAGGTAGTGATGGGTGATGTGCGAAATGCTGAGCGCGTGCGAAATGTTTTTAACACGTTTAAGCCCCAACTGGTTTACCATGCAGCTGCTTACAAACATGTTCCCATGATGGAGAACAATCCATCAGAATCAATACTCACAAATGTATTGGGGACAAAAACAGTTGCGGAGTTAGCCGTTGAATTTAATGTGGAAAAATTTGTACTTATTTCTACCGATAAAGCAGTAAACCCAACTAATGTAATGGGAGCAAGCAAACGTATTGCTGAAATTTTTACGCAATCATTAGGGAAAAAATCTAAAACAAAATTTATTACAACGCGTTTTGGAAATGTTTTAGGGAGCAATGGTTCTGTAATACCGCGCTTTAAAAAACAAATTGAACAAGGCGGACCGGTAACCGTAACACATAAAGATATCACACGCTACTTCATGACAATCTCTGAGGCTTGTCAGCTTGTGTTAGAGGCTGGCTGTATGGGAAATGGAGGAGAAATATTTGTGTTTGATATGGGCAAGCAAGTTAAAATAGCTGATTTAGCACGTAAAATGATAAAACTATCCGGCTTAAGTGAAGGTCGCGACATACAAATTATTTACACTGGTCTACGACCCGGAGAAAAACTATACGAAGAATTATTAGCTCAGGCCGAGAATACTTTACCAACACATCATCCGCAAATATTAATTGGTAAAGTAAAAGAATACGGGTTTGACGAAATAAAAGATAAAATTGAAAAACTAATTATACTTTTCGACGGTCAAAACAATATTGAAATTGTTGGCCGAATGAAAGAATTGGTGCCTGAGTTTAAGAGCAATAACTCTGTGTTTGAGAAGTTGGATGGATAGAATTACTCTGTCCACTTAAAAAAAAGTATCTCTCCGCTATCAATACAAGGTACCATTAAAGTGTTTTCAAAAATATCAAAATCGCTAGGGCTTTTGAGTTCTTTGTTGTCGGTTAATAAGGTCTGTATCTTTGTGTCAGGATCAACTTCCCAAATTTTTCCGTGGTTATAATCTCCGCCCCAATCAGAAACAATTAATTTGTCCTTATACATTTTGAGTCCATCTAAGTGACCGAGATGGTCAAATACCACACTTATTTTATTTGTTTCAAGATTATACTCATAAATACTGCCTTTGCCTTGTTTTGCATCCGCAAATCCGCAAACATAAACTTTACCGGTCGCTAAATAAATTCCATTTGCACCTTCAACATCTTTATTTGAAAGGTTAAATATTTCTTTAGAATTTATTATTACGGCATACATCTCGTGATGGTTTGTTTCAGTAACTAAAAGAGTGTTTTCCTCCAGCATAGTAATATCATTTAAAAAAACTCCTTTACCTGCAAACGGAATTTCATCATACTTTTCGCCGGTTGCTATACTAACCATAACTATGCGATCTATATCTGTTATATATAAATAGTTTTTATCAGCACAAATTCCTTTTGGAGCGTTTAACTTAAATGTTTTGTTGACCTTTTTCTTTTCCGAAAAGTTTTTAAGCGAGCATTTATACAATACGCCATCACTATCAGCTTCAGAGGGTTTCATTTCCTTTCCTATATCAGCAATATAAACAGCCTCTTCGTTTACAACGCAAACACATTCAGGGTGTTTAAAACCACCTTCCTTTTTTACAAACTCAAATTTAGGTTGAGATAAAGCAATGAAAGGAAAACCAAGAATTAAGAGATACTTAAACATAAGGTAAATATAGTAATAATCCTTTATGCAAATGTTATACCAAATATACTTGCCGTAAAATTACTAGTCAACCCACATAAAACCCGGGCTAATACCTGCTTTAAAAGTACTTACATAAGTACCATCGGCTTTGTAACGAAGAATACTACCGTCCTGATTGTAGTCAATTGCATCGCTAACATAAATAGTTTCGTCATCCGGGTCAACACATAACCCATAAAATGCCCTACTGCCTTGTAGAATAAAAGCTGATGATGATACGGCTGCGGAAACAGACATTTTATAAACATCAGTCATTAAATAATATAATGTATTTCCGGCGCTGTTTATTGAAAGTCTGCTGATAGAATTTTGTGTAGTTCCCAGAGAAATACTCCCTTCTATAGAATCATTAATTGGATTTATTTTAACAAGTCGCGAAGCAATACTATTTACCGCATCTGCATTGCAACTTACCCAAAGTTTTTCGTTTTGGTCTTTTACGATGCACGCATTTGTTGTATTTACGTAAATACTATCTATTACTACATCGGTTGATGCATCAATTACGTAGACATACTTTTTGCGTTGATTACAAACAAAAACCTTTCCGTATGATTGAACCATTTGTTCTGTCCAACCATCTAAACGAATGGTTTTACTTATCGTATTTGTATTAACATCAAGCACCTGTATATAATTTGGAAGATTTGCATTTAATTGCAAATTGGTTACATAAGCTTTATTATTACTTACAAATTCCATATAGCGCGGAGAAATAAATCCGGAAATGGTAGAAATTTTTATGAAATTTTTATCTGTAACAACTATTTTACCCGAATTATTTACTGCCCAAAAATATTTTTCGTTGAATTTAATTCCCGATTGCAATACATCACCAATAAATTGGTTTGCGTTGTTTGGGGTATAGATATCACTAACTGTTGCTCCACTTGAAGGATCGTATAACGAAATTGTTGCATTGGCTTGATTAAAAAGACCCTCGTTACAGATAATTAATCTTTTAGTTGCGCTTATAGAGCCCGTTGATTGCGGTTTTGTAGGCGGAATATCCTTTTTGCAAGAGGAGAAAATTCCAACAAGTATTAAAACATATATATATTTTCTCCAAAATATCATTGGCTAATAATTATTTTTTTGGTGAAAGATTTATTCTTGGTTTTTATTTGCAGAAAGTAGATGCCGGGTTGTAAGTTATTTTCTTCGAAGGAAATATTCTCCCCCGTGGGGGAGATGCCGAAGGCAGAGGGGGAAATCGCCTGCCCTAAAATAGTAACAATTCGCAAATCACAATCAAAAATTTGAGTTCCATTAATACCCAGTACTTTTATTTTCTCTCTTCCGTTACTTGGATTTGGGTAAACTGTGAAATTATTTTCAAAATCATTCTCTTCAACCGAAATAGTAACATTATGTATAACACCAACAGCATCCAAATCAAAACCACTCGAAGCAAATGCCGTAATCCAAGGGTCATTTATTTTTTTATTGTTTTTATCGTAGGTAGCATAAAGCGGACTTATGCTTCCAACCACATCAACAATTTTTACATGGGTGATATTTGCTATGTCCAATCCGCTTGTCCCCTGTAATTCTGCTAAATCAAATGGTGTTCCATACGAACCACGATACTTGCCTGCTAAATTATTTACAAGACTTGCGTCACTTAAGCCAAATGCACCGGTTTGCAAAGTATCCTGAATGTTGCAAGTTGCGGGGAAACGGAAAAAATTTATGCCATCGCTGCTTACCTCAACAAATGCAAACTCTAAATAATCATCGCTGAAAGAATTTTCGAAAACTGCAAAGTCATACCCTGCCGCATTTGTAATTGCTTGCGCAAAAGTGCAAATGGCAATTCCTGCATCACCCAAACTAACAATACTATTATCTGCAATACCAATTGCCTTACTGCTGTCCCCAACAGTTGCTTTTGGTCCGGATGTATTTGAAATGTCTTGAAAACCCCTTTGAACAACACAAAAATTTGCCCAATCAATAAATGCAGTGCTGTCTTTGTACATGGCAGTTGTACCCGGCTGACCAACAGGAGGAGCATACTGTGCAAAGAGCATTTGTACGACAAATAAAAATAAAAAGGTTAATCGCATTTTATTGTTTGATGATTTTTTTACTGAAAACAGACCCATCTATATTCAACGTAACATAATAAATACCTGCGGGTAATTCCTGAATATCTACTTTGAATTTATTTAAGCCTCTGAAAGATTTGAAACGTTGAACCAGTAATTCCCTTCCGGTAACATCCATCATTTTTAAATTAACATAAGAAGGGACTTCCGTTTGATACGCAATTTCAAAGAAATCCACAGCAGGGTTTGGAAAAAGATTAAGTATTGCATCTTCATCATAATTTTGAATTCCTACAGAAGCATTTGTGGTTAAATTATCAACGCATAAAAACGCAGGTGTATTCATTCCGAATGCACCTGTATCGCTGGAGTTAAGATAAAAAGCAAGACTATCTGTATTTCCTAAACTTGTTAAGTTTATCCACGTCCAGGTTTTTAATATATAATCCTGTGAATTGTTGGTGTACCGATAATCTGCCAGATAAACCTGAACACTGTCATTACGAAGTGTATCATTATAATAGCGTTTTACTTTTAACAGAAACCAATCGGGGTCGTTACCTGTAGAGCCTCCGAATTTTTTCGCAACAAAATCTCCATAAACCATGCTTTTATAAGCCCAGGTTGAATTACAGACATAAAATCCGGAAACAAGTTTTCCTAAAGAAGCACCGCTAAGATTTATTGTGAGGTTCATGGAAGTTGTTCCTACAATAAATTTATTTGAATTACTATATCCCTTATACGCCGCACAACCATAAGGGTTGCCATATCCGGAGGTACTGCTGTCATATAAAGCGCTTGCAGCCCATCCCGACGACCAAAATCCGCCAAAGGATGTATCCCACACTGTAGGAAAATAAGCATCGCCACTAGTAAAACCATTTCCTCCCAAAGAATCGTTATAAACCTGATTGTTTTGATTAGGAAGAGTTACGTTTTCGAAATCACTTAATACTGTTTGCGATTTCATTGTTAAAACTGTGCCGATTAAGGCAATTGATAGTATTATTTTTTTCATTTCGTTTGTTTTTTTTGTTTTTGATATTGTAAAACTATTCCTGCTTTAAAATTTCTTAGTGGCATTGGATATTGCGAAACCGATTGGTAATTTTCGTTCCGTAAATTATTTCCTTCTATGAACACATTGAGTAATAAATTTTTTAGATGAACAGTTTTAGAAATTCTTGCATCAAGTATTGAGTACGGAATTAAATAATTGTAATTATCAGAAGTAAGATAACGATATCCCGTATAAGTGTACATAACACGCATCATCCAATTTTTATATGCTAAAGAAAAAACTGAAGAGCCCGAATACATGGGTACATAAGTCATTTGTCGGTTTACCGATTCGTCATTTTGCATTGCTGTTTGTGTACGGGTGGATAAAATATAATTGGTTATTAAATTAATTGACGTTTTTAAATTTCCATTCTTAAAGGAAATTTCGGAATTAGTTTCAACTCCTCTGCTCCAAACTTGCAAAATATTTTGAGGACTCCAAACACCGTTTTTACCCGGAAGCCACAAGATACAATTATTAATATTCCTGCTAAAAACAGTTCCGCCAAAAGAAAAGGAGAAATTTTTTAACTGCGTATTTAAATTAAGTGAGGTTTCTTCACTATGACCTTGCTCAGGTTTTAAATTGAGGTTTCCACCGGGATTCCAATATAAATCGTTCAATGTAGGGTATCGATAAACCGTTCCGGCATTTATTTTCCATGCAAGCCAATCAAATAGGTTTGCAGAACTTGTAAAACCAGCAGTAGGGACAAAAGTGCTTGAATTAAAAAGCTCTTCCCGACCATAGAAACTTACTTGAATTTTATTTTTCCTCCACGAAATATTTTCAAACAACGCAGCACGAGAAATTTGTTGTTGTGCTTCATACCCTTCCGTTATAGCTGAAGAAACAGAATTTGTACTTCCGCATGTAATTATAAAACCTTTGGGTAAATAAAATTGCGCTTCCAAATCGGCCATAAAAGTTTTGAATACGCTATTTGAAAAAATAGAATACGTTTTGTTGTTATAAATAAGTGCTTCATTAAAAAAAGCGGTCTTTGCGGAAAGTGAATATTTATTTTGTGATAATCGCCAATCTAACATAGCACGAAAAATATTGTCATTTTGGTTACCATCTTGTTTTATTTCGGATAAAGTATAAGGTACTTGCCGCTTTGCATCCTGTAGCCAAACATGCAAACCCATTTGTTGTTTTGAATTAATTTGATACCCCACATCCTGCATTAAAGCATATTGCTTTGTTTCTGCATGCGGTTGTTTTTCGATAGTTGAATCGCTTAAAAAATAATTGTATTGATTTTTAGAAATATCCGATAAAAGGCGTGTGGCACTGCTCCATTTTCCTGTTGAAAAATTTACCGATGCCCATTGTGAACTATTTTGAAGCGACGAATAGGAAGTAGAAGCACGAACAATTAGTCCGGAATTATTTTGTGCCGAAGACTGTAAATTCAATGCACCTGCCATTGCGCCGCTGCCCCAATAACCCGATAAAGCTCCTTTTTGTAAAGAAATAGCATTAAAAAAACCAACAGGTAATAGAGAAATATCAGATTGACCCAACATTGGGTTATTAATATTCATTCCGTTCCAAATTACTGCTGTTTGCTGAGCCGTTGAACCTCGCACAGATAAAGAAGCAATATTTGCCGGTCCGTACAATTTTACAAAACACGTATTTTGTTGCAATAATAATTGCTGCATACTGGAAGAAGAAAAATTACTAAGTGTTGTTGAGTCAGTTTTTATCAGAGAGAAATTTTCCGAGATATTTTTGCTTCGATAATCCGTAATACTGATTTCTTTCAACAAAACTGTATCATTACTTTGCGCATATGAAGACATACACAACAAAGAAAAGATGCATAAAGCGCAATATTTATTCCTTAGCTTTTTCATTTCGCTATGGCCTTTGTCCACGAAGGCATTTTGCGTTAACATACCTGGCAGGTCTTCTGACTCCCTCTCTTTGCCTTCCCTTGCACAAATGGTGCGCAGTGGCTTGAAGTTTTTTATTCACGCTTAGCGTGATGAGGTTACAGCAGCGGGCACTATTGCCGGATCTAACGGCATTCCCTTTTCATTTTTCCAATAAGAACGCTATCGGAAAAAAACCAAATACTTTGCAAATATACACTGTTGTCCGATAAAGATTTAAAGAAGGAAGACTTTCATCTTCCTTCTTTT
>CAZZEI010000052.1:0-18272 GCA_964653165.1 uncultured Flavobacteriaceae bacterium | reverse complement strand
ATAATATTTAATTCCGGTACTTGTAAAGTAATCAATGGCTCCTGTAATGCCAACATCTGCTTTCCATCTTTTTCCGTTTCCGGCTTCAAAGTATGGATTGAGTTTTATGATAGCATTACTTAAGGTATCGTGTGCGCTGTGTATATTGTAATAATCAACAGAACCAAATGCATTAAAATGTGTTTGATCTTTGAAAATTCTTACCAAACCATCCGCATAAATATTATTTTCGAATGTGCTATATAAATCTCCATAGTTATAATAGTTAAGATGTACGTCCTCATTTATATTACTTGAATCAGGGAAGTGACTAAGCAATCTTAGTTTACACTCAAATAACTGAAAACGTTGTTTGTACAAATCTGTATTGGTAATTTTAAACGTTGTATCAGAAAATCCGTAATAATGCACAACATTGCGCGAATAATTGAAATCGGCACTTAAGGTGTGCTTTTTGTAAAATTTCTTTACGTAAATACCCGCATCGTTATCGCTAAAATCGGTACTACCCATTTTATCAAATTTTGCATGCGATGAGAGATGCTTTGCACGTATTCCCCAATTAATATCTTTTGAACGGAGGTTATTGAAAAAAACTTCTACATAAGGCATAGTATAATTTCCCATTCCAACCTTTAGCATAGACTGATACAACTTAGACAAAGGCTCGTTAAGCATTTTTGCAGGCTCAATAGAAGCTATTTGGTACGAGGTAGGAAATAATTTTGAAGGTGTAGAATAAGATACATTTTTAATTTTTTTGATTGTGTCTGTTATTTCAGGTCTCTCGTTTTGTTTTGCCGCTTCTTTAATAATCGGGTCGTAATTAGCAGCATTTATTACTTCAACATCGCCCATACCCTGAGAAAAGCCGGTAAATGTAATGCCCGTAAGTACTGCTACTAAATAATATTTTATTGACCTTCTCATTTAGGTTGAATAGTTTTTATTGAATCAGTTTTTAATGGCTGCCCTTCAAATAACTGACTACCGTCATTATTAAACTGAATTTTCATTTCTTCCAGAGGGGTTTTTTCAATTTCCTTTGCTTGTTGTTTGTCTTTTATTTCCTGCAGTTTTTGTTTGGCCAAATCAATGTACTCTTGTTTATCAGCGTTTTCAATTACGCTTTTCAAAACTGCCTCCGCATTAGGATATTCTTTCTTCTCAGTATAAACATCAGCCATTAACATCATGGCCTTTGTGTTCCAATCATTAGTAGTGTAGGCATAATTAATTAAGGAATTAATTGTCTTTTCAGTTTCTTTTAATTCCTTTTTCTGAAAATGTATCATTGCCAGATAATAGTAAGCTTCTGCCCCGGCATCACTCTTAGCATTTTTTACTATGTAATTAAAATCAGCAATAGCTTCATCGCGTTTGTTTGTCTCATACAACGATTTTGCCTTCATGTAGTGTGCCTCTGTTAGCTGCACTTGAGAAATTTTTTCTGTATTCAGTAACTTGTTACTCTCATTTACACAAGCTTCATAACTCTTAGTAAAAAAAGCGCATCGCATGGAGCCTAATTTAGCTGTCAACTTATTTTGCGATGTCTCAGCCGCATCCTGTAACTGCTGATACAAAGGAAGCGCCTCTTCATATTTTTTATCCTTATAAAGCATATAGGACGCCTTTACTAAAGCGATTTCAGTATGAATATTACGCGGTTTCAACAAAATATATTTATAAGATACTAAGGCCTCCGCAAAATTATTTTTACTGTAAGCACATTCAGCAAAGCAGAAATTAGCCTCCGTAATATATTTTCCGTCCGGAAATTTGCTTATATACTTTTGCATTTCGGTCATGGCAGCGTCACAATCCTTCTTATCGTAATATAAACCGGAAGCTTTTTGCCAGTATGTTTCATCCAACTCTGCTACACTAATCGAAGTCCCGATAGAACTCATATAACTTTCTAATCCCTGCGGATCATTCTGCTCTTTAAAAATTTTCTTAATCGTTTCAATTGCATCTTTTGCTTCATCCGATTTAGGGTTTTGTTTTACAATTTTATCAAGATATTGAAATGCTTTATCATATTTATTCTGACTCCAATATAAAAATCCAACCGTTTTGGTTGCCCTTGTTACATAGGGAGAAGAAGGATATTGGTTAATTATTTTATTGTAGCTGGTAATTGCATTCTCGTAATCGTTACTCAACTTATAACTCTCCGCCGTTTCAAAAACTGAAGAAACAATATAAGGAGATGATGGAAACTGCTTTTGCAACAGCGCCAAATCGTTAATTTTTTCTTTGTAGTTTTTTAATAAACCATTACACAAAGCTTTTTGGTACATAGCATAATCAACATCAATTTTATTAAGTGCAATAGCTGTTTCGTAAAAATCGGCAGCCGAATTAAATGTTTTACTCATAAAGTAACAATCGGCAGTACGCACATTGGCATCAGCAGCTTTTAGCGGGTCGTTCAGGTTTTTAGTGAGTAAATATTTTCTGAATGAAATACCTGCATCTGCATAATTCTTATTCATGAAATTTGCGTAACCAATATTATAGTTAGCTAAATCATACTCTTTGGTATTAATTGAACCCGACATAAGCTGGAATTCTTCCCAAGAAGTGATTGCATTACCATAGGCTTTGTTTTGATAAGAAAGTTCTGCCAACCAATATTTACTTTGCGATGTTACAGCCGCATTAGCATTGAGACGAAAGGCCAGGTTAAAATATTTTTTTGCCGAATCGGGTCGGTTATTATTATAATAATTTACCGACCTAAAATAAGCTAATTGCTGATAAACCTCCTGAAGTTTAGGGTCGCTGCTGCCAATTTTATCAATTACACGCATTGCGCCTTCATAATTCTTTGTTGTATGAAAACAATTTATGAGGTAATTATAGGCCTCATCTTTATTGGGCGACTGAGGATACTCAATAATATACTGCTGAAAATATTTTATGGCGTCATTAAACGGACTAAACCCCGTTTCGTAACAAAGTTTTGCATAATTAAACAATGATTCTTCGCGTATTTGTTTATCAAAACTTAAGCCATAAGCTCCATAGTAAGCACTTCTTGCTTTTGTTTTTTCGTTCGTTTTTACATAGCAATCGGCCAAATAATAAAACGCATTTTGTGCAAGAGCAGCATTATCTGCTGTTGATTTCTCCAAATAGGTTATGGCAGATTTAAAATCGTTTGTTTTGTAATAGGAATAACCCATTTGGTAATTATCTGAAGTTGATGCAACAGGGCCTTTCAATAAATACGGTATAGCTTCTGCATATTGTTGTTTGTAGTAATACGATTGACCAATAATACGGTTTATCTCTCCTGCCTTTTGTGCATGAGTACTATCATTTAATAAGACAGGTGCAACACGAATAACATCATCGTATTTTTCCTGCAGAAAATAAATTTGAGCAATATAGTAAGGGACAACTGTACCAAACGTTTCATCATTAAGTAAACGGGTAAATCCTTCCAGCGCTATGCTGTAATTTTTTTCGGTGTACGAAATATGCGAATAGTAATAATTAGAGGGCTTAGCGTATTTATTGTCAATATCTTTTATTTCATAAAAATCATTCTTGGCTTTGTCAAGTTTTTTTGTTTCTAAATAACTGTAGCCACGCTTAAAATATAATTCGTGCAAATCATCCTTGGTAAGTTCGTAAATATCAACCATTTCCAGATATTCAAGGGTCTCCGGATATTTTTTCTTGCGGTAATTTGATTTGCCTAAATAAAAATAACCCCATTTTACTTTGTTGCTCTCGGGGTTTAATTCAATAAATTTCTTCATTTTCCACTCGCCGTCTTTATTAAATAATTCGATGGCACAGGCTGCAGCATAATATGCAGCATCGATGCTGACTAATGATTTTGCATTTTTATTTAATTCTGTAACGTTCTGAAAACTTTTAAGGGCTGAACCAAATTTTTTCTTGTCAAATAATTCAACACCTGCTTTGTAGTCACGGTCGGCATCTAAGTAAATAGTGGTTTTTTGCGCCAAAGTTATCTGACACACAGTCAATAAAAACAATCCCGATAGCAACCGTGATAGAAAATACTTTCTCATTACAAATTAAAAATAACGATGTAAAGGTAGAACGCAGGCTGCCCGCATATATTGAGTAAGGGTTAAGTTATTAACGCAAACGTGTTAAAACATGCATGCACATTTCATTCTGTAAAGGCTGCTTCTTTCTACCTTAGCCGGGATTATGTCATCAGATACAATTATTCAACTCAACAATGTAAACATCGCCCAATCATCCAGCGTTGTTATTGCTAATCTATCCCTAACTGTTAAAAAAGGTGAATTTGTTTACCTTTTAGGGAAAACCGGTAGTGGAAAAAGCTCAGTAATGAAATGTATTTATGCCGAAGTGCCGATGCAATCGGGCTCAGGAACAGTTGCAGGTTATGATTTACATGATTTAAAAAGAAAAGATATTCCGTTTTTGAGAAGGAAACTCGGAATTGTTTTTCAAGACTTTCAATTACTTGGTGATAGAAGCATTTTTGAAAACCTACGTTTTGTGATGAAAGCCACAGGTTGGAGAGATGAAGAGCAGATAAAAAAACAAATCACTGACGTTTTAGAAAAAGTTGGTCTTTTTGGAAAAGGGAACAAAATGCCTCATGAAATTTCGGGCGGAGAGCAGCAACGTGTTACCATTGCAAGGGCTCTTATTAATCAACCTGAAATTATTTTAGCTGACGAACCCACCGGAAATTTAGATCCGGAAACATCGGCAGAAATAATGCGTTTGTTACAGGATATTAGTAAAACCGGGACCTCAGTTCTATTCGCAACACACGATATGCTTTTGTACAACAAATTTCCTGCCCGCACACTTACTTGCGAAAATGGCGCTGTAATTGAAACAAGATCTGTTTAAATCCAACTTCAGTGAAACAGGGTAATCTAAAGGAACCCAAGTTTGGCCTGACCAAACAAAAATTATTCAGTTAGAAACGCAAGAAGTCTTTGCGTCTTACTTTCATTATCAAAAGCAAGCAGTTTATTTTTTCTTTCTTCGATTAATTCTTTGGTAAAGTCTGCCAAAAAACATTGATTGATAGATTGAATAATTTCTTCAGGAGTATTTTTAATCATACAACAATTGTCAAGCGCGGTACCTTCCAACATTAATTCATTACAAATACAAAACCTGCCACTATACAAAACGTTTAAGAGTTTTAATTTTAATCCCGTTGCCTGATGCGTGTACAAACAATGTATTTGTGCGTCTTCAAAAAGTTGTTGCATTTCATTTTCGCTCGGGTTAGCTATAATTTTTATGTTTGGAAAAGGTTTAGCCCAATTATAAATTTTCTCTGAAGGGTTTAGTCCGGTAATGATTACAGGCTGAGAAATTTTAGAGAATACATTTTTTATCAAAAAATCAACTGCCTTTATATTTTCCCCAATACTTAAATTGCCATTGTATAAAATATACTCTCCTTTACCTTCCTTACATTTCATTTCATTGTACGGATGGAAACTCGGGAGGTATTCCATTTTCTTTTTTGGAAATTCTTCTTTTAAATATTTTTGGTCGGAAGTAGAAACCACTAACATCAAATCTGCATGAGACAATTGTTTTTGAAAAGAATATAATTTGCGAGCCTCTGTAACAAAATATAATTTTTTTAACCCGTTTTTCTCAGCGTGAGCCAGGTAATAATAGTAATGGTGCTCAATATTACTCTCTCGATATATCTTAAATCTGTTTTTTAATTTTTTCTCCTTCAAATAATAGCAAGTATGAAGGCCTTCAAATAGAATTGGGTGTTCATCTAACAGCAAATTAGCTAACAATTCTTTTGAAGTTCTTGATTTCACAATATAGGGAACCGAACTTAATTGGCTTAAAAAGGAAGTTTTGCGTTTATAATAATATACTTTATGGCAATATTTCTCAAGCTCTTTCTGCTCTCCCCTGCCGTATTCCATACAATGAAGAATAATTTTAACACCGGCTTTATGCAAGTTGACCAATTTATAAAAAACGTCAATTACACCCCCATAATTAGCAGGATACGGAACATCAAAAGAAACTATATGCAAAAATTTGTTCAAGGAATTTATCTATATATTTACCAAACAAATATATGGTAATTCGTTAACGCATGAGGCTTTATTATATTTTAGTTTTTAATTTACTGATGTTGACAAGTATGCTTGGCCAGCAGGAAGTGAATGAAAAACTGAATGAATCAACCTGTATACAATTCAGAAACAATATTTACGTTGCGGGTTATGAGCAAAGCGAACCGGAACTCCATTTTAAACTTTTTAAGTACAACACGGCTCTTGAAAAATCAGGGCAAGAGATTAAATTAATTGGAAAGCATAAATCCGAAGATTTTCATGCTCCAGTTTTTGATACTACACATGGGTACTTAAGTATTATCGTTCAAAAAAAGAAAAACAATAAAACCGCTACCTTACTTCGTTACAATGAAAATTTAAAACCAATTGCATTTATAGAAAATGCCGAAATAACCCGTATCAATTCATTTGCTGCTTTTGAAAATGAAAAAATTTATTACAAAAACCAATTGTACATGGTACGCCAGGCAAAAGACAGCGCAGGAAGGTTTTATTTTTATCGTTACGATTTAAAAGATTCATCGGCATTGTTTACCTATAATTTTAAATGGCAATTTAATTTTGACCAACATACTTACCATCGTATTCACCCTGTATTTGTCACTGCAACAACTGTTTATGTGTATGTAATTTGTTTAGATGGAGAAAAAAAAGGGCAATGGATTTTACTATTTAATTCAGAAAACGGAGACCTGACAAAAGCAATTAAATTTAATAAAAACAATAATGAAATTTGTTTTGTAAGTAAAGCAGAAGTGGTGGGAGAAAAGGAAGATATTATTCTGGCGGGTGTAAAATACCCTGCCGCCAATGTAAATTTAAAAACAGGGAATTTTTTCATGAACTATGCAACTTCAAAAACAATAAACTCTTTGTTTTGTGAGATTGATTCTTCGGGCGAAATAAAAACAAGATTAGAAAATTTTATTGTAGTCCCTAATGAAATATTGAAAGAAAAAGAAATAAAAGAATTAGTATTTAAATGCAACTCGCTACAAAAATCAGAAACCGGCTATAATTTAAATTACGAATGTCTGTATAAAGGGAAAGACAATATCTTTAGTACTTATGGTTTTTTAATAAGTAAACTTGATGCCACACCCGAAAATATTTTGAAACAGGAAAATAATGCGTTCTTACCATGCTATCGGAATGAAAAAAAATTACCTAAAATTACAACCGGAAATCTGCTTGGTAAGGAAACAGCAAATCAATATGATAATTATAAAACAACAGATGCCGACAGGTTGTTTTATAAAACTCCTTTTGTAAAAAATTTCAGCGATGCGGGTATGCAGATAAATGCGCTTAAGAAAGTTGCATTTATAGTTTCGTTTCATGAAAATAAAAAAGATTCAACCCTAAATTTTTATAAATACAGTATGAAAAATTACGTCTGGGAAAGTGCTTCTTTAAAAACAAGTGCTGATTTTTCGACTTACAATGTGTTTTCTGCCGGAGAAAATAAATTTATGCTTTTTATTTCTACTAAAAATAAAAACACGTTTAGTTTAAGTTATATTGAACTTTAATTACTTTTATCACCTCAATCCACACTTTTTTTTCGTTGTCCCAGTTGTTTTCTTGTACTGCAATTTTAGTATTTGCTCTCCATGTTAGATAATCAGGAGAATTTAACATATAGTTCATTATCTCAGCAATGTGTTGCGATTCATGGCTTTGAATACAAACGCCAACTTTATAATTTTCTACGAATGATTTTATTTCAGTGAGAGGGCTTGCCAAAACCGGGACACCGGCATGTACATAATCAAATATTTTATTAGGCAGGCTAAAACGATAATTGATATTTGTGTCTTTATCCAATGACAAACCAATATCAGCATTACAAGTATAATGATACAATTCCTCAGGTTTCATTTTTGGTAACATCAAAATTCTATTCCCAAATTCCACATTATTAATTCTTAATTCTAAATTCGCAACTGCATCACCCCCGCCAATGATTAACAAAACAGCATTCTCAACATATTTCATTGCTTCAACCGCTTCTTCTGCACCGCGCTGCACATTAATACCGGCTCCTTGTAAAAGAATTATCTTTTTATCGTTCGGTAAGTTTAATTCATCTCTTGTTTTAATCTGAACAACAGAAATTTTATCAGGAATATTCCTTACAACTTTAAAATCTACTTCATACTTTTCTTTAAACCAATTAGCAATACTTTGATTTACGGTAATACAATATTTCAATTTTGGAACGATTCGTTTTTCAAGTCCTTCCCAAATTCTCTTTTTCAATGGAGTTTCCTGCAACTCAGGGACTTCACAAAATATTTCGTGACTATCGTACACTAATGGTATATTTCTCTTTTTTCGAAAATAATTATTCGCCCATAAAGTATCTAAATCATTTGCAACAAGCAGGCTTGCTTTATTTTTTTGAAGAAAGAAAAATAAACGAATAGTGAACTCGGCATAAAATAAAACACCTTTTTCAAACCACAGTTTCATGCGATGAGTTTTATAAGGACGTTGGTCTAATGGTAAGGAATTTTTCAATACTCGTCCGACTAAGGTTACTTCAAAGCCCTGATCTGTAAGCAACATACATGTTTTGTGAACGCGTCTATCCGTAACAAGATCATTAATTACAGAAACAATGGCAATGGGTTTGGACATACACTAATTAATTTCCTGTCTGATAACGCTGATTTTTGCTTATTAGTATATCTATTTCAACTCGCATTCAACTCCTTCCAGTTTATTTAAATCATGCATCAATTCCGTGCTAATACCCACTTTTTTAGTTTTAGAATACATTTTTATGGATATATCATCCTTCTTATCTTCTATATGAATTTCAAAACTGCATTTGCCGGGATAATTTGTTATAATATTTTCTATTCTATCAATAAATTCATTACTCACATCACTTGCATTAACTTTTAGCGTAAGCGATTTGTGCATCTCCCTTAATTCAGAAAGTTCACCTATTTTTTGAATCTTGACTTCATAATTTCCTTCCTTATTAAAACGTAATTGGATACGTGCCATCACATAAACCTGTAACGATTCAATCATATAATTTTTAAACTTTATATAATCCTCTCCAAATAAAATAAAGTCATAGGAACCTAAATAATCCTCCAAGGTAAAAATACCAAAAGGCCTTCCTGTTTTAGAAGTACGATGTTGAACACTTGAAATAATGCCTGCAACTTTTACTTCCTTGCCCTCTAAACTTTTTAAATCAGAAAGCTCAGGTAATGTCTGCTTACAAAATCGTTCAATATCAATTTTATAGATATCTAAAGGGTGACCCGAAATATAAAAACCAACAACTTCCTTTTCCTTTTTCAACTGCTCAAATTGTCCCCACGGCTCTACTTTTGGTAAAAGTGGTTCCATCACTTGTGCATCATCACTGTCTTCTCCAAACAAACTTGCCTGATTAGTTTCATTACCGCTGTTAAAACTATTTCCGTATCGAATTATTTTTTCGGTTAATGTGCTTCCATCCGTATCAAGCGCAAAAAACATGGAACGTGTAATTCCTTCAAACGAATCGAAAGCACCTGCAAGAGCCAAAGCTTCTAAACTCTTTTTGTTGATGGCTTTTGTATCTAATCTTTTTGCTAAATCAAAAACACCTGAAAATTTTCCTGCTTCTGTTCTCTGTGCAACAATACCTTCTACAACATTGCTACCAACTCCCTTTATAGCAGCCATTCCAAAGCGTATATCTCCATTCTCGTTTACAGAAAAATCGCCTATACTTTCATTTACATCCGGACCCAAAACTTTAATTCCCATTCGTTTACACTCTTCCATAAAGAAAGTAACATTTTTAATATCGCCCATTGTGTGTGTTAACACAGAGGCCATAAACTCAGAAGGGTAATTTGCTTTTAAGTACGCAGTTTGAAAAGCTAAAAACGCATAACAGGTTGAGTGGGATTTATTGAATGCATACGATGCAAATGCTTCCCAGTCGACCCAAACTTTTTCGCAAATTTTTGTGTCGTGATTATTTTCTGCGCAACCTTTCAAAAAAGTACTCTTCATTTTATCGAGCACATCCTTTTGCTTTTTACCCATTGCCTTACGCAACACATCGGCATCACCCTTGCTGAAATTTGCCAGTTTTTGAGAAAGTCTCATCACCTGCTCCTGGTAAACAGTAATTCCATAAGTCTCTTTTAGAAACTCATCCATACCCGGTAAATCATACACAATTGGTTCGCGACCATGTTTTCGGTTGATGTAATTTGGAATGTATGCAATAGGACCAGGACGATAAAGCGCATTCATTGCAATTAAGTCGGTAAACGCGTCGGGTTTCAATTCCTTTAAATATTTTTGCATTCCTGCACTTTCAAACTGAAATATGCCATTTGTTTCTCCCCGTTGAAAAAGATGTAATGTTTTTTTATCGTCGAGCGGAATTGTATCAATATCAATTTCCAATTTATGACGAGACTTAATATGTTTTAGTGCATCTTTTATAATCGTTAGTGTGCGCAGACCAAGGAAGTCCATTTTTAGTAATCCTGCTGATTCTGCAACCGAGTTATCAAATTGTGTAACGAGCATATCGCTATCCTTAGCTTTACACACCGGAACAAACTTGCTCATTTCATCGGGCGTAATAATTATTCCGCACGCGTGAATTCCAATATTGCGCACACAGCCTTCCAATTCATAAGCTTGCTTCAAAACATCTGCTTGTAAATTTTTTCCTGCAGCTAATTTTCTGAAATTATTTGATTGATCAATGTATTCTCTTCTGTCTCTTATTTCCTCTAAATATTTTTTATCGATTCCTTCAGGTGCTAACAATGCTTTTAAAGATGCTGCTAATGATTCAGGATAAGCCTTGGCCAATTCACCCGCCTCTGGTAAAGATAAATTGAGCACACGTGCAGCATCACGGATTGCAGATTTACCACCCATGGTTCCGTAAGTAATAATTTGAGCAACCTGATTGGCTCCGTATTTTTCAATTACATATTTAATTACTTTATCTCTGCCGATGTCATCAAAATCTATGTCTATATCGGGCATAGATATACGATCGGGGTTTAAGAAACGCTCAAAGAGTAAATCGTATTTGATAGGGTCGATGTTTGTAATTGCTAAACAATATGCAATAGCAGAACCCGCAGCGGAACCACGTCCCGGTCCGACTGAAACATCTAATCTGCGCGCCTCAGTGGTAAAATCAGAGACAATTAAGAAATAACCGGGGAAGCCCATTCGTTCAACCGTTGCTAATTCAAAATCTATGCGCTCTTTAATTTCGGGAGTTAAATCCGGGTACCGTTTTTTTGCTCCTTCAAAAGTTAAATGTTTTAGATATGCATTCTCCCCACGGTTTCCTTTTCCTTCATCTTTCGGGTCTTCATCGCGGGCATCTTTAAATTCTTCGGGAATTTTAAATTTGGGCAAAAGAACATCTCTACCCAATTTAAATGATTCTACTTTTTCGATAATTTCATTGGTAGTTTCAAGTGCTTCAGGCATGTCGCTGAAAATACTTTGTATGGCTGTGGGAGATTTAAAATAAAATTCGTCGTTAGGAAATCCGTAACGGAAACCGCGACCGCGACCGATTGCAGTTTCTTTTAGCTCTCCGTCTTTTACGCACAGCAAAATATCGTGCGCCGCTGCATTTTTTTTGTCGAGATAATAATTGTTGTTAGCAGCAAAATATTTTACCTTATGCTTTTTTGCAAATCGCAATAAAACTTCATTCACCACACCTTCTTCGGGAAGATTATGATTGTTTAATTCTACATAAAAATCTTCTCCAAATTCGTTTTTCCACCAAACAAAAGCTTCTTCGGCTTGCGTTTCTCCAACGTTCAAAATTAAATTCGGAATTTCTCCAGTCAAGGAACCTGTTGTAACGATTAATCCTTCTTTATGCGTAGATAAAATTTCTCTATCGATACGAGGAACATAATAAAAACCTTCTCTAAATCCAATAGAACTTAATTTAGAAAGATTCTCATAACCTTTTCTGTTCTTCGCTAAAAATACTTGCGTAAAACCATTGTCTTGTTTAGTTTTTTCGTTTCTGTCTTTGCAGACATACAACTCGCAACCGATTATGGCTTTCAGTTCGGTTTTTTTATCTCCTTCTCTTTCTCCTTTTTCAATTGCAGTATTATGAGCTTTTACATATTTATTTTGCTTATCAACACTTTGCCAGAATAAAAATGCGCCGTACATATTTCCATGATCAGTAATGGCTAAGCCCGGACAATCCCAATCTATGGCGCGTTTTATCATTTCATCCATGTCGGTTGTAGACTGTAAAACCGAGAACTGCGTATGATTGTGGAGATGTGAGAATTTGAGGTTCGAGGTCTGAGGTACGAGGTCGGAGGTTTTGTCAACTACATCTTGACTCTTTGCTCTTTGCTCTTGGTTCTGTTTCAAATTTTTCTCATTAGCTAATAAGCTGCTCAAGTCGGGAGAAATATATTTTATAGTCTGTAACTCTGCGCTTGACAATTCACTTACTCTAATAATACCGCGTTTTATTAGTTCGAAAAAAGCCTGAGCAGTTGCTTGCACGTCGAATGCCGCGTTGTGTGCTTCTTCAAAACCCTTATTGAATAATTTTTTATAAAGCTCTTCTAATTTTGGCCATTTAAATTTTCCGCCTTTTCCGCCTGGAATTGCACAGAAAGCAGTTACTGCATCACTCTTGGTATCAAGTACAGGTTTGCCCTTGAAAAAATCTGACATACCCAGACGGATGAACTCTGCACCAACGATACTTAAATCAAATTCTATATTATGTCCGCATACATATTTTGTTTGCTTTACAGCTTCCACAAAATCGTTCATCACACTTTGCAAAGCAATACCCTCTGCTAAAGCGCGCTCAGTAGAAATACCGTGTACCTGCGCAGCGTTAAACGGAATAGTAAATCCATCCGGTTTAACAATGATGCTGTTTGCTGAAATTAAATTTCCTTTTACATCATGTAATTGCCAGGCAATTTGTACAACGCGAGGCCAATTATCGCTATCGCTGAGAGGAGCGTTATAATTGCGGGGTAAGCCTGTTGTTTCGGTATCGAATATTAGGAACATGTGTCGGAAAAGTTATTAGTTGTCAGTTATTTGTTGTCCTTATTTAGAGCCATTTTTATTTCTACTAATTCACTTTTTATTTCGGTCAGCAATTTTTCCGTGGCATTATTATTTTGATTGACGGAAACGGATCCACCCTGATTTTTTTCTTTTATAATTATTTCGCGCTGACTAAGAATCATGGTTTTAAATTCTTCGGCGTTATCAATGCCTATCATGCTCATCATATTACTGTGTTGGCCGCCACCACCGCCTGCAGTTTCAACTTTTATCATGGTTAAACCGAAGGAACGTAAAATTGGTCCGCCAATAAAAGACAAATCCTGAATATTTTCTAAGGGAATAGTTTTTTCGATGTGAAGGATTAATCCTTTAGAGAATTTTAATTGCTTGTAGGTAAGTTGGCATTTTAATGTGTGAAAGAATTTATTACTTAGCCATTGTCCTAAGCCAAAAAGCCAAAAGGGCACTAACAGTAAACCCGCAAAACTTATTATCAGATAAAAGAGCACCACGATAAAAATGTAGGTTTTTACTTTGGGGTTAAAAGTGGCTTCTCTTAAAACGATATTATCTTCCATTGTATAAAGTTAGAAATACAATGAAAATGACGCCATTTTGTTAATAAAATGATAGAAGTAGCTGGGCTGTTTGCGTTACAGATTGCAGCGAAAAGCCCTACCTCGTAGTAACTAGTTTTGAATTTAAGGAAAACCCTTATTAAAGCAGGCTAACGCCCGAATACTAATCCCTATTATTACCTGTAAACCGCAGTATCAGATAAATAAGCGAAGCAATTGCACCCATTGCAGCTGCAAAATAGGTGTAAGCTGCCCAGGTAAGTGCATCTTTTGCGTGAGAATATTCTTCTCCGTATGTAATACCGGCAGAGTTAAGCCATGCTAAACCTCTGCGACTTGCATCAACCTCTACAGGTAAAGTAACAATTGAAAATAAAGTGATGGCAGCCTGACAAACAATTACAACAAGCAACATGGTATTACCCATAGTTGGTAAACTGTAGGCGACAAAAAACAATGCCATAAACATAAAATTCATGAGCGTAGAACTTATTTGCACAATTGGCACCATGGCTGTACGCAGATTAAGCCATGTATAAGCACTTGCGTGTTGTACTGCGTGTCCGCACTCGTGTGCTGCAACTGCTGCAGAGGCTACATTATGTCCGTTATAAACTTCTTCGCTTAAATTAACCACTTTGGTTACAGGGTTATAGTGATCTGTTAGAAACCCCGGCTGACTGGTAACTTTTACATCATAAATACCGCTATCACGCAGCATTTTTTCTGCTACTTCTTTTCCGCTGAATTTTAGCGGTTCCTGAGAGTAAGTTTTGAATTTACTTTTTAGTCTGAATTGAATTCCCATTCCTATAACAGCAAATACAATTCCTATTGCCATTAAACCATAATCGAACATAGTGTTTTGTTTTTATTGGTATAAGGATTTCAAATTGTGTACCAATTTTGGGAGACTGACAAAATATCAGTTAACAGTCGAAACTACTTGAACAAGTGAACAATAGAACATTTGAATTTAGAAATCAGAAGTAAATACATTCACTTCGAATGTTCACTATTCAAATGTTCGAATGTTCTTAATTCAAAAAGATTTTAGAGATGATTGAATTATCCCGCTTCTCGACTACGCTCGAAGTGACATTATTTGTCTAAGGAGACGTAATTAAAATTCTCTTTTAGTTCTTTTGCGAGGGGCTTTGCTGTCAGAATCTTTTCTTTTAAAAGATCCGCCGCTACCGCCTCCTTCGCTGCGCCTAGCTCCACTGAAACTGCTTCCGCCTTCGCGTTTAGCACCTCCGCCGTAACTTTTTCTCTCGCCTCCGCCGCCACCGTAGCTTTTTTTCTCACCGCCACCATAACTTTTTCTTTCTCCACCACCACTATAACTTTTTTTATCGCCGTAGCTTTTTCTTTCTCCTCCACCGTAGCTTTTCCTTTCACCACCGCCGCCATAACTTTTTCTTTCACCTCCACCATAACTCTTGTTACCACTTCCTCTTCCGCCTTCACCTTTTCTACCGCTGGAAAGTTCTATCTGAACATTACGCTCATTAAATTTTAAATTTTTCTCATTAATTGCAAGGATCTGGTCTTTGAATTTATTATCGGTTTCAAAAAACGCGAAACTCTTTTTTACATCAACGTTAAATAACTGATGATTTGTTAAACCGGAAATATCAGCTAAGTAATCTTTCAAAAATTTCCAATGTAACCCATCTAATTCGCCGAGGTTAACAAAAAATCTGGCCATATTGCCACCACCCTGAGAACCGCCTTCTCCTTTTTGATTTAAATCGGGAGCCTGCTGATAGTATTCTAAAAATCGATTAAATTCTTCCGAAACAAAACGCTTAATTAAATCTTCTTTGCTTAAATCGTTTAGTTGCTCATAGATTTTAGGAAGATAGTTTGCAATTTCTTCCTCATTTACTTTAGCATTATGAATTTTTTCTGCCAAATGAAAAAGTTGACGCTCGCAAACCTCAACACCATTAGGAATAGTTGCACGTTTAAAACTTTTATTGATGATGCGTTCAATATCTTTAATCTTATAACTGTCCTTTGAAGTAACAAACGCAATACTCACGCCCATTTTACCGGCACGTGCTGTTCGTCCACTACGGTGTGTATAATTCTCCACATCTTCAGGCAGATTGTAATTTATTACGTGTGTAATATCTTTTACATCTAATCCGCGAGCCGCTACATCCGTCGCAACTAACATTTGCAAGGTGCGACTACGGAAACGTTTCATTACAAAATCTCTTTGTGCCTGCGATAAATCTCCGTGTAAAGAATCGGCATTATAACCGTCTTTAATTAATTGGTCGGCTACTTCCTGAGTTTCGATACGTGTGCGACAAAAAACAATTCCGTAAATATCCGGATTAAAATCCATGACGCGTTTTAAAACAGGATACCTATCACGACCTTGAACCTGGTAATACATATGTTCTATGTTCGCAGCTCCTTCGTTTTTCTTTCCCACACTAATTTCTACCGGATTGTTCATGTAAGAAGATGCAATACGAGAAACTTCTTTTGGCATTGTAGCCGAGAACAACCAAACATTTTTTTCTTCAGGAGTTTTTTCTAAAATAGTATCGATGCTTTCTTTGAATCCCATATTAAGCATTTCATCAGCTTCGTCTAGTACAACAACTTGTACGTCTTTAAGGTTGATTACTTTTCTTTTCATTAAGTCAATTAAACGACCCGGAGTTGCAGCAATAATATGTGGTGCCCCTTGCTTAATAATTCTAATTTGTGTTTCAATACTTGCTCCTCCGTACACTTCGGTAACTTTTAATCCTTTTACGTATTTAGCGTACTTTTTTAGATCGGCGCTTATTTGCATACAAAGTTCGCGCGTTGGGGCAAGTATAAGTGCTAAGGTTTTAAATTCTGAACAGTCCAATTGTGACAAAAGAGGTAATCCAAAGGCAGCCGTTTTTCCGGTACCGGTTTGGGCAAGCGAAACAATATCAGTCTTTTTTGATATAAGGAGTGGAATAGTTTGTTCTTGAACCGGAGTAGCTTCGGTAAAACCAAGCTCGGTAACTGCTTTTATTATTTCTTCTGATAAACCAAGCTCTGCAAATGTTTGTGCCATGTTTTTAATTAAGCCGCGAAGGTACGCATTAATATACAAAGAAGGCTCCCATTAGATGAGAGCCCTCTTTTGTATGATTAAGAAGAATACTATTTAACTAAAGTAAGTGGCCCTTCGAAGCTATAAGCCTTGCCATCTATTCCAACTGCTTTCAGCATAATATAATAGGTTCCTTCGCTTGCCGTATTACCATTATTTAAACTTCCATCCCAACTTTGATTTGGTCCGTTTAAAGTATAAACTAACTGACCCCATCTGTTAAAAATTTCACAGGTTAAAGATTCCATGCCGGTACATGTTATTATAAATTCATCATTTAAACCATCGCCATTTGGTGAGAATATATTTGGAATTATAATGCTAGTTGGTACATCAACAATTAAAATTGCCATTGCTGTATCTAAACATCCACCGTTGCTTGAAGTAAGTATTACAGTGTATGTTCCAGGTGTATTATAAACAGTTGTCGGGTTTTGCGCGGTTGATGTTCCGTTTCCTAAATTCCATCCGAAAACAGTTCCGCCAACAGATCCATTATTAAATGTAACATTTAATGGGGCCTGACCTGCATATGTAGTAGCTGTAAAACTTGCCACTACTGCTATTGATGAAGGAACTGTAAAGCTTAAAATACCGCCTGTTGCAGCACAACCATTTGCATCAATTACGGTTACACTATAAGAACCTCCGCCAACATTACCTAATGTAGGTAAAGTATCGCCTGTTAATACAGTTGAACCATTATACCATTGGTAATGATAGATTGGTGTTCCTCCGGTAACAATTATACCTCCGCTTATTCCACCTGTTAATGCACCGCATTTTGCGCTGTCAATTATTGGTGTTCCGCTAATAGTTGGTGTTGGATTAACTGTTACTGTAAATGTTTGTGTTAAACCTACACACCCTGTTCCTGCATCGCTTGGTGTTGCAGTAATCACTCCTGTTTCTGTTACAATAACATTTGGTGCGCTATATCCTCCAATATTTCCTGAGCCACTTAAACCTATTCCTACACCCGCATTGGTGTTAGTCCAGGTAACAGTTGCTGTTCCTGTTGATACATAATTTATAGAATTCACTGCAGAACCTGCACAAACAGTTTGACTTCCCACCGAACTAAGTGTCGGCATTGGGTTCACCGTTACTAAAACTGATTGAGTATTTGTACAACCTGCATTATCACCAATAACTGTATAAGTTGTTGTTGCGCCCGGAGTATCAGTAATAGTTGGTGTTGTTGCTCCACTTGGCAACCAAGTATAACTTGTTGCACCACTTGCAGTAAGAGTTGCAGTTTGTCCGGCACATAATGACGGAGAAGAAGCGTTTAAAGTTACTGTTGGTTGAGGTGTTACACTAACACTTATTGTTTCGGTTGATACACAAGCACCGTTTGCGCCGGTAACGGTGTAAATTGTAGTAGAGGTGGGATTTACAGAAATTGAT
>CAZZEI010000051.1:0-18382 GCA_964653165.1 uncultured Flavobacteriaceae bacterium | reverse complement strand
CTAACCGATTTTCTTAAAACAATGGGCCAATTAAATAAAAAAGGTATTGGAGGTATTTTTAATTTTCATGTGGTTGCTGATTTAAAAAACAGCAATGAAAACACACAATACTTTAGTCAACCGCAATTAGGTTTGCCCGATAAGATGTTTTATGCAGAAATCAAATATGAAAAAATTCGTGCGTCGTACAAACAGCATCTCGAAAATACATTTTTGTTAATTGGAGAAAACGCAGAGAAAGCAAAAAAATCAGCCGAAATTGTTTTTAGTATAGAAAATCAGTTGGCAATAAGTATGATGGGAAGACTGGAACTACGCAATCCCGAATTGCAATACAATCAATTTACAAAAGATGAATTCTTCAAAAAAAATACAAACCTGGATTTTATTGTTTATCTGGCAAATTTAGGTGTAACTACTTCTTTCATACAAGTAGTTGTTGGCCAGCCGATATTTTTTGAAAAACTAAATACCCTTATCGTTTCAATTCCCTTATCGGATTGGAAAACATATTTGAAATGGAATTTAATACGCGAATCATCCCCTTATCTAAGTCCCTCCTTCGAAAAAGAAAATTTTTCGTTTTACGGAACCATATTGCAAGGAACAAAAGAAATGAAACCCATTTGGAAACGTACGCTACGAACTATTGATGGCAATGTTGGAGAGGCACTGGGGCAAATTTTTGTAGAAAAATATTTTAATGAAGATGCAAAAAAAAGAGTGAACCTTATTGTTGATAATTTATTTGCATCATTTAAACTTCGCATTCAAACCCGAGAGTGGATGAGCGCAGAAACCAAAGTAAAGGCAACAGAAAAATTGGGAAAAATAATACGTAAACTTGGTTATCCCGATAAGTGGAAAGATTACTCAACACTTGCTATTAAAAACGATGCCTATATTTTAAACTATTTTAGAAGCAGGGAATTTGCCTATAAAGAAATGCTGGATAAAATGGGTAAACCTGTTGATAAAACAATATGGGCAATGACGCCACCTACAGTAAATGCATATTATAACCCTCCTAATAATGAAATTGTTTTTCCGGCAGGCATTATGCAACCCCCGTTTTTTGACCCAAATGCAGATGACGCTTTTAACTATGGCATTATGGGAACAGTTATTGGCCACGAACTTACACACGGCTTTGATGACCAGGGTTGCAAATTTGATGGCGCAGGAAATTTAAACAATTGGTGGACAGATACCGATATGAAAAATTTTCAGCAAAGAACCAAAATGGTAAAAGATCAGTTTGATGCATATGTAGCAATCGATACAATGCATGTAAACGGTCAGCTTACACTCGGTGAAAATATTGCCGACCTTGGCGGAATAACAATGTCTTATTACGCTTATAAACTTTCATTAGGAGGAAAAAAATCTACTGTTTTAGATGGCTATACAGGTGAACAACGATTTTTTCTTGCATACGCTCAGGCGTGGAAAATTTTAATGAGACCTGAAGCTTTAAAACAGCAAATTGCTACTAATCCGCACTCACCGGGGATTTTTAGGGCTAATGGCCCTTTAAGTAACATGCCTGAGTTTTACGAGGCCTTTGATGTAAAAGAAAATAATAAAATGTATCGCAAAAAAGAGGCGCGTGCCGAAGTGTGGTAGTTGGTTATACGTCACCCTGAACTCATTTCAGGGTCTCCAATTAAGTTTGCGGCAGATGCTGAAACAAATTCAGCATGATATTTCTTCTTGATAAATTAATTTTCCCTTTTCATCAAACACATATAAAAACCATCGAATCCTTCCGAAGGATAAATGGTTTTTTCTTTTATAAAAGAAAAGTTTTTGTTCTGTTCTAAAAACCATTTTACCTGATTTTGATTTTCGCTTGGCAAAATACTGCAAGTAGCATAAACTAATAATCCTCCCGGTTTTAGCATACAGGTATAATCGCGCAATATGTTTTGCTGTTTTTGTTTTACTTCTTCAATTTGTTGCATACTTAATTTCCATTTGGCATCGGGGTTTCTTTTTAAAACACCTAAACCGCTACATGGAACATCAAGCAAAAGTCTGTCGGCAGTTTTTTCTAGGTCTTTAATTGTTTTTTCTGGGGAAATAACTTTTGTTTCAATAATAGAAGCGCTTGCCCGTTTTGCTCGTCTTTGCAATTCTGTTAGTTTTCTTTCTTCAATATCTAAAGCGGTAATTTTTCCTTTGTTCTGCATTAGGGCAGCAATGTGAAGTGTCTTCCCTCCTGCTCCAGCGCAAGCGTCAATAACATTCAAGCCCTTTTCTAATTGCATAAATGCCGCCACTTGTTGAGAAGAGGCATCTTGTATTTCAAATTGTCCGTGCTTAAATAATTGAGAGGTAAAAATATTTTTACGCTCTTGCAAAACCAATGCATCCGGGCAATCAGCCACACGATATGTTTCTACCTGCTCCTGCAAAAGTTCTTTCTGTAATTTTTGTGCCGAAGTTTTTAAAGCGTTTGCCCTCAGCACAACTTGCGCCTGCACATTAAGTGCAATTAATTCATTATTCCATTTTTCAGGAAGTTCGCTAAGTCCTAATTCATACAACCAATCGGGGATAGACTGTAAAACAGCTTTGTTGTTTTTGAAAGAAGCTAATTTTTTAGAAGCATCGTTATTATTTAGTTTTGAAAACTCCGGCCAATCGGGTAATTTAATTTCCTTCGACATAAAATAAACGCCGCAAATTTGCCACCAATTATTTTTTTCGGGAGCTAATTCGTTTAAGAGTCTGTACCAACGCACTACATCATAAATAGTTTCGGCAACAAAACGGCGGTCGCGGGCACCCCATTTTCTTTGTTCTTTAAATAGGTATTCAATTACTTTATCGGCGTAGCGATGCTCATTGAATACTTTTTCAAGCGATTGGATGACACCTTCAACGAGATTACGGTATAGCTTCAAAATAAAATTTTAGATTGCAAATGTAATCAATGCTAATGAAAAGACAGGCAAATATATCACCCCTTCGGGGTTTGTAAATACATTGACACTATATTTTATGAATATATCACTCCTGCGGAGTTATAGATTTTCTTATTATAAATTGGTCTAAACCATACTTAATAATACAGCCCCATTTGTACAATTAATATTGGACTAGAATATATCTCTCCTAAGGAGTTATACCTTTCATATTATTAATTGGTCCATTTACAGAATACAACTCAGCGTTATAGATACAATTAATCTCGGACTAAAATAAATGTTTACCCTGCAGTAAAATTTCAATCCCGTAGGGATGGCATTTTACTAAAAAAATAGCCGCAATGAAAAAAGAACCCCGTAGGGGTGATATAGTTTTGCAAAGTATTCTTCAGATTAAACCCTTACATTTGTATTCCATACAATGATTATAGATTTCTCAGCACATACTTGTTATGTTATTGCCGGCCCTTGCAGCGCCGAGAGCCGCGAACAGGTATTACAAACTGCCGAAAAAATTTCATTAAATAAAAAAGTAAATGCTTTACGTGCAGGTGTTTGGAAACCGCGCACTCGTCCGGGTAGCTTTGAAGGCGCAGGAAATAAAGCCCTGCCTTGGCTGCAAGAAGCTCAGGAGAAGTATAAATTACCAGTTACTATTGAAATTGCTCAGCCAGAACACATTGAAGAAGCATTAAAACACAACATTAACTTTTTCTGGATTGGCGCTCGTACTACAGCAAATCCTTTTTCGGTGCAGGAATTAGCGAATGCTTTAAAAGGGGTTGATTGCACGGTGATGGTAAAAAATCCTATTCATCCTGATTTGCAATTGTGGATAGGTGCAATAGAACGTGTAAAACAGAGCGGAATAAAAAATATTGCTGCCATACATCGTGGTTTTCATACTTCGTCTAAAAATACATTTCGTAACACACCTATGTGGCAATTGCCGATTGAATTAAAAGTTCAATTTCCTGATTTGCCTGTTTTTTGCGACCCTAGTCACATTTGCGGGCGAAGAGATTTAATTTTCGACGTAGCGCAAAACGCGCTAGACATTGGTATGAACGGATTGATGATTGAAACCCATATTAATCCGGATATTGCGCTAAGTGATAAAGACCAGCAGCTAACACCCGAACAATTAAATGAAGTTTTAAATAATCTGCAAATTAAGTCCAAATCAACTGCCAATCCTGTTTTTAATGAGCAGTTAAATAATATCCGTATTGATATTGATAAAATTGACAAAGAAATAATTGATCTTGTAAAAGCAAGACTGAATCTTGTAGAAAAAATTGCCACCGAAAAAAAGAAAACACATGTAACAGCTTTTCAGTTAGAGCGCTGGGTAAATATTCTTAAAAGCCGCGGAGAATGGGCGGCCGAAAAAGACCTTACAAGGGAATTTATTGAGAAATTATATCAACTTATACACGAGGAATCTATTCGGACTCAGATAGAGATTTTGAAGGGAAAAAAGGGTTAATAATCTCTTTTGGCATTTAGAATTTAGCTTTTTACATTTACCTCATGATTACAAAAGATGTTCCCAAGAAATTATTTTTGCTGGATGCTTATGCGCTTATTTACCGCGCCTATTTTGCATTTATAAATAACCCTCGCATTAATTCGCAAGGATTAAATACTTCAGCCATATTTGGTTTTACTAATACTTTGCTGGAAGTTTTAAAAAAAGAAAAGCCTACACATTTAGCAGTAGTTTTTGATTTAGCAGGACCTACGCACCGACACATTGAGTTTGAAGCATACAAAGCACACCGCGATGAAATGCCCGATGATTTGCAAAAAGCCATTCCTTACATTTATAAATTGCTTGAAGGATTTAATATTCCTGCATTGTCGTATGAGGGATTTGAAGCCGATGATGTTATTGGCTCATTAGCAATGCAGGCAGAAAAAAAGGGATTTACTACTTACATGATGACGCCCGATAAAGATTATGGACAATTAGTAGACGAAAATACTTTTATTTATAAACCCGCACGTTTAGGAAATGGTGCCGAAATTTTAGGTGTAAAAGAAATTTGCGAGAAGTGGCAGATTAAAAATGTAGCCCAGTTAATTGACATCCTGGGTTTAATGGGCGATACAGCAGATAATATTCCGGGCATACCTGGTGTGGGAGAAAAAACTGCCATTCAACTAATGAAAGATTATGATTCTGTTGAAAATTTATATTTAAATACCGATAAATTAAAAGGCAAACTAAAGGAAAAAGTTGAAAACAATAAAGACAAGGCCTTTTTATCTAAACGTTTGGCGACTATCGTACTTGATATTCCTATTGAGTTACATGACGAGCAATTAATTTGCAAGGAAGTAAACAAAGATTTTTTGCGGGAATTATTTACCGAACTTGAATTTAGAAATCTGGCACAAAAAGTTTTAGGAGAAGACATTCAATCCGCAAAGGAAAATATACAACCTGTTTCTAACTCTTCGCAAGAAAGCAAACAGTCAGTCTCCTCAAAAAAAGGAAACTCTGCACAGGTTGATATGTTTGCCGAAGATTCTGAAATAATTACAGCTGAAGAAGAAGTGAGTGATGCGCCAAAAAATTTTAAAACAGCAACTGACATAGCTCACAATTATTTTTTAACTGATACCAAAGAAAAACGTAATGAATTAGTAACCCTATTAAATAAATCGGCAGAATTTGGTTTTGACAGCGAAACAACATCACTCGATACTTTTGTTGCAGAAATTGTCGGACTATCTTTTTCAATCAAGGAACATGAAGCCTATTACATTCCTCTGCCCGAAAATCAAACTGAAGCGCAAAGTATTATCAATGAGTTCAAATCTTTGTTTGCCGACGAAACAAAAATATTAATCGCGCAAAATATAAAATACGATTTACAGGTATTAAAAAATTACGGCATCGAAATAAAAAATAAATTATTCGATACCATGATTGCGCACTTTCTTATTCAACCGGAAGGGCGACATAATATGAATGTGCTTTCTGAAACGTATTTGAATTATTCTCCCATCAGTATTGAAACGCTTATTGGTAAAGGAAAAAATCAACTAAGTATGCGTTCGGTAGAAACTGAACTAATAAAAGAATACGCCGCCGAAGATGCCGATATTACTTTACAATTAGAAAAAGTTTTCGCGCCCAAACTAAAAACAAATAAAGTAGAAAAATTATTTCATGAGGTAGAAGTCCCTCTGCTAAACGTACTTTCCGATATGGAACGCGAAGGAGTTAAGATAGACTCGAAAGTTTTAACCGATTATTCTGTAGAATTGGAAAAAGAAATTGTACAGATAGATGCCGAAATTCAAAAACTAGCCGGCACCCCTTTTAATATTTCATCGCCAAAACAAGTTGGAGAAATTTTATTTGAATATTTAAAAATTACCGACAAGCCAAAAAAAACAAAAACCGGACAGTATGCAACCGGAGAAGATGTTTTGGTTAAATTAAAAGACAAACACCCTATTGTAGAAAAAATACTTGAGTACCGCGAGGTAATGAAATTAAAAAATACGTATGTAGATACACTTCCTTTATTAGTTAATCCTAAAACCGGCCGCGTTCATACTTCATACAATCAAGTGGTAGCGGTAACTGGGAGATTAAGTTCTGATAATCCAAACCTGCAAAACATTCCGGTGCGTACAGAGCGCGGCCGTTATATCCGTAAAGCTTTTATTGCAAGAGACAAAGACCACATTCTATTAAGCGCCGATTATTCGCAAATAGAATTACGTATTGTAGCTTCAATAAGTAAAGACCCAAATATGTGTGAGGCATTTCGTTTAGGAAAAGATATTCATACAGCTACTGCCGCCAAAGTGTATGGAATTGATGAAAGTGAAGTAACCAAAGAAATGCGTTATAAAGCTAAAAGCGTAAACTTTGGAATTATTTATGGTCAGGGTGCATTTGGCTTGGCCGAAAATATCGGCGTTACCCGTGCAGAGGCAAAACAATTAATTGATAATTATTTCAAAGAATATTCATGTATTAAAAAATACATGGACGATACCATAAATTTTGCCCGCGAAAACGGTTATGTGCAAACTTTACTGGGCAGAAAACGCTGGTTGCGAAATATTACCGCAAGTAATGCTTTAGAGCGAAGTTTTGCTGAACGCAATGCTATAAATGCCCCAATACAAGGTAGTGCTGCCGATATGATAAAAGTGGCTATGATTAACATTCAAAATGAGTTCAAAAAGCAGAATTTTAAAAGCAAAATGCTACTTCAAGTGCACGACGAATTGGTTTTTGACGTGCATAAATCCGAATTAGAGACCGTTAAACCAATTATTGAAAACCACATGAAAGGAGCACTATTACTGGATGTTCCTATTGAAGTAGGCATAGGAACAGGTGCAAATTGGCTGGAGGCACATTAAATACCTTGAAATTGGTTTAAAGCCAAATTTGGTCCTTTAAAATACTTATTTACATGCCCTTGTTAGAAATTGGGGTTAAAATGGTAAGACAAAAAATCACTATATTTGTGATGTATGCAGTTTAAAAAACTCTTTTGCTTTCTAATTCTCGCTGTAGCTATTGTTTCATGTAATAATGATCCTTCTACAGATGATGTTATTGGAGACAACTCTACTGATACCACTGAGCAAAATGTTGATGTGCAAAAATTAAGTGCGCAAAATGTTTTCAATTCCATACCTGGGCCTGCAGAATTAAACCGACTTGTTGAAGATGCAGGGCTTGATTATGATGCTGCACTATTAAATAACCCGGATTCCAGAAACAAGTATACTTCTGATAATTTTAAAGCATTAAATTTGGGTGTTTACGGCGGCGATTTGGCGTACACCAACGTTCACGGGCAATCGCAGGAATCAATGTTGTATCTTAAATGTGTAAACGCACTCTGCAAAAATTTAGGAATTAGCGGTGTGTTTGATGATAAAACCGTTGACCGACTTGAAGCCAATAAAGAAAATCGTGATTCACTTTTAACAATTGTTTCGAGATCATTCCGGCAAGCCGATGCTTTTTTACGCGATAACCAAAGACCACATACCTCCTCGCTTATGGTAGCAGGCGGATGGATTGAAGGTTTATATCTTTCGGCTAGAGTTGGTGTAGCAAGCAAAAACAAAAAATTTATAAAAAAAATGAGCGAACAAACACCTTCGCTTAAAGATTTAATTATCCTTATAGAAAACGCAAATGTTACCGGCGATGGTACTTTTGTGTTAGACGGATTAAAGGATTTAATGACTTCGTACGAAAAAATTCCTGAAAATACAATCATGGATGATTTAATGCTGGCAGAAATTGACCTGAAAGTAAGCGCTTTGAGGGAAAAAATTATAATGGAATAACCATTTATTTTCTGAAATTTGTAGCTGCTTTAAAAGCGGCTTTTTTTATGCTCACAATAAACCCTAAAGATACACCCCAGCCTAAACTTCATAGCTATTTGCTTGGTGCTGTTGGTCCGCGTCCTATAGCATTTGCCAGCACCATTGATAAAGACGGGAATTCTAATTTAGCTCCATTTAGTTTTTTTAATATTTTTTCCTCTAACCCACCTATTGCTATTTTTTCACCAAACAGAGGGGGTAAAAATGCTACAACCAAGCATACGCACGATAATGTAAAAGAAGTACCCGAGGTGGTTTTAAACATTGTGAATTACGATATGGTTCATCAAATGTCGTTGGCAAGCAGTGCCTATCCGAAAGGAGTGGATGAATTCACCAAATCGGGTTTTACAAAGCTTGCTTCACAAATGGTAAAACCTTTTCGAGTAACAGAGGCACCGGTTACAATGGAGTGTAAAGTGACTCAGGTAATAGAACTCGGTGAACAAGGTGGCGCCGGAAATCTTATAGTTTGCGAAATTGTGCTTATACATATAAAAGAAGAAGTCCTTGACAGAAATGGCATAATTGACCAAAAGAAAATAGATCTAGTTGCACGTATGGGCGGAAACTGGTATTGTCGTGCCCACGGAGATGCTCTTTTTGAAATTGAAAAGCCAATAGCTACCCTTGGGGTTGGCGTTGACCAAATTCCGGAAAGCATAAAAAACAGTAAAGTGCTAAGTGCCAATAACCTCGGACAGCTAGGGAATATTGAGCACTTGCCTACCGGAGAAGAAATTGCTGAGTATAAAGCTTCTCAAAAATCTGGTTTTAAGAATAACGAAGAACTTCACGCCTTTGCCAAATCCCTGCTGGATGTGAATAAAGTGGCCGAAGCGTGGAAAGTTTTATTGGCTAACTAGTCAAATTATCCTTACTTTTATTTCCTCAAATTTTTAATAAATATAATCATGGAAGTAACAGGAATCATTAAAGTAAAGTACGATACCAATGTGGTAAGCGAGCGTTTTAAAAAGCGCGATTTTGTATTAACAGTAGAACCGGGTTCACCTTACCCGCAGCATGTATCATTTCAAGTTATGCAGGACAAAGTAAGTCTGCTCGATAATTTTAACGTAGGCGACGAAGTAAAAGTTTTATTTAATCTGAAAGGTCGCGAGTGGACTTCTCCGCAAGGCGAAGTAAAATATTTCAATACAATTGATGCGTGGCGCATTGAGAAAGTTGGAGCAGGGCAATCAAATCAACAATCATCACAAAATAATTCTGCAACTAGCGAGAACACGGCACCGCCTGTATTTACGGCTACATCGGCAGATGATGATCTTCCGTTTTAAGTAAGATGCAAGATAAAAGAACCAAGAGTCAAGAAAAATGCGTCTTGATTCTTGGCTCTCAACTCTTGATTCTATGAGCCGAATTCTTTTAATATATACGGGTGGCACAATAGGCATGATGCAAGATGCTAAAACAGGTTCTTTACGTCCGTTTAATTTTAAATTCCTTACCAAGCAAGTCCCAGAGTTAAGTAGATTTAAATTAGAACTTCATTCGGTTTCTTTTAAAAAACCGATTGACTCGAGCAACATGCATCCGCGTGTGTGGGTTGAGTTGGCAGAAATTATAGAAAAAAATTATTTTAAGTATGATGGTTTTGTTGTTTTGCATGGCAGCGATACAATGGCTTACACAGCATCTGCACTTAGTTTTATGTTGGAGAATTTAAGCAAGCCTGTTATACTTACCGGTTCTCAATTACCTATTGGTATTATTCGTACCGACGGAAAAGAAAATTTAATTACTGCTATTGAAATTGCTGCTGCAAAAAATAAAGAAGGAAAACCTTTGGTGCCTGAGGTTGCCATTTATTTTGAGTATGAATTATTTAGAGGTAACCGAACATTAAAATATAACTCAGAACATTTTGATGCTTTTCAATCTCCAAACTATCCTGAATTAGCAGAAGCAGGCGTGAGTATTAATTATAATTTGAATGCTATTGCAAAAACTAATACTAAAAAATTAAAAGTCTATAAGCAATTAGATAATGATATTGTTGTATTGAATCTTTTTCCCGGGATTTCTAAAAAAATTACAGAAGCTGTTTTAAATATTAAAGGACTAAAAGCAATAGTGTTGCACAGCTTCGGCGCCGGTAATGCTTCTACGGATGATTGGTTTATTGCACTATTAAAGGAAGCCGTTGATAAAGGAATTATTATTTACAATGTAACACAATGTCTAGAGGGTCGCGTTATACAAGGAAAATATGAAACAAGTTCTCAGCTTGCAAAAATTGGTGTTATCAGCGGAGAAGATATTACCCTTGAAGCTGCCCTTACAAAACTCATGTTCTTACTTGGACAAAAACTTCCTATTCAAAAAGTAAAAAGTCTATTGGGCAAGAATTTAAGGGGGGAGATTACCGCCTAAAAAATCACTTTCATTGGGGAAATAGCTGCATTTGAGATAAATTTAGCCTATTTTAGTAATTTGGTGATTATATTCACCAAATATACGTATATTTGGTGAATATAATCACCAAATTATGATTAAGCGGGTTCTATCCTCTATTATTGAAAAGAAATTAGGCGCGGGCAAAGCAATTATTGTATTGGGTCCGCGACAGGTGGGCAAAACTACCCTGTTAAAAACGCTGGCTGAAAAACAGGGTTCTTATCTTTTCCTGAATGGTGATGACCCATCGGTTCAACAACAATTGCAAGGAGCCAACACACAACAACTAAAACAAATAATTGGCAAACACAAATTGGTTTTTGTTGATGAAGCTCAGCGCATAAAAAATATCGGACTCACATTAAAACTTATAACCGACCAGTTTAAAAAAGTTCAATTATTGGTTAGCGGTTCCTCAGCCTTAGAACTAGCCAATGAAGTAAACGAGCCATTAACAGGCAGAAAGTGGGAATACCAAATGTATCCTATTTCATGGAAAGAATTTCATGAACACTTTGGTCACATTGCAGCGCATTCTCAATTAGAACAGCGACTTGTTTTTGGAATGTATCCGGATGTAATAACACACCAAGGAGAAGAACAGGAACTGCTTCAACAATTGGCAGGAAGTTATCTTTACAAAGATCTTCTTTCAATGAGCGGTATTCGAAAACCGGAATTACTGGACAAACTTCTCCGTGCTTTAGCATTGCAGCTTGGAAATGAAGTTTCTTATAATGAACTTTCAAACATGTTACAAGTTGATAAAAATACAATCAACAATTATATTCAATTGCTGGAAAAAGCTTTTGTGATTTTCCGCTTACAACCCTTCAGCAGAAATGTACGAAACGAAATAACAAGCAGCCGCAAGATCTATTTTTACGACAACGGCATACGAAATGCAATTATTGCCAATTTTAATCAACTTTCTTTACGTCAGGATAAAGGAGCATTATGGGAAAATTTTTTGGTTAGCGAACGGATGAAATTTATGCATTATAAAAATAAATCAACCAATACCTTTTTTTGGCGCACCACTACGCAGCAGGAAATTGATTATTTAGAAGAACGTGACGGAAAATTATTTGCCTATAAATTTAAATGGAATAAAAAATCACGTGAAAAATTTCCCAAAACATTTTTAAGCAACTACCCTAAAGCAAAATTACAGCTTGTAACAAGTGGTAATTTTGAGAATTTTATTAATGGGGAAGTAAAATAAATATCGAAATAAGAATAAAAAGTTTTCGATTTGTAATTTCTAAATCTTTATCCCAATAACCAATATATCATCCGTCTGCTCCATGCCACCTTTCCAATCTTCGATGGTAGTATCAAGAAAAATATTTTGTTCGTCCATTGTTTTATCCTGAATGGAAAGTAAAATCTCTTTAAATTTTCTCGTCATTAGTTTTTTATTGTTCGAGCCAAACTGATCTGCATACCCATCAGAAAAAAGATAAATGCTGTCACCCTTTTGTACTTCTACTTTATGTTTGGCAAATTCTTGTTTATCATCAGTTAGTCCACCGATAGCAGTCTTGGTAGCTTTTGTTTCTTCAATTACCGTACTTCCCTTTCTAATTATCCATAGCGGACGGTTTGCTCCGGCATATTCGAAACTTGTCATTTCCCTGTTGAAGGCGCATAGAGCAATGTCCATTCCGTCGCGCGTTGAATCATCTTTATTTGATTGACGCAACACTTTTTTCATGAGCATATTTACAGATTGCAAAATTGTGCCGACATCGTTGCTTTGCGCAACAGCTTCATTTAATTTTTCTGATCCAATGGTACTCATAAACGCACCCGGAACTCCGTGACCTGTACAATCGGCGGCAGCAATGAATACAACATCCCCCGTCCGCCCTTGGCGAACGCCCCCTTCAAAGGGGGAAACCTCCCCGGTTCCGCCTGCGGCAGAACTGCCCCCTCCAGAGGGGGATAAATGAAACCAATAAAAATCGCCACTTACAATATCTTTAGGTTTAAATAGAATAAATGAATTTGGAAAAACAGCTTCTACCTCTTCTAAAGGCGGAAGAATTGACTGCTGAATACGCTTTGCATAATTTATACTGTCTGTAATTTCTTTTTTCTGTTCTTCAATATGTTCTTTTTGTTTTACAACTTCTACTGTACGTTCTGTAACTTTATCTTCAAGAATTTTTTTCTCGAGAACAAGTGCGCGCTCTCTGTACTTAATGAAAAAATAAATTCCACCTACAACTACGATTAAACAGATAATGTAAAACAACATAGTTCTGTACCATGGCGGACTAATAGTAAATTTAAAAGTAGCAGGTTCCTTATTCCAAACACCATTGGCGCCGGCTGCAACAACTTTAAAAGTATAAGTTCCCGGGGCAAGACCTGAAAATGTTACTGAGGTTTCTTTCCTGTCAGGAGACCATTCTGAATCTGCACCCTCGAGCATGTAACGGTATTTTATGTGACGCGAATTTGCCAGTGAAATAGCCGTAAAATCAAAAGTAAGATGATTATCAGAATAAGGCAACGCTAGAGAACGCGGTATGTTAAACCAAGGTAATATAGAATCGGTTCTTTTGCTCCAGTCAATCTCTTTAAAAAAAAGTTTTATATCGGTGATATGAATTCTTGGTGGGTTATTATTTTCAATTTCTGCCGAAGGATTAAAACGCGTAAGGCCTTTTATCGTTCCAAACCAAATATTATTTTCTTTGTCTTTGTATATTGCGTTATCATTACACTCAACCCCGATAAATCCGTCTGAAGCATCGTAATTTCTTACGGAATTTATTTTTCCGTTTTTATCTAAAGTAATTTTACTAAATCCTTTATCGGTTCCTACCAGCAAAATATTTTCACTCTGAAAAATAAGTGAATTAACAGCATTGGAGCCAAGCAAACTATCGCCCGCAATAAAACTAATTTTAATTTTGTCTTTTGTATTTGCATCAAACATATAAAGCCCGCCATTGCTTGTTCCTAGCCAGATATTACCATTTTTTGCTTCTGCAAGTGAATTAACCGCCTTGTGAGATAGACCCGCTGCCTCATCGTAGTTTAAACCTTCTACCTCATCATATGTAGTGACCGTTCCACCTCCGCTATACGATGCCAATCCACCTTTGGTTCCAAACCAAATATTTTCATTTTTATCCTGTATAATAGAAAAAACTCCCTTATCTTTAATCATCATTGCTTCCAATGACATATTCATAAATTTTTCCCCATCAAACCGACTTATACCTTCTTGCGTTCCACACCAAACAATTCCATTTTTGTCAACTAATATACTATAGACATCGCCATCGGGCAAGCCTTGCTTTCCGCTAAAATTCTCAAAACTTTTTCCTTTATACCGGCTAATACCCCCATCTAATACTGCAGTCCAAATATTTTTATTATGTGCTGTTTTACCAATGGAAATAGCCATTAAAGAATTGTTTGAGAGACCATCTTTTATCGTAAAAGTCTTTGTAGTAGCAACATTGTTTTTTAAATTGAATTGTACAAGACCTTCAATAGTTGCAAGCCATAAATTTCCGACAGTATCCTGATCTATTCCCATTACCATATTGCCCTGCAATCCATCTTTTTCAGAATAATGCGAAAACGCATCGCCCATAAATTTGCAAAGTCCCCCACCTCCAGTACCAATCCACATGTTTTTTTCATTGTCTTCAAAAAGACAAAGGACTTGTTTAGATGGTAGACCATCTTTCGTAGAAAAGTCTTCAAAATTAAAGTTTGAACTGGAAGTATCTTTTATATTAGAAGAAATATGTTGTCGAACGATTCCGTTTTCCCAGGAAGCGAACCATAATTCACCATCACTTGTCTTAAAAATATTCCAAATCTTTGTAGCATTGAACCCATTCTTTCGATTGAACACAGTAACTTTACTTGAATGTAAATCTGCATTTCTAGGATCAATACAAAATATTCCATCATCTAAAGTACCAAACCATAAAACTCCATTTTTATCTTCCTTAATGGATAAGATGTAATCACTAGGAATTTCTTTTCCACCTCTAAACTGATCAACGAGAAGAGAATTATTCAGAAACGAAATGATGTTCACCCCACCGAAAGTTGCTAACCAAATACGATCCTTTTTATCCTTATATATATTAAAAATTGAATTACTACTTAGACCTTTACTTTCATCTATTACTTCTATTTTCAAAGAATCCTTGGTATGAGTTATTTTATTTAACCCTCCATCATCGGTGCCTGCCCAAATTGTGCCATTTTCATCTTCCATCAGACAAAGTATTGCACTTCCTGAAAGACCTTGCTTTTTTCCTATGGAGGTAAATTTTAATCCATCATAAATAATAATCCCCTCTCCTTTTGTCCCTGCCCATATTCTTCCTTTTTTGTCTTGCAAAAGTGAGCGAATTTCCTGCCCCTTGAACCTTTCTTTTTTACCAAAAGCTTTAAAATTTAAGCCGTCAAAATGGCAAAGACCTCCTCCATCTGTTCCTATCCATAAATATCCACGTTTGTCCTGAAGAATAGAATAAATGGTTGCATTCGGAAGTCCTTGTTCTATAGAATATGTTTGAAAATTATTGTGTTGAGAAAAACTAAAAGTAGGCAGTAGGCAGTAGGCAGTAAGCAGTAGGCGGTAAACAGTGGGCAGAAAGCAGTGGGCAGTGCGCAGTTGACAATAAAGGAATTTTTTTTTCATACTCTTACAAGTGAATGAACAAATGTAATAAAAATAGAAAAGGTATTATTTCTTTATAAAAATAAACTGCCCGCCTTCATCACCGGCGCCTTTAACGGGGGATAACTTTGGAGTTTGTTCGGAGTTATTAATAACAGGGATTTTTATTTTGTCGTATAACTGTGAAGCATCAAAATATTTGCTGCTATTTTCATTTAGCGTTTTAAGAAAGTAATACGCAAAAATAGAATGTCCGTCTTTACCGCCATCCATTACCGGTTCAATACCACCTGAGGTCATTGCCTGTCGGGATGCCCTGCCATGCACTTCTTTATAATATTTTTCTGACTCTTCAAATGGAACAGAGACCGTATTTCCTCTGAAAATATCGCCACTAAAACATGCATCTGAAACCAATAAAGTATGTTTTGATTTTATTCCCGTCAAAAAAGTTTGGATGTCATTATTGGAAATATATTTTGAAGTAGAGACTGTTTCTGCATCGCTGGGTATCCAGTAACCCTTGTTCAGTTCCTTTTTTAATTCTCCATGCCCGGAGTAATAGATAAAAACATTGTCTTGTTCCTTTACATTAGCTATTAACCATTCAAATTCATCAATGATTTTCTCGCGTGTTGCCTGTTCATTATAAAGTGTATGGAACACTTCGAATTTATATTTTGAAAGTGAGGTTTCGATAGCCTTAGCATCACTCACTGCATTTTTAAGCGCAGGCCAAATACCTTTGTACTTATCAATGCCAATAATAAGTGCATAATATTTGCCGACTACCATTTCCTTTGTTTTGGAAACATTAAGCCCCTTGAGTGGATCTGCGTTTCCACGGTATTGAACCTCTTCCTCTTTACCGGTGCCTGCGTCAACTTCTGTTGCAGCTAATTCAGGTTCTTTGCTAGCATATTTATACTGAAACCCTTCTAAAGAACTGAAACATTTGGTAACCGTTTTTATATAGTTTTTCTCGTTAAGGAAGGCTGTTTTTTCATGAATTGCGTTGGAAACAATAGTTGAATAATTGCAATCCACAAATTTAAAGGAGCAGGCGATTTCGCTGGAAGAATAAGAAGCGCTGGTTGCCGAATACACTAAAGTAAGAATATGGCACTGATCAAATTTATTGGAATACAACACGCTCTGATCTAAAGGGGCAGGAAAATTACTGTGTTTTAATATACTCAGTACTTTCTTTGCAATAGTGTCTTTGTATTGAGGCATGGTATTTTCGTCCTTTAAAACGAAATATTTATACGTATTAAGTTGGTTCAATGAAGGATTACCTTGTGAAAAAAATTTTCCAAAAGAACAAAACACAAATACCATCGAAAACAAAAACAATTTCATTGTAAGGCGCCTCCTGCGCAAAATTATTTATTAAAAAAGAATCCCTGTTTCTTGTTTATAAAATTGGAAGAAAATAACAGGTTTTATGCCCTTACCAATCCATTTTATAAGCAAAGTTCACCATAAACGAATTTAGCGTTTGTGCTGTAGCTTCAGTACCGGCGCTGCCACCTGCAGTACCACCCGTAAACTTATTTGTAACAAATCTTAAGCCAATAATTATAGGCGAGTCAAATTTAAAATCAAAACCCAGGCAAATAGAAGTTTCACCTTTTATTCCGGATTTATCAGTTTTAACTGAGGCGGCAGAACCTGCTGTATATGTATTGGTTGCGTGCCTAAACATGGATAGTTGAGGGCCAACAAAACCTCTTATGTGTTCTGATATAGGAAAATAGACACAAATTGGAATATCAACAAAACGATAATAAGTTGTAGAAACAAGACTTATTGTGCTTGTGTTTGTTACCGGTAAACCCGTTATTGTATTTGTAGTTACGGTAATTAAGGAGTCAGTCTTTTTATTACTGGTTCCTTTTAATGTCCAGAGAAAATCTACCTGTACACCCATTCTATCATAGAACTCTCCGTTTAAAAATGCGCCTGCCTGAAAGCCGGGTCTTAAATTATCATTTGCCATTCTTGACATGTTTACACCCAATTTTGGACCGTATGTAAACTGCGCGAAACCGGTTGAAAACAACCCAATTGCAGCAATTATTAAAATTATTTTTTTTCTCATAATGTTCTTTTTAATTAAGGAATTTTGATTTTATATTGAATGTTTTATTTTAATTATTTTTTTATTTTAATTATTTCCAAAACTGAAACCACCGCTTGTGCTCAATAGGATTATCATTAAAAGACCCATCTTTATTTATACCAATATTAATTGGTCTGGCATTATAATTAGGGTTATTTGCCTTATTATAAACACTGTCTAGCGCACTTATATTTTTTTCATCGTAGCGCTGAATAGTATTACTGATTACAATAAGCCCGCCTTTATTATTAGCGCCGCTTGTAGTTAAATAAGAAAGCATTTCACCATCTTTATTAAACATAGCATAAACAGTTTGGTATTTTTTGTCATAGAATAAATCGCCGTTTTTTTGCGATTCTTCATTTGATGTTAGTCTTTGTACTTCCAAAAAATTGACTGTGTTATATTGGTACGTTATTCTTTTTTTCAAACGATAATTAAAACTAAGCATTTGAGCGCCCGTTTTCTGCAAATAATAAATATCGTAAGGTTCAATACCTAATAAATCGATGACCTGCTTTACTTTCATATTAGGTTTTAGTTGCGATATCTTAACAACGTCTGTAAATGGCGGAGCGATGTAACGACTGCAAGAAAAGGCAACCGTTAGTGCAAAACCAATACATAAAGTTTTTACTATTTTGTTCATATGGATACTTTGTAATTTCTTATTCCTACTCTTTTTGAAGGATTTTCGGATAACTCCTGTCGCATGTATAAAAATGTGGCGACACAAAACTAACAAACAATAACAATTCAACAAGCAATAATGAAAAATGTTTCGGGTACAATTATAAAATACCTCATTGTTGTCCGATAAAAGTACAAAAAATATTTTATAAACAAAAAGGGGTTGAT
>CAZZEI010000050.1:0-18781 GCA_964653165.1 uncultured Flavobacteriaceae bacterium | reverse complement strand
TTAGAGTGAAAAACAGAAATAAAGCAATAATAAATTAACTTATATAATGTCTAATGAAGAGCGGTTGTTAGTAAATAATTAACGTTAAAAATTAAAACTATCGCATATTAAATGCTCTATATAAACAAAATAGCAAATTTTGTCGAACAATATATTTATTTTTTTAATCCCACCCAACCTTTTTCAAATTACCGAAACCTTTTATACTGAGAATTAAAATAATCGGCTTTTAGGCTATCCTTTAAGATTGAGTAAACATTAAAAAGTGTGAAAGTCAAATCCTTGGTTTTTCGTATAGCGTATGCCACCTCATATTTTGAGACAGCCTCTGCGTATTGCTTATTCGCAAAATAATAATCTCCTTTTAGCTTCGTCAATTCAAAGTCATTCCGAAAATAGTTGTCGCTAATTTCCAACATATTAGTAACCGCTCTGTACCTTTTTTGCTTCATTAGAATTTTAATGACCTGCACGTAAGATGTTTGTTGGGTAACATTTTGCGAAATTGCCTTTTGATAATAGCCAAGAGCTTCCCCGGGTCTACCGAGTTTATTATAACAATTAGCCATATTTTCGTAAGCCTGCGGATAATTTGGATTTACACGTACAGCGGTCCTAAAATAATTTAAAGCCTCTTCTGCTTTATTTAAATACAAAAAAACAATTACTCCGGTATTATTGAAAGCTGTGTAAACCGATGAATCTGCATTCATCACCAAATTGTAATGATACATACATTTATCCATTAATACCGATTGACCATATTTGGGTGAGGGCGATGATAACATTTCAAAATATTTGTTTGCCAATAAATTATTTGCAGCTGCCGATTTTTTTAAAAAAGGGATGTCGTGCTCAAACAAGGTCAGTTCATCCTTCCAGATTGAATTTCTATTCCAGGTATAAAACAAAAATAGTAGTAAAACAGGTGAAAGAAAAAGTATTGGCTTTTTTGTAAATAATTTGTGACTCACCTGTGTAGGGGGTGTTTTATAGAAAGAAAAAATAACAGCAACAACAGCCATTACAAAGCCAATTGAAGCAGTAAAGCAGAGACGCTCTCCAATAATTCCGGCAACGGGTTGTACAAAATTAATTATCGGTCCAATTGAAATAATAAAAAAGAGTAATCCAAAAAAAGCGATTTTATTTTTTAATTTGTAACAGTAATAACCCGCAGCCAATATACATGCAACGGCTAAAATAATTTCCAAATCAACTATACTTGAATCAGTAGAAATCATAGCATATCCATAATAAAATCGCAATGGGTACGGAAAAAAAAGTAATTTTATATAAAGCCCAAGTGATTTAAGCGCAAATACTGTTTTAGCAAAAAATGAAACACGTTCGGTAAAGAGCGGATTTTCGAAATGGTATAAAAGCCTCACATGCTTTTCGGTAATTAAAATATTTTTTATCAAATTATGAATTAGAAAAACTGCAAAAAGTGCTAAAAAAATAAAAATGAACTGTTTCTTTCCAATTTTAAAAAAGAAATACAAAGTAGTTGGAATCAAAACTATAAATAAAATAGAAGTTGATTTAGAATAAAATGCCAGCAAGATAAAAACGATACTAAAAATTAAATATTTGGTGTGTTTTAATGTGTAATATTTTATGATGTGTATAGCAGACAATAATCCAAAAAGCAAGGCTAGTAATTCATCTGTACATTTTATGTTGTTTACTACTTCGGTATGTATAGGGTGCGCCAAAAACAGCAACGCACAAACCAAAGCAAAAGATTCTTTATAAGGATATTGATGTAAACAAAGCTTAAGTAATATAAATAGATAAAAGCAAACTAGGGCATATAAAACAATACTGATAAAATGATTTATATGCGGCGCTTGCCCAAAAACCGAAAACTCAATAGCAAATAATGAGATCACTACCGGTCTGTAATCATAAGACATTCCATATCCATGACCATACCTGCTTCGCCAAATTTTAGGAATGCCACTTATACCCTGAGCAACAAGCGGATTATTAGGAATAAATTTTTGCCCTTTAACTGGGTAATTCGTTACAGTAACATAAGAATCATCAAAATTAAAACCATTTTTTATTGAATTACCATAGAATAATAAAGAAAGGATGAGAAAAAAAAGATAAAGGGACGTGTTATTAGCGAGTATTTTTTTCAATTACATTGCTAAAATACAAAAAAATTGACAGCCTGTTAAAAAATCAGCATCTAACTAATTGCATTTGTTTTATTCAGTTAGAATTGTTTATTTTTATTTTACTAGATTTGTTGTAATCTACAAAACTGTATTATGAATACGCAACGAACTTTTTTTTCCGGATTATTCTTTACAGGTATATTATTTTTTATTACCCCAAGTTTTGCGCAACAAAGAAACGCTAAACTTACTATTGCTGTTTCAAAAACTGCGGCAGAAAGTTATTATACCCGTTGGTTAAAACAGATAAAACCTGATTTAGAAATAATAAACATGTACGATTTAAGTTATGACTCTGTTGAGAATGTACTTTCTCGTTGCGCAGGATTATTACTAACCGGAGGCGGAGACGTAATTCCTTCTATTTATGGCAAAGGTAAAGACGCAGGAAAATGTGAGGGCTTTGATGTTAAAAGAGATTCGATGGAGTTAAAATTAATCAGAACAGCCATGAAGAAAAAAATGCCTGTGCTGGGTATTTGCAGAGGCGAACAAATTTTGAATGTTGCAAACGGAGGCACTTTATTCATTGATATTCCATCAGAGATTGGCAAAAAAATCGAGCACCGTAATGATACTATGGCTTATCACCATGTTGTTCTTGTTGAAGGTTCCTTATTGCAAAAAATATGTGAGGTAAAAGAAGGAACAGTAACGAGTGCACATCATCAATGTGTAGATAAAATAAGCAACCATTTTATTGTATCCGCTAAAGCCGATGATGGTGTGATTGAAGCTTTTGAATTAAAAAATAAAAACGCTTATCCATTTATGTTAGGTGTTCAATGGCACCCGGAGAGAATGGATATAAACAATCCGTTATCAAAACCTATTGCTGTATATTTTATTAAAAAAACAGAGGAATACAATTCCCAAAAAAAATAAGCCTAACTCTTCGCTGCAAAAATCCGACTTATTTCTTTATTTGAATAAATACAGCCATTACAGGTTTTGGCCTCGCCTTTTTTATTTTTTATAAAATCAATAAGCTTTTTCTGCAATTCAGTGGACTTGTTGCCCCTTTTTTGTAATTCCATAAAACCCTCTACTCCGTATAATTGCTTTTCAGTAAGCGGACTTTGCAACCATTTAGTAAGCTCTTTCGTATTATTGGCTGCAACAAGGATACTTAATTTCTTCCTAAGTGGTGGATCTACGCCAACAAAACCACATCCGCTGCCGTATTGCAAATCATCCACAAAAAAATCTGCAATCCTTATTTTACTCTGAAAAAACACAGCATACCTTTTATAAAACTGCCTAATCTCTACAGAATCTTTCTCTTCGTATTTCTTTTTATTTCCACTTTGAAGTTTTGAATAAATTATTTTATCCCCATTCGTAAAAAAACAAATTTTATATCCAGGACTATTTCTGGCTTCAAAAGAATATTCAAAATAATTATCCAGTATTTGTCTGAAAAGAATTGGATGAACATCCCAATGTTTTGATTTAGAAATAAAATTTTTTGTCTCAACCAGATTTTTTTCTTTTAAAACAGAAACCAAACTGTCAGCAAAAGTTTGCGCAAAACTATTCATCCCTATACTAAACAACAGGATAAATGCCAATCGTATAGAAAATTCACTAATTCCTAATCCTGAATTCTTCATTCTTAATTTAATTTTACATTCTGTTTGGCACTTCTATACAAAGCAAGCCCATTGCCTGTTTAACTACCAATGCACATTTGTGAGAAAGCTGTATCCTGAATAATTTCTGTTCTTCATTTTCAGCGCACAAAACCGATACCTCATGGTAAAACTGATTATAACACTTTACCAATTCATAAACATAATTAGCAACGGAGGCAGGACTATAAGCACTTTCCGCTTCCTTAATTACACCCCTAAAATCACTTAGCAAATAAATTATATCTGTTTCCTTTTGATGTAAAGCGTAATTAGTATTTAAATTTTTACTTTTTATTTCTTCTGTTGATAATTCTGATTTACGTAAAACCGACTGTATACGCGCGTGCGTGTACTGTATAAACGGACCTGTGTGACCATTAAAATCAATGCTCTCTTTGGGATTAAATAACATTTTCTTTTGCGGATCAACTTTTAAAATAAAATAACGCAAAGCGCCCAGACCAATAACTTTAAAAAGATTTCTCGCTTCGTCTTCAGTAAGGCCTTCCGTTTTTCCAAGCTCCTTAGTTGTTTCCTCTGCGGTATGAATCATTCCTTCTATCAAATCATCCGCATCAACTACTGTACCCTCTCTGCTTTTCATTTTTCCGGTTGGTAGCTCAACCATTCCGTAAGATAAATGATACAAATTATCGGCATATTTTCTTCCAAGCTTTTTTAGAATAAGAAACAAGACTTTAAAATGATAATCCTGTTCGTTACCAACCACGTAAATCGATTTGTCAATTTTATAATCCCTATCCTTTTCGTTGGCGGTTGCAATATCTTGTGTAATATAAACGGATGTCCCGTTACTACGTAAGACTAATTTGTGATCTAATCCATCTCCTGTTAAATCTATCCAGACAGAGCTGTCCTCTTTTCTATAAAAAATACCTTTTTCCAATCCTTCTAAAACTGTTTCCTTTCCTAAATTATATACATCACTCTCGTAATAGCTTTTATCAATTTTCACATCTAAAGATTCGTAGGTCTTTCCAAGTCCGTCGTAAACCCAACCATTCATTGTTTTCCATAGTTCACGAACTTCTTTATCGTTATTTTCCCAGGCAATAGTTAAGTCTGCTACTTGTTTTGCTAATAGAGATTGCTTCTCAGCTTCTTCATCACTTAAGCCTTTTAATTTTAGCTCTTCGATTTCAATTTTAAGTGCTTTAGCGTACTTGACATAAAAATCACCAACCAAATGGTCGCCCTTTTTACCCGTACTTGCAGGCGTTTCACCGTTTCCAAAAAGTCTCCAAGCAAGCATTGATTTAGAAATGTTAGTTCCTCTGTCGTTATACAAACATGCGTGAATAACTTTATGTCCGCGCGCTTTTAAAATTTCCGATAACGCAGCTCCCAAAAAAATATTACGAAGGTGTCCGAGATGCAAAGGTTTATTTGTATTAGGAGAAGGATACTCAATCATAACAGATAATCCCGTAGAATTTGGCTTTTCTACAGCATAATTATCGTCGGCAAGAATACTTTGAAAATAATTTATCCATAAAACATCAGCCACATTTATATTTAAAAAGCCTTTTACAACGTTGAACTTCTTTACAAGCTTAGTTTTTTGCAGAAGGAAATTTCCTATATCTGCCCCTGTTTCTTCCGGTTTTTTTCCGGAAATTTTTAAGAATGGGAAAGTAACTAGGGTAATTTCACCTTCAAATTCTTTTCTTGTTTTTTGAAAAGCTATTTCGCCGGTAAAATCCGACCCATACAATTCATTAATTGCAATTTTGACCTGTTCGGTAAATTCTTTAATAATGTTCATTTATGCAGTAGCTGATAGCCTTGGCAAAGATGAGGATTTAAAGACTGTTCAGCAAATCAAAAATTAAATTCGGATACATATTAATTTACTAATAAACTACATCCTAAATAATAATAATAATAAAATCTGCGCTACCAATCTGTGAAAATTCGTGAAATCTGTGGCAGAAAGGCAATGAAAGATTGGTTTTTGCTCTATTAAATTACTATATTTGCCTGTATAGTTTTTTGCGTATGAAAACGAATCAATTAATCTCTACTTTCCTTATTGCTTTTCTGTTATCATCCTGCGGTGGTTCTGATAAACCAAAACAAAACAAGGAAAACATCGTTATTTATCACACAATTGGAGAACCGGATGGCTTACACCCTGTGGATGATAACTCCGCGCCGCGTACCGAAATAAATACCTATACACAGGTCTTTTTAGTAATGACAGATATAAAAAACAATCAGCCTCTACCTCACCTTGCTGCCGAAATGCCAAAAATTTCGGAAGACGGGAAAATATACAGTTATATTTTAAGAACAGACATGAAGTGGGATGATGGAAACCCAATCACCTCAGAAGATGTTATTTTTACTTTTAAAGCTAATAAATGTCCGCTATCCAATAACCCGCACGCAAAACCATATCTCGAAAATATAAAAGATATAGTGGTGGACAGTCTTGACAAAAACAAACTACATTTTAAAATGAAAGATAAATACATTCAAAATATCTGGATGCTTACCGATTTCCCAATCATGCAGCGTAAAATTTTTGATGCTGGCGATGTTCTTTCAAAATTTAAACTTCAGCAGTTTGACGATAAAAAATTTAACGCTGAGAAAGAAGTCGAATTAATGAAATGGGCTAAAGATTTTAACGACCCAAAATATAGTCGCGATATAAAATATATTTCAGGTGCAGGCCCTTACAAACTTGAATCGTGGGAATCAGGACAAAAAATGATATTGGTAAAAAAGAAAAATCACTGGAGCGAAGGCAAAAATACAATGTATGAAACTGCTGGTCCAGATAAAATTGTAATTATCATTAACCGAGAGCCAAACTCGTATATGCTCGAGTTTAAAAAACAAAAATATGATGCGTCAACATATTTAGAAGTAAAAGCCCTTCTTGAACTTGAAAAGAGTAAAGATTTTACCGATAATTACAATTATGCTTTTTTGCCTACTTACAGTTATAACTATGTTGCTATAAACATGAAACCCGACGGCATAAAACATAAAAAATTATTTACTGATGCAAGAGTGCGTCGCGCTTTAGCTATGCTGTGTCCGTATGATGACATGAATAAAGTTATATTTAATAAAAAGGCGAAACGAATTACAGCACCAATTTCTCCGCTTAAAGTTGAATATAATCAAGACTTGGTACCGATTGCATTGGATGTAGATGGTGCAAAAAAATTATTGGCAGAAGCAGGATGGAAAGATGCTGATGGCGACGGAATACTTGAGAAAAAAGTAGATGGAGAGAATTTAAAAATGGAATTTAATATATTATACATGACAACAGCTCCTTCGTGGAAAGATCTGGCACAGATGGCTTCAGAAGGATTCTCTAAAGCCGGCGTTAAGGCAATCCCTACACCTATTGATTATAATGTGGCTTTAGATAATTTAAGAAGTCATAATTTTGATTTGATGGTTTCTGCATGGCAAGGTGTTGCTGTTCCCGAAGATCATGAGCAAGTGTGGTCTACCAAATCGTGGGCAAACGGAGGTTCCAATTTTACAGGATGGGGAAATGCACAAACGGATGCTTTGATTGATTCAATGCGACATGAATTAGATGAAACAAAACGTTTTGCAATGAGTAAACGCTTTCAAAAAACAATTTACGATGATCAACCCTATATTTTTCTTTTCTCATCGGTGCGTCGTATAGCAGTTCACAAAAAATTCGGGAATCAGGAAATGTATTATGACAGACAGGCTATACTCTTGAATCAGTTTCAATTAACCGGTTCTATGCAAAAAGTAGCGCCAATAAATTAAGAACCATGTATGCTTAAATACATTGCTAAACGGGTTTTAATTTTTATTCCAACATTATTAATTATTACCGTTATTGGTTTTGTTATTTCGGTAAACGCACCCGGCGACCCCGTTGAACGGTTAATGACAGCCGCAGGAACAGGCGGAGAAATAGGCACACAATCTGTAAGCCAGATAGAACAAAAAAAATATTGGAAAAAGAAATTGGGACTTGACCTTCCTATATTTTATTTCTCGCTTGATAAACTTTCTTATCCGGATACAATTTATAAAGTGTATGATAAAAACGAACGCGAAGCACTTAGTCGTTTATTAGATCAATTTGGAAATTGGCAGCAGGTTTCTGTTTATTATAACAGAATAAATGCACTTTATGGAAACCTTCTTGGATTTAATCCCAAAGCTATTCGTTATGAAAGTTATGATGAAAATATTGTGACTGAAGGATTTAATACCGTAAAATTTGAAGCGTTAACACTTAAATCTGCCTGGAAGGAATCTGTTATTGATGTCAAGATTACAAACATCAGAAATTTAATGGGGACATATATTTTTTTAAGAGAATTTCAAGACGAATTAGATTCTATCAGTAGTGCTTACAGGCAAGTAAAAATTACCGCTACATCCTGGAAAAATTACTTGCCAATTGTACGTTTCTATAAAAACAATCAATATCATCGCTGGCTTTTTGGCGACGGAGGAGAATTCAGCAGCGGTTTAATACGCGGAGATTTTGGAACATCGTATCAAACAAAAGACGCAGTTTCAAAAACTATTTTTGATAGAATTGGCTGGTCGCTTTTCTTTACGGTTTTCTCTGTCATCATTGCCTATTTAGTCAGTATTCCCATTGGTGTAAAAGCGGCGCAAAATAAAGGCGGACGGTTCGATAGAATTTCTTCGGTGTTACTTTTTAGTTTGTATTCACTGCCCAATTTTTTTGTTGCAATTTTATTATTGATGCTATTTGCCAATACAGATGTGTTAGATATTCTTCCTGCATCAGGTGTAAAACCAAGTGAAGGATTTCCTGATGATGCAAATATTTTTCAAAAAATGTGGCTTACCCTTCCGCATTTAATTATTCCTATGATTTGTTACAGTTACAGTTCATTTGCATTTCTCTCAAGGATAATGCGTGGGTCAATGATAGAAAATATTCAGATGGATTATATACGCACCGCTTATGCAAAAGGCTTACCGGATAATGTTATTGTCTGGAAACATGCCCTAAAAAATTCTTTGCTGCCAATTATAACAATTTTCGCAGCTGTTTTTCCGGCAGCTGTTGGTGGTTCTGTAATTTTAGAATCCATTTTTACAATTCCCGGAATGGGACTCGAAGCTTTCAATGCAATTTCAGGTCAGAATTACCCAATGATAATTGCGGTTTTAACGTTGACTAGTGTTTTGACTTTAGTAGGTTATTTAATTTCAGATATTATGTACGCTATGGTTGATCCACGGATTTCTTACACGTAATACATGAAATACAGTTTTAACACAGAGAGCACGGAGAGTAAGCACAGAGGAGCGCAGAGAATTTTTTTAGAGTTTATTGAGGAATACAGTTTTAACACAAAGGGAACTGAAAGTAAGCACAGAGGTGCACAGAGAGTTTTTTTAGAGTTAACTGAGAGATATTACAAAAAAATTATAAGCATATCAGCAGCATCTGCGTTCTATAAATGAAAAAAGAAAAAGAACATATAGAGTTTAGTTTTTCTAAATATGCATGGAAGCAGTTTAAGAACAACAAGCCTGCTATGTGGTCGGTAAAGCTTTTAATCTTTTTAGTGATTATTGCCGTGCTTTCTCCTGTTATTGCAAATGATAAACCACTTTATTGCAAATACAAAGGCGCCACTTTATTTCCTGCACTTTCTTTTTATAATTCTGCCGAGATACGTAATCCTGACGGAAAACTGGATATTATACAATACGATATTGCCGATTGGAAACACATGGAGCTTGAAAGTGTTTGGTGGGCGATGTGTACTTACGTCCCACACAAATTAGATTACAACAATGCGGATTATATTTCTCCATGGGGAAAACAATTTTTTACAGAGAGAAACGGAGAAGATGTTTCTATGCCTTTTAAATTCAGACATTGGCTAGGGACCAATAAAAAAGGAGAAGATGTTTTATCCGGATTAATTCACGGGACAAAAATTTCGTTAACCATTGGTGTTTTCTCAATGGCGCTCGCTTCTTTCATTGGCGTTATACTTGGTGCACTGGCCGGTTATTTTGGCGACAGAAGATTACAAACCAAGCGCGGAAAATTTTGGCTCATGATACTGGGTGTTTTTACAGCGTATTTTTATGCATTTCAGATTAGAACAACTTCTATACAAGACGCCATGAGTACTTCCGGCTTTTTATTTTTTGCACAAATACTAATCAGTTTGGGAATTTTTATTGGTGTTTTATTTTTCTTCAATCTTCTTGGAAAATTATTTTCTAAGCTTCCACTCTTAAATAAAACTGTTTTCGTCCCGGTTGATTCTTTAGTCTCACGCAGTGTAGAAATTTTAAACTCCTTGCCCAAACTCATTTTAATTATTTCCATCTCAGTAATTGCAAAACCTTCTATATGGAATATTGTTTTAATAATTGGTCTTACAAACTGGACCGACATCGCAAGACTGACTCGCGCCGAATTTTTACGCACATCTCAATTAGATTATGTTCAAGCAGGAAAATCTTTAGGTTTATCCGAAGCGAGAATTATTTTTCGTCACGCTTTGCCAAACAGCATTGCTCCTGCTTTTATTGCTATTGCTTTTGGAATTGCGGGTGCTATTTTGATAGAATCGAGTCTCTCTTTTTTAGGAATTGGCGTTGCTGCCGATATGGTAACATGGGGTTCATTATTAAGCGCCGCCAGAGAGAATTTTAATGCCTGGTGGTTGGTATTATTCCCGGGTTTAGCTATATTTCTTACTGTGACTATGTATAACCTTATAGGTGAGGGACTTAGAGATGCCCTTGACCCGCGACTTAAGAAATAAAATTTGGTATAATTGCCTGATTTCCCTATCTTCGCATCCCTAAAAATAATAAAAAAATAAAAAAAATGACTAAACATTACGAGACGGTCTTCATTCTAACTCCCGTTTTGTCTGAAGATCAGACAAAGGAGACCGCGAAAAAGTTTAAAAAGCTAATGGTGGACCTTGGAGCGAAGGTTGCACATGAAGAATCTTGGGGCCTTAAAAAGCTAGCTTACCCCATTCAAAAAAAATCTACAGGTTTTTATTTCCTGTTCGAGTACACCACAGATAGTATTACTTTGGTTAACGAACTTGAAGTTGCCTTTAAACGTGATGAACGTGTGATGCGTTATATTACGGTGAGCTTAGATAAGCACGCCATCGCATACGCAGAAAAACGTCGTATAAGATTAAAAGGCGGGGCAGTTTCTCCCGAAATAAAACCAAGAAAAGAAAAAGCGAAAGCTTAAATTAAATTGACGATTTAAAAATTTAAAATAAAGAAAATGGCAAGTAATTCAGAAATACGATACTTAAACCCTCCACAAGCGGAGCAGAAGCGCAAAAAATACTGTCGCTTTAAAAAAATAGGTATTAAATATATCGACTATAAAGACGGTGTGTTTTTATTAAAATTTATTAATGAGCAAGGTAAAATTTTACCTCGTCGTTTAACGGGTACTTCTTTAAAATACCAGCATAAAGTGTCGCAGGCAGTTAAGCGTGCACGCCACATGGCTATTTTACCGTATGTAGCTGATTGTTTAAAATAATCTTAAAGAAAAATTTATCATGGAAATAATATTAAAACAAGATGTTAAAGGTTTAGGCTTTAAACATGACGTAGTTAAAGTTCGCCCTGGATACGGTCGCAACTTTCTTTTACCACGCGGTACTGCTATTTTAGCTACCGAAGGAAGTCGTAAAGAACTTGCCGAAACTAAAAAACAGCAATCTTTTAAAGAAGATAAATTGCGTAAAGCAGCAGCTGCCAGTGTCGAAAAATTTGCAACACTTACTTTAAAAGTAGGTGCTAAAGCAGGTGAGAACGGTAAAATTTTTGGTTCTGTAAGCAATATACAAATTGCAGAAGCATTAAAAGCAGCAGGTTTTGATGTAGAACGTAAAAACATTGAAATTGGAGAAGCAATTAAACAATTAGGAACTTACACTGCAAAAGTGCGTTTATTTAAAGAAGTTACAGCTAACGTTAGCTTTGAAGTAATAGCTGAGTAAGTAATTATAATTATTAATCCTGATAGCTATCGGGATAAAATCCCTTTCGTCTATGGCGAAGGGGATTTTTTTTGACATCTTGCACGTAATAAAATAGGACGCAGATATCGCAGATTAATATTATTTGGTATGATTTCTATTTAAAACCCTTTTTCAAATAGTATTCTGTTTCAGCTCATTTTCATTGGTGTTTATAATAAAAAGAATTATATTTCCAACCCTTTTCGATGGATAGCTTTGGACGAACATGAAATAAACCGGTAGCCTTTTTAACCCCGAAGGGGTGACATTATTATAACAGTGGCAAATACCCAATATATAAAACCCCTAAGGGGTGACATAGCTAATACCACCCCTACGGGGCTCTTGGGAATTATTATTAGTGCTTATTATAATCATTTCACCCCTTCGGGGTTTACTTTATTGAAAGCCCTTGCACATCCATTCCCGAAAAGGAATTTTCTATTATTTATCTTTTTTGTTGTAACAAATTTTGTACATGCCCAAAACTTAGATAAAATAGGCAAGAAAGATATGGTTACCATTAGCGGAGGAGTAAACTACAACGGCATTTTTTATCCTGCCGATGGTATTGCAAACCGGCGCCCTCCCTACTCCTGGTTTTTTAATGGGAACTTAAATATTAATATTCTGGATGTCAGTTTGCCCTTTACTTATAGCTACAGCAATCTGTCAAGTAATTATACCCAACCTTTTAATATGACAAGCTGCTCTCCTACTTATAAGTGTATAAAAACTTATTTAGGTTTTACAAGCATGAATTTTTCTAATTACACTTTAGCCGGACATATTTTTTTAGGCGGTGGCATAGAACTCACTCCTAAAAACTGGAAAATATCAGCGATGTACGGCAGACTAAAAAAAGAAGTGGAATACGATGCGGTAACTCAGTCTGACGCAACAATGAGTTACGAACGCATGGGTTACGGAGCTAAAGTTGGCTACGAAAAAGACGGACACGCACTTATCTGATTTATTTTTCAGCCAAAGATGATCCTAACTCTTTGCATTTTATTCCCAAAAGTAATTTTATTTTACCGCAGGAAAATACCGTGGTAAGTATTAACGGAAAAACTAAAATTTCTACACTGTTTACATTAGAAGCAGAATACGCTCTTTCGGGCTTAACACGCAATACCCGTACAGAAGTATTACTTCTTTCTGAGCACGAGAATAAATTACCCTTTATATTTAATGCACGAGGTAATTCTCAGTTTTTTGCCGCATATAAATCTTCGCTCAACTTTACAAAAAATATTTTTTCTGTCAGTCTTAATTACGAGCACATTGATCCAGATTACAAAACCCTTGGCGCATATTTTTTTAATAATGATTTAGAAAACATTACTCTCGCCCCGGCTCTGCGTTTATTGAAAGGAAAATTAAATCTATCGGTTAATTCCGGGTTTCAGCATAATAATTTAGATAAAACAAAATTTAGTACTAATCAGCGATTTATTACTTCCGGAAATATAAGTTACGCTCCAACACAAAAATTAATGCTTAATGCCGTTTATTCAAACTTTACAAGTTACACGAGCATTCGTCCGGTAACTGATCCTTATTACCAAAGATCACCCGCCGATACACTTAATTTTTATCAGCTCTCTCAAAACGGAAATGCATCAGCAACTTATAATTTCGGGAAAAATAATTTACGTCATACTTTAATGCTCGTTGGCACTTACCAAGTCTCCAACCAAAAACAAGGAAATACAACTGCACCTCCAATGACTGTTTTAAATGGAAATTTATCTTACAACCTAAGTTTTATAAAAAGTAAACTCAGCGCGGGATTGACTTACAATTATAACGAAATAAAGAACTTTTTAAATACCACAACTTATATGGGACCGGGCATTACACTTGGCAAAGGTTTCATGAAAAATACCTTGCGGTTTAGTCTGGCAAATATTTTTAACCAGTCGTTTACAAACTCTGATGTAACAGCACTTGTATTGAGCGAAAGAGCAAGTATAAGCTACTCTCCTAAAGGAAATTCTAAATATGGCAAACCAACTGTTTCATTAAACGCTATGTACACCAACAAATTTAAAACGACACAACAAGTAAAAGGATTTCAGGAATTTACAGGGACAGTTAATTTAAGTTACAGTTTTTGAGGTGCCAAATTGGTACCTCAAGTTTGAGATGAAAAAATATAGAAAAAGTAAAATAATCTCTAAGGTCGTAAATTGCGACCTTAGAGAAATGAATGAAAAAAATTAAAACTAAATAACATGAGTAAAAATAATCTAATAGTAATGGTCCCCGACGAAAAAATAATGCGTCAGATTTATCTTATAAGAGGGCATAAAGTAATGCTTGACAGAGATTTAGCCGAATTATATGGTGTTGAAACAAAGCGTTTAAAGGAACAGGTAAAACGTAATATTGAACGGTTTCCAAAGCAATACATGTTTGAATTGACTGTAAAAGAGAACGAATCTCTAAGGTCGCAATTTGCGACCTTAGAGAAAGGGAGACATTCAAAGTATTTACCAATGGTATTTACAGAACATGGCGTTTTACAACTTTCAAACTTTCTAAAAAGTCAGAGAGCAATAGAGATTGGATTCAAAATTATTGATGTTTTTATGAAGTTTCGTGAAATGCTTACTGATAACACTGAACTAAGGCTTGGCATTGAGGAAATAAGAAAGAAAACAGAAAATAATTCGAAAAACATTGAACTTGTTTTTAAATATTTAGATGAATTACTTGAGAAAAATGAAAAACCCAAACCCCGTAAATTAATAGGTTACAAAACCGGAAACAAAACTAAAAAAAGATAAAATTTATCTCCAAACTTGAGGTCGCAAATTGCGACTTCAAAAATTGAACCCACTATAAACAAACCGCAACACTCCCAAATAATCAGACAGTTAGGCTAAGGTAGACTTATGGGCGTTCTGCTCTAATTCTGCCTTTTTTGAGGGTTTTTGTTTTCTCCCTGTTTTTATATAAACGATTCCGAATTACACAAAGACAAAAAACAATCATCGAGCTGCAAAAACAACAAGTTGACATGGCCTATGAAAAATTGCACGAAAAAAACAAAGAAGTTATGGATAGTATTTATTATGCCAGAAGAATTCAAAGAGCATTAATTACATCAGAGAAATATATAGCTAGGCAATTAAACAGATTAATGACAAAGTAAAGGAAAAAATAAAGCCGTATCTTTGTATAGTGCCAACTCTAAAAAAATATTTCATTTCCTTTCTACTTTGGGCATGCCTTTCGGTTAACGGTTTTGCTCAACTATTTACAAATACCAACTGGGGTTTTAATATTGGTGGAGTAATGGCACTGGGTAATAAGTTTCAACGCATCGGCATAACATTTCAAGCGTATTACTTTTACGAGTTTGCACAGGTTAATGCTGAAATAAGACTCTACCAAAATTTTAAAAACCTTGGACCAAAAAAATTATATAGCGAAATAGTTGGTTCTGCCGGTATAGTTTTAGGCTACGGTCCAAAACAGGAATCATACAATCCATTCTTAAGCAACATATCAAACCAAACGGGTTACACTAACAGCGTTGGTTATTCGTACAACGCATATTTTAACAAAGTAAAAACAAAACAGCAAACCGGTATACTTGCATTACAATTTAGCAATTTTAGCGTTATATCTGAAAACGATATCCTTGCCCGCCCCTATTTAGATAGATTTAGAACCGGCGCCTTCTTATTACAATACCAACATGAAAACAAATTTCAATTTGCCCTTAATTGCAGCATGTGGACAGGACAAATGGGCCATCAAATAAAAGATAACCCTAATTTTCCTTCAGGATACATGGATACCACCGGTGGAGTTTATACAAACTTCTCGCACGGTTTGTTGAGTGCACAATTTAAAATGTATTTAGATGGTGGGCAAAACTTTCAGGGAAATTTAGGAGTAGATGCAGAGAAGGTAAGAAATTTTGTGCAGAATAAATTAATACATGATATGATTTTTATTCCCAAAAAATGGTTTACTAGAATTAATTCGCATGTACCCATGTTAGATACAACAGGAAATCAATATTTATATAATCCAAGACAAAAAATAAAAAAACCTGAATTTTATTGGAATGTATTTAGCGGAGCGGCTGCCTTCTATTAAATTCCGAAAGGGATATTACCGCGTCTCGACTTCGCTCGACGTGACAGCATAATTACTCAACCCAATCTGCTAAGAATAGATTTGTATCTCTTGACCCGCCGTTAAGTCTGTTTGAAGACCAGATTAACTTTTTACCATCGGGCGAGAACATAGGGAAGGCATTAAACAAACTCTCTGAGGTAATTTGCTCCAATCCTGTTCCATCTAAATTTATCATGTACAATTGAAAGTCGTAACCCTTTTGTGAGTGATGATTGCTAGAGAAAATTACTTTTTTGCCATTAGGATGAAAAAATGGAGCCCAATTAGCTTTTCCCAATTTTGTTACTTGCTGCAAATTTTTTCCATCTACATCGCAAACAAAAAGCTCCATACTTGTTGGAGCAACTAAACCTTGTGCTAAAAAATCTTTGTACTCCTTTATTTCCTCTTCCGTTTTAGGGCGGGATGCACGAAAAATAATTTTCTTACCGTCGGTTGAGAAAAAAGCCCCGCCATCGTAACCTAACTCATTGGTAATTTGCTTTGGATTCTTTCCATCAATATCCATAGTCCATAACTCAATGTCCCCACTTCTTGTGGAAGTAAAAACAATTTTATCACCCTTCGGAGAAACAGTTGCTTCCGCATCGTAACCTGCGCTGTTAGTTAACTGCTTAACAATTTTTCCTTTCAGGTCAGCTACATAAATTTCAAACGAATTATAAATAGGCCAAATGTACTTTCCCTTTATGTGTGGCACTGGTGGACAACTATCATTCCTGCCATGCGTAGAAGCATAAAGAATATGTTTCCCATCGGGCATAAAATACGAGCAAGTGGTTCTCCCCTTTCCAGTACTTATTAATTGTGGTTTTGCCAAGGTATCTTTTGCTTGTTTTTGTAAATCCATCATAAAAATCTGGTCGCATTGCAAACCCCACTTACTAAAATTACTCTGAAAAGAAATTTGTTTTCCTGTCGAGCTGAAATATGCTTCGGCGTTATCTCCACCAAACGTAAGTTGTTTTAAGTTTTTCAAATGTTTTTCAGTTTGAGCCATTAGAACTGAACTGATACAGACAAGAAACAGAATACGATTCATAAAAAAATTTTGACAAAGATAAGGGGAAAGTTTCTATTTAATTGTTTTTAGGGCGTTACCCGCCATTCAAATTTATTTTCTACTTATAATTGTACGGCGGGTCGCGCTTTTCGCTCCAAATCCTCGCTCCCAACAGCTCGCTGCGGGTTTTCCACTGCAATCTCTAACGCATGCTACTTCCTCAATACAGTTGTAGAATTTGCCTGAACAGTGGGCATTATAATAATATCATTAATATTTACATGTGCCGGTCGACTTGCCATCCAGTAAATAGTTTCAGCAATATCTTGTGCTGCTAATGGTTGCATGCCCTGATAAACCTTCTTTGCGCGTGCCTCGTCACCATGAAAACGAACCAAACTAAATTCAGTATCTACCATACCCGGGTTTACAGCCGAAACTTTTATTCCGTGCGGCAACAAATCAATGCGCATTGCCTTATTAAGTGCATCTACAGCATGCTTGCTGGCACAATACACATTTCCATTGGCGTAAACTTCTTTTCCTGCTACAGAACCCAAATTAATAATATGTCCCTTTTTATTTTCAATCATTATTTGAGAAACTTCCTTTGTAACATACAACAAGCCTTTAATGTTTGTGTCTATCATTTTTTCCCAATCCTCAATATCACCCTCTTGAATGGTAGACAATCCCGATGCGAGTCCGGCATTATTTATAAGCACATCAATTTTTTTAAATTCGAGAGGCAGTGAAGCAATATTTGATTTTACTTCTTCTAAATGTCTAACATCAAAACAAAGTGTATGAACTTTTATTTTGAATTTCTTAACCAATTCTTCCGAAACAGTTTTTAATCTATCTGCTCTACGACCTGTAATGATTAAATCATATCCGTTCTTAGCAAATATCTCTGCACTTTCTTTCCCTATGCCTGAGGTGGCCCCTGTTATCAATACTATCATGTTACCATTTATTCACCGCAAAGACGCAAAGGCGCGGAGGTTTTTTTATGTTATTTATTTTAGTTTGTTGTTTAATTTAAAACGCAAAGAAACATTTTTTACCATCCTATCCAACCAAAATTTTGCGTCTTAGCGTCTTTGCGGTGGATGTTGCTTTGCCAATTTACTTTTTCTGAATCCGTAACAAAAATAAACTACTAAACCTATTCCCAGCCAGGTTGAAAACCATTTCCAGTTGTTTGCTTCCATACCTGTAAGTAAATAACAACAGGAAAGTAAACCCAGAACAGGAATAAGCGATAGATTTTTTATGAATGAAAAAACCGACATTCCAATCAGCAAAACAAAATAAATAATCATAGGAACATTTTTTTGTGCATTTTCACTAGTCACTTGAAACAAATCTGAAAAATAAGAAGGATTAAAATAAAATAGTAAGCCAAATGTAAGAACAGTTAAACCCGAAACAATATATTTTGCATTAATATAGGGTAACCGAAATTTACCTTTAGTATCGCCTTCTTGCGGACCATGCTGCCGTGGTAACATTAATACGCCACCGCAGACTAAAACAAAGGCAAATAAAGTACCAATGCTGGTAAAATCAAGCACAAACTTTTCATCTGTAAAAAATAAAGGTATACCAACAACCAAGCCTGTAATTATAGTTGCAAAGCCCGGTGTTTTAAACTTTGGATGAATTTTAGAAAAACGATTTGGCAACAAACCATCTCTGCTCATTGCCATCCAGATACGTGGTTGACCCATTTGAAAAACAAGC
>CAZZEI010000049.1:0-18856 GCA_964653165.1 uncultured Flavobacteriaceae bacterium | reverse complement strand
TTACAATTGAAGTTGCAGATGAAGTACATGTGGCACTTGTCCCCACAACGGTATAAGTAGTAGTAACAGTGGGGTTAGCAGTAACGCTTGCGCCGGTAGTTGAACTCAATCCTGTACCCGGACTCCAACTATAAGTTGTAGCACCTGATGCATTTAATGTTGTTGAAGCTCCAATACAAATACTTGGAGAGTTTACAGTTACAGTTGGCATTGGATTTACTGTTACAACCGAAGTAACTGTTCCGGTACATCCACCGCTTGCTCCTGTAATTGTGTATGTTGTTGTTACAGTTGGATTAGCTGTTACGCTCGCACCGGTAGTAGAACTTAATCCCGTTCCCGGAATCCATGTGTACGTTGTTGCTCCACCTGCGGTAAGTGTTGTTGAACTTCCTGCGCAAATAGTTGCACTGTTTACTGTTGGTGTTATAGAACCACCAATAGTTACAGTAGAAGTTGCCGTTGCTGTACAACCCGCTACTGACGTTCCGGTAATTGTATAAGTGGTAATTACTGTTGGGCTGGCTGTTACACTTGTTCCTGTTGAAGAACTTAATGTTGCAGCGGGAGTCCATGTATATGTACTCGCCCCTCCAGCAGTTAATGCAGCTGATGCACCCGGACAAATAGTTGCCGAGTTAACAGTTATAGTTGGTGTTGGATTTACAGTAATAGTAGAAGTTGCCATAGCCGTACAACCCGCAACTGATGTACCTGTTATTGTATAAGTTGTAGTAACGGTTGGATTTGCCGTAACACTTGTTCCTGTTGTGCCGCTTAATCCCGTTCCCGGACTCCATACATAAGTTGAAGCACCGCCCGCAGTTAATGTTGTTGAAGCACCAATACAAATTGTTGCCGAGTTTACTGTAACTGTTGGAGAAGGATTAACAGTAACTGTAGAAATTGCCGTAGCCGTACAACTCGCAACTGATGTACCTGTTATTGTATAAGTTGTAGTAACAGTTGGATTTGCCGTAACACTTGTTCCTGTTGTGCCGCTTAATCCCGTTCCCGGACTCCATACATAAGTTGAAGCACCGCCCGCAGTTAATGTTGTTGAAGCCCCAATACAAATTGTTGGAGAGTTTACTGTTATGATAGGATTTGGTAATGCACCTACAGTAACGGTATTAGTAGCTAAACATCCATTCGCATCTTTAACACTAACAGTATAAGTTCCGGGAGTTAAACCTGACGCAATTTGACCGTTTTGTCCGCCGGGAGTCCAGGTATATGTGTATGGTCCTGCAGATCCTACGGGTGTAGCAGTAGCAGTTCCGGTGGCTTGACCTGCACAAGCGCTTGAAGCAGCCATTGTAGGCTTGCAACATGCCCCAATAGCGCTAAAATTAGTTGCGGGATCACCGTTGCAACCATTGCTGGACCAAGAACCTGACTCACCATCTCCACTTGTATTTATATTTACTGACAAATTACATCCCGGGCTACATGCTGCATTGGTTGTTATACTAAAACAAAAATTCCAATTAGCACCGGTTATAGTGCCCGAACAATTATCTCCAAAATTATTACTAGCTGCGGTACCGGGGTCTGTTGTATCAAAATAAAATCCGGGCCCCCAATTTACTCCATTAACTACTCCGATTCCTGTAGGAAAATACGCCCAAGTACCGCTTCCCTGACAGGCAGGTGGCGGATTTGTAGTTAAGGAAGCTAAATTCCAACAAGAACCAAAAGTTAATTGAACGCCATGCAACCAATTTGTATTTACCTGAGTATAACTATTTACTTTAAAACAAAAATTTACGGTTGTGCCTGGAGGATACGCACCATTTGTAGGGGGGGGTGTAACTGTTAGGTTTGATGCGCCTAAACAATTATTACAATCTATGGAGTTGTTGAGTGTCATTGAAAAATTTCCACCTGCTCCGGCTGAGTTTCCTGAAACCTGAATAAAATAAGTTGTACCAATTACCATTTGAAAGACGGTGAGTGTTGCTGCGCCGCCCGCTGTTCCCACTGCACATCCGCCAATACCTCCACCTAATGAAGCACATGTTCCTGAATATAAAGCCACGTTTGGATTAACAACCGAACCGGAAATAGTGAGATTAAGCTGATAACCTGTTGCAACAAAAGTGTACCAAACATCGTTTGCGGGAGAAGCCATAGAAGTACTTGTGCCGGTACAACCTGTGCCATAATAGGTGTATGGATTTGGTGCAGTAGCTCCGGTCAATGTTCCTGCAATTGTAACATTCGCTCCTGCGCCGCTTGGGCAATTGGCAGGAGTTGGCAAAGAACCTATGGCCTGTGCCGTTGCACACGTATTATTTGCAGGTTGTGATAGGGCAATCGCAAATGAGAAAACGGAGGCAAGTAAATAATAAAATTTTTTCATTTGGTTAGTAAAACGCTATTCGTAAAATTATTTTTTTGATTTAGAATATACCCTTGCGGTTAAATGCCCACTATCTAAAATAGTAAAAACAGGCTGTTCTGCTTCAGGAGCAAGGGTAGTTTCGTAAACATTCATGTTTATTTTCTGATTATTTAAAAACAACTCTTTAGCGGTAAGCAACTCTATCTCAAATCCGTTATCAAAAGTAAGACGAACGCGTTTATCGCGTAGCCTATACTGTTCCATATCGGCTGCAAGAATTGATTTTTTATAAAAGGCCTCCTTTTCAGGATTAGTATTGCTTATAAAAACAAAACTGTTTGGTATTGTCTGTCCGAAAAAACCGTTTGCAAAAAAAATCAGCAGCCCTCCAAAAATTAATCTTTTCATATTACTTATCGTTTAACAGGTTTACATATCCCATAAGATGCTCTCTTTCTCCTTTATTGTTTTTTAGTTCTATCCTCCAAAGGTATATATCTGCTTTTATTGATTCAGCTCCGTTGTTTTGGCTATGCCCCTCCCAACCTTTATGAATATCATCAGATGAAAAAACAAGATTTCCGGTTTTATCGTAGATAAACATTTTATACTCTTTAATGTTCTCTGCCGTTTGAGGAATAAAAACATCATTAAGTCCATCGCCATTAGGTGTAAATGCATTAGGAACATAAACTGTACTCTCTGCTTTCTCCGCTTTATTATTTAGTGTTTCGCCCGTTTCATTTTTGTTAGCAGATTTTCCTTCCGTCTGATTATCGGTTTGATTTGAACTATAATCAGAAGGGAAATAAGGCATTAATAAAATGGCTTTGTCAGAATTATTTTTCTTATCAACCGCAACAAAAGGCTCCGGTTCTGTTTTATCAAACCCATCTATTAAAAGAGGCGATCTGCTGTTAAAAATAGAATTATCAAACTCATTACTTACTGTCTGAACATTTTCTGAAGATGTATTTTTGTTTACTAAAAAGTCAGGAAAATTTGTTTTAACAGAAGCAGATGTATGTTCTTTAGTAACAGCTTCAATTTCATTTTTAGCTGAAACATTATCTGTTTTAACAATAGAAGTTGGATTTAAAGTTGGAATTGTAGAAGTTGCAATTATTTTCTTTGCTTGATTATTTTCATGCGAAGCGAAATAGTAGCCCACCAGTAATGCAGCTAAAGAGCCAATAATAGCAACGCTAGTTAAAAGAGTTTTATTTATTTTATGCGACTTGCCCGGATTTGCTTTTGCCTGAAGTTTTTTATCAAGCGAGTTCCAAACATTATCGGAAGGAGTAAGTTCGCATGGTAAAACAACCTCTCTAAACAAATCATCTATGGGATGGTTTTCTCTCATTTTATTTTTTCTACGTGATTATTTTCAATATTTTTTTTAAGCCAGGCTCGTGCATCGTGCAAATTAGATTTTGAAGTGCCTTCACTTATGCCTATTTGTTCTGCAATTTCTTTATGTGGTAATCCTTCAAAAACATATAAGTTAAATACCATCTGATAAGTAGGAGGCAACTTTTGCACCAATTTTATTAATTCCCTTGCGTTTATATTGCTATTAACATCATCTGTTGCGTTTACGTGTTTGCTCTTTACGGCATCCATAGCTACCAAAGAAACATCAGGATTGTGCGTTTTTCTGAATTTTTCGATAGCAACATTTACTATTACTTTTCTTAACCATCCCTCTAAAGAGCCCAGTGCCTTGAACGTATGGAGTTTGTCGAAAACACGCATAAAACCCTCATTCAGCGTATCTTCCGCCTCTTCTCGTGTTTTGCTATATCTGTAACAAAGCGTCATCATTCTTTTTGCATACTTATTATAAAGCCTGTGTTGGGATAAGCGGTCCTTATTAATACAACCCGCTATTAGCTCCGCATCATCTGCTATAAACACAATATTTGCTCTATCTACTATTAAAGACGACATTATTTCTTAAAAGGTTGGGTGTTTTGTAAAATTATTGCACTATTAAATACGCTCATTCTCTGCTTTGAAAAAATTGAATACTCATTTTTGACCTACCAATTTACATAAATAATACATCAATGCCCAAATTTATTCGACTAAAGATTTTAACAAAGAAGTTTTGCTAAACCGATTTTGAATAATAACAGACTATAAGAGCTTATTTATTAATATAATAGGGAATTTAAGCGGGAAAAATCACATCAAAACTAATCAAAAATATAAAAACATGCTCATTTTAGAGCAAAAAAAAGTCGACAAAATTTTAATGTCCTTAGCAACTCTATTTCTCCACCTTATGTTTCGACTTGTAAAAATAAACCAATCCAATACCGGCAAAAATTTGCCCTGCAAATCTATCACCGTAAGCCTCATTCTCTCCCGAAAATTTATTTATAATTGGTATGGTACCAGAGAGGCTGAAAAAAAACCGTAATTGCCCGCTGTTTTATATTCTAATTTTGCGCCCACTAACAAATTTAATCCCTGATAAATATCTTCATAGCCCTTTGATTCCTGCAAAGCAGTGTCACCTCTTGTTTCCTCTGATTTATCCCAGATTATCAGATAACAAGGTGCCAGGTCAATATCTAACATAAATTTTTTTGAAACAGAATATCTTTTGTTTAAACCAAAGCCACCGAAAAATCTTTTCGATAAAACGTATATTGGATTTTTATCAAGTATGTTTTTAAAAAAATCAGGTTCGGTAAGGCTAAATCTTGAAATTGCAGCACCCATGCTTATCATAAAATGAAATTTTTTTTCGGGGTTAAATATGCTATCCGTTCTGAATGATTTAATGCTTATAATGCCGGACGGAAAAAAGCGTGGCAATTGCGGATACTTTGGCGCGACAAGAAAAAAATGTGAGCACGATGCCTGTACCGTTGTTATACGGTATTTTACGATTGAATCCTGGGAAAAGAAATTGAAGGATGAAACTAAAAGAAAAAATAAAATTATTATTTGTTTACTTCTAATCATTATGTAAATGTATTAAAAGTTGTGGACTTTGAATTTGCGTTAGGGATGCGACGGGCTTGGCTCTTTTGCACAACTAAATATTAATCGAAGGCGAAAATACAAACGCAAAAAGCGGAGCGAAGCGAACCCCACAGCAGCCCGACCCCGCTCGTAATTATGTTTGAAATTAAATGTTTTTGCGGGGGAACGCCCAAAAAATCATTGTCGTGAAAGATATGGAGATGCTAAAACTAGTTCAGCATGACGTATACGATTTAATCGTTTAGTTTCAACACAGCCATAAAAGCACTCTGCGGAATTTCTACATTCCCCACCTGCTTCATACGTTTTTTACCTTCTTTTTGCTTTTCAATAAGCTTGCGTTTACGCGAAATATCTCCGCCATAACATTTTGCAGTAACATCCTTACGTATGGCGCGAATAGTTTCGCGGGCAATAATTTTTGCACCAATTGCTGCCTGAATAGGAATTTCAAATTGCTGTCTCGGAATAAGTTCTTTCAGTTTTTCGCAAATCTTTTTTCCAAAACTATGCGCGTTGCTTTTATGTATGAGTGCAGACAAAGCATCTACTTGTTCGCTGTTCAATAAAATATCCAGTTTCACTAAATCAGATTGACGCATTCCAATTTTATGATAATCAAATGAAGCGTATCCTTTTGAAATAGATTTTAATCTGTCATAAAAATCAAAAACGATTTCTCCCAATGGCATTTCAAAAATTAATTCAACTCTATCGGCCGTTAAATAATTTTGTGTTACAATTTGTCCGCGCTTTTCAATACACAAAGTCATAATCGGACCAATGTATTCCGACTTCGTAATGATACTTGCTTTTATATACGGCTCTTCAATATAATCAATACGACCGGGGTCGGGTAAATCACTTGGATTATTTACGGTAACAACATCGCCATTTGTTTGATATGCTATATACGAAACGTTAGGTACCGTGGTAATAACCGTCATGTTAAACTCGCGTTCCAAACGTTCCTGGATAATTTCCATATGCAGCATTCCTAAAAATCCGCAACGAAATCCAAAACCTAAAGCGGCAGAACTTTCAGGTTCCCATGTTAAAGATGCATCGTTCAATTGCAATTTTTCCATTGAGTAACGAAGCTCTTCGTAATCATCTGTATCAACAGGGTAGATTCCTGCAAACACCATTGGTTTTACATCTTCAAAACCATGTATGCCTTCGGTGCAAGGGTTAGCAACTGTTGTAATTGTATCTCCTACTTTAACTTCTTTTGCCTGTTTAATTCCTGAAATAATATATCCGACATCGCCTGTTTTTACAATGTCGCGCGGCTCTTGTTTTAATCGCAACACGCCAACTTCATCGGCATTATACTCGGCGCCGGTATTTACAAATCTTACTTTATCTCCTTTTCTAATGCAGCCATTATAAATTCTGAAATAAGCAATAATACCTCTGAAAGAATTAAAAACCGAATCGAAAATTAAAGCTTGTAACGGCGCGTCATCATCTCCCTTAGGAGCAGGAATTCTTTCCACAATAGCAGCTAAAATTTCATGCACGCCCATTCCGGTTTTCCCGGAAGCCGACATAATTTCTTCGCGCTTGCAACCTAATAAATCTACAATTTGGTCTTTTACTAATTCCGGTTCTGCGCTCGGCAAATCAATTTTATTTAAAATAGGAATGATAGTTAAATCATGCTCCAACGCTAAATACAAATTAGAAATTGTTTGCGCCTGAATTCCTTGTGCTGCATCGACAATAAGCAGCGCACCTTCGCAAGCTGCTATAGAACGGGAAACTTCATAACTAAAATCAACGTGACCGGGGGTATCAATTAAATTGAGCACATATTTTTGTCCCTTGTACTCATAATCCATTTTTATGGCGTGACTTTTTATAGTAATGCCGCGCTCTTTTTCCAAATCCATATCATCCAAAACCTGCGCTTGCATATCGCGTTTGTTAATGGTATTGGTGTATTCTAGCAAACGGTCTGCCAGTGTAGATTTTCCGTGGTCTATGTGGGCAATAATACAAAAGTTACGTATCTCGTTCATTTTATTTTATAGGAGTGCGAAGATACGCATTTTTCTTCCTTCTCTAAGGGGAATTTGGGCGCCCGGGCGGGCTTTTCGCTGCAAGTCCTCGCCCGTCAATATTAATTTTCTTCCATTGCAGTTATCGCGGGGCGGTTTGTGGGCTTTCCGCTGCAATCCCTGGCGTGAATACAACAGTATTCACAAATAAAACCCATTTTTTCTAATCTCTAATCCCTACCCATTACCCACTTTTCCTACCGTATTTTTGCTATTTTTGTGAGACTAATTATCCGGTTCATGGGAAAAACAGCAGAAAAGACCGCAGAAAAGAATTTAAAGTTCAGTAAAGAGAATTATTTACACTGGTACGAAACCATGTTACTCATGCGTCGATTCGAAGAACGAACAGGTCAGCTTTATACCATGCAAAAAATAAAAGGTTTTTGTCATTTGTATAACGGACAAGAAGCCATAGTTGCGGGGACAGTGAGCGCTACCAAAAAAACTGATAAACATATTACAGCATACAGAGATCACGTTCATCCAATCGCACTCGGACTTCACCCAAAATATGTAATGGCAGAGTTGTTTGCAAAAATTACCGGATGCTCAAAAGGTAAAGGTGGTTCTATGCACATATTCAGTAAAGAACATAATTTTGTTGGTGGTCACGGTATAGTTGGCGGACAAATTCCATTAGGCGCAGGACTTGCATTTGCAGAAAAATATAACGGCACAGATAATTTATGTGTGTGTGCTATGGGCGATGGCGCTATTCGTCAGGGCGCTTTACACGAAGCATTTAACATGGCAATGACTTGGAAATTGCCAGTCATTTTCATTATAGAAAATAATCATTACGCAATGGGTACTTCAGTAGAACGCACCAGTAACGTAACAGATTTATGGAAACTTGGTTTGGCTTATGATATGCCCGCTAAACCTGTTGATGGCATGACAGTAGAAGCAGTTCACGAAGCAATTGAAGAAGCAGCAGCTCGTGCACGCAGAGGTGATGGTCCTACTTTATTAGAAATGAAAACATATCGTTACCGCGGACATAGTATGAGTGACCCTCAAACATATCGTACCAAAGATGAAATAGAAGAATACAAACATCAGGACCCGATTGACAAAGTAATTGAAACACTGAAAAAAAATAACTGGATTGATGATGCAGGAATAGAAAAGATGGAAGCTAAAATAAAAGCCATCATTGAGGAGTCGGTAAAATTTGCTGAAGAATCTCCTTATCCTGATCCGGAAGAATTGTATCATGATGTGTATGTTCAAACTGATTATCCTTTTATAAAAGAATAAAAATAAATTGACGATTTTTTTATTTACAATTTTTGTATTTAAATAATTAAATCGTAAATCTTCAAATCGTAAATAGAAAAATGGCTGAAGTAATTAAAATGCCCAAGTTAAGTGATACCATGACGGAAGGTGTTGTTGCAAAGTGGCACAAAAAAGTTGGCGACAAAGTAAAGAACGGCGAACTGCTTGCCGATATTGAAACCGATAAAGCCACCATGGAGTTTGAATCGTTTTACGACGGTGTGTTGTTACACATTGGTGTTGAAACAGGAAAACCGGTTGCCATTGATTCTTTACTTGCAATAATTGGAAAAGAAGGTGAAGACATTGCAGCGCTCATTGCAGCCGCTAGTAAGCAGGAGGCAGTGGCAGTAGGCAGTAAACAGCCGGAGAAAGTTGTTGAACAAACAAACACGAAACACGAAACAACCAAACCCGAAATAGCTAAGCCTGAAATTCCCTCTACCGTAAATATTATTCGCATGCCTAAGTTGAGCGATACTATGACGGAAGGTGTTGTTGCAAAGTGGCATAAAAAAGTGGGCGATAAAGTTAAGAATGGAGAATTGCTTGCCGATATTGAAACCGACAAAGCAACTATGGAATTTGAATCTTTTTTTGATGGAGTTTTATTATACACCGGCGCAGAACCTGGAAAACCCGCAGCAATAGATTCTTTATTGGCAATTATTGGAAAAGGCGGAGAAGATATTTCTACTATTGTTGCTTATGAGAAGTCAGCAGTTGGCAGTAAACAGTTGGCAGTTGTCGAGCAGCAGTCGGCAGTGGCAGGAGGCAGTAAACAGCCAGAAAAAATTGTTGAACAAACAAACACGAAACACGAAACTGCTGTTCAGCACACTAATGGAAGAATAAAAGCCTCTCCTCTAGCAAAAAAAATTGCGAAAGATAAAGGCATTGATTTAGCAGTTGTACACGGAAGCGGAGATTTTGGTCGCATCATAAAAAAAGATATTGAGTTTTATAATCCGGGTTCAGGAAAAAGTGTTTCTACTTTTGTTGGGACAGAAAGTTTTACCGACGAACCGGTTTCGCAAATGCGCAAAGTTATTGCAAAGCGTTTAGTTGAGAGTGTAACGCAGGCTCCGCATTTTTATCTTACGATGGAAATTGACATGGACCATTGCATAGCATCACGCGAAGCCATCAATAAAGTACAGGATGTAAAAATTTCTTACAACGATATTATTATTAAAGCTTGTGCTGCTGCTTTGCGCAGACACCCAAAAGTAAATGGTGCTTGGATGGGAGATAAAATTCGTTACTATCATCACATACACGTAGGTATGGCGGTTGCTGTTGAAGACGGATTACTTGTCCCTGTAATTCACTTTGCCGATGGAAAATCATTACAGGAAATTTCTGCTGAAGCAAAAGACTTTAGTAAAAAAGCAAAAGATAAAAAATTACAACCCAAAGACTGGGAAGGAAATACATTTACTGTTTCTAATTTAGGAATGTTTGGCATTGATGAGTTTACTTCTATTCTAAATACTCCTGAAGCTTGTATTTTAGCTGTGGGCGGAATTAAACAAACACCTATTGTAAAAGGCGGAGTTATTGTTCCGGGAAACGTAATGAAGATAACTTTGAGTTGCGATCATCGTGTAGTGGATGGAGCAACGGGTGCGGCGTTTTTACAATCTTTAAAAATATTTTTAGAGAACCCTGTAACAATGTTTATTTAAATTTGGGCATGCCCCCGTATTTAATTTTTCCATTTTTTTAATCATTTGTAGCGGGGTCGCGCTTTACGCTGCAAGTCCTCGCTCGCAACAGCTCGCTGTGGGCTTTATGCTTCAATCGCTCACGCAAATACAGGAAATATTCGGCAGTATTTCTTATTTAGAATTTGTTTTTTTATTCTTCTTATCAAATTCCTTCATCATTTCCGTATCTGTTTTTCCCATTAATTTAATTGCGGCTTCGGCATCTTCAGCCCAATGTGTTTTAGGGAATTTTACTTTTACTTCCATGTATAAAGCTTTTGCTTTAATATAATTACTAAGCTTAAAATCATAGAGATTTGCCATTCTAAAAAGGCATTCCGCATTTAGTTTAAAAACTGGATAGTCCTCGTAACATATTGTATAAAAATCAATGGCGCGATACGGCTGCTCTATATTTTCTGCGAGCTCCGCAGCTTTAAATAAGTATTCCGGACATTCAGGATAAGTATGGTAATTCTGATAAAAACTTTCATAGAGCGAAATTATTTTTTTTGCTTTGTCTGCATTTAATTCTGTTGCTGTATAAAGCTCTTTTTCCAAATCTGTAATTTGTTTTAATAACACTTCGCGGATTGGGACATCAATTTTAGCAATTGGTTCCGCCGGTTTAACCACCGTATCAATTACTTGTTTTGTTTTTTCGGTTTCTGTGTTTTGATTACAGTTGCTAAAAGATAAAACTACAAAACACAAGGCAAGAATTTTTTGCATGAACTATTTTTTAGGCTGGTAGACTTTTGTTTTATAATCGGTAGAAAATTTTCCGTTGGTAATATCTTTTAATTTCCCTGCCAGTAATTTTCTTTTGAAAGCAGAAATTCTGTCTGTAAATAATTTTCCATCAATGTGATCATATTCATGTTGAACAATGCGTGCCGCTAAACCTTCAATGACTTCAGTATGCTTTTTAAAATTTTCATCGTGGTACTCTACCGTAATAGTTGATTTTCGTAAAACATCTTCACGTATTTTAGGAATACTTAAACAGCCTTCATTAAATTTCCATTCGTTTCCTTTTTCTTCAAGGATTTTTGCATTTATAAAAACACGTTTAAAGCTTTTCAGAAATTCCATTTCTTTCGGACTTAATTTATCTTCTTCCTCGTCATCCTCATCTACTTCGCCAAACGGACTTGCATCAATAACAAATAAGCGAATTGCTTTTCCTATTTGCGGGGCTGCAAGTCCAACGCCTTTTGCCTTGTACATAGTCTCAAACATATCTGCAATGAGATTTTCAAGACCTTCGTGGGTTTTGTCAATATTAACACCTGTCTTTCTCAAAACCGGATCGCCATATACTACAATTGGTAAAATCATTTTAAATTTTCTAATCCGTCCCCGTTCTCGACTTCGCTCGAACTGACAGTGTTTTCAATTATCCCTCAATCGCTTTTACTCCCGGTAGACTTCCTTGTTCAATGTATTCGAGTAATGCGCCGCCACCGGTTGACACATAACTTACCTTGCTTGCCATATTATATTTATTTATTGCTGCAACCGAATCTCCGCCTCCAATTAAACTGTAAGAACCATTTGCTGTTGCTTTTACAATACTATCTGCAACAACCTTTGTTCCGTTTTCAAAATTACTCATTTCAAAAACACCCATGGGGCCGTTCCATAAAATAGTCTTAGAATTTTTTATCACTTCTACAAAGTTTGCGGCGCTTTCAGAGCCAATATCCAGTCCCATCCAGCCATCTGGAATTGTATTTATATCAGAATTTTTATGCTTTGCATCGTTCGAAAAATTATCGGCAATAATTGCATCTGTAGGCAAATGCAATTGAACACCCTTCTGTTTTGCTTTAGTAATGAGGTCCTTTGCAACTTCTAACTTGTCATCTTCGCAAAGTGATTTTCCGATTTTTCCACCCATTGCCTTTACAAAAGTAAATGCCATCCCGCCTCCAATGATAATATGTTGCGCTTTGTTCATCAATTGCTCAATTAGCATAATTTTGTCTGATACTTTTGCTCCACCAATAATAGCCGTAAAAGGTTTTTCAGAATGATTGAGAACTTTTGTAATACTGGCAACTTCTCCTGCCATTACATAACCAAAACATTTATGAGCATCATTAAAATAATTTGCAACAATAGTTGTTGACGCATGTGCACGATGCGCGGTGCCAAAAGCATCATTTACATAAATATTTCCGTGCTTAGAAAGTTTTTCAGCAAAGGCTACATCTCCCTTTTCTTCTTCTTTATAGAAACGCAAATTCTCAAGTAATAAAATTTCTCCGTTTTTTAATGCTGATGAGCTTTTAAAAGCTTCTTCCGAAATACAATCGTTCACAAATCCTAATTCTACCCCTAATGCAATCGAAACATTCTTTACAATGTGTTTCAAAGAAAATTTATCTATTGGTCCGTCTTTTGGCCTTCCTAAATGCGACATCAACACAACACTTCCTCCGTCTTTAAGTATTTTTTTTATTGTAGGAACAGCCGCTTTTATCCGGGTTTCATCTGTCACCTCAAATTTTTCATTAAAAGGGACATTAAAATCTACGCGTATTACCGCGCGCTTACCTGAAAAATTTACAGAATCGACTGTTTTCATTTTATTTTTTTCCTGTACTTCCAAATCCTCCTTCGCCTCGAATTGTTTCTTCGAGTTTATCAACCACATTCCACTCTGCTGTTTCGTGTTTTGCAATTACCATTTGTGCAATTCGTTCGCCATCATCAATTATAAATGTTTCGTTTGATAAATTTATAAGTAAAACTTTTATCTCTCCCCTATAATCAGCATCAATTGTACCGGGAGAATTTAAAACAGTTACGCCGTTCTTAAATGCCAATCCACTACGTGGTCGAATTTGTGCTTCGTGTTTTGGTGGCAAGGAAATAAATAATCCTGTTGGCACCAAAATGCGTTGCATGGGCTTTAATTCAATTGGTGAATTTAATTCTGCGCGTAAATCCATTCCGGCGCTTAAACCTGTTGCATAGTTTGGCAATGGGTGTCGACTTTTGTTTACTATTTTAATCTGTAGCATTTGTACGTTTTAAATTAGGGAGTTCAAATTTAATAAACAACCAGCAATAAATTAAAAGTAAAATGTTATTTAATACTAATTCGATAGCCATATTATCAATTTTGCCCTTCCATACGAGAGAGGTAAAATAAAAAGTCAATGCAAATCCCAAAAAGAAAACAAAGCTTTTTATGTTGTATTTAGCGCCGTAATACTTTTGTGATAAAAAATAAGAAGTTACCATCATAATACCGTAGGATGCTAAAGTTGCCCATGCAGAGGCCATATAACTGTATCTTGGAATAAAAACAAAATTTATTACCAACGTTATAGCAGCTCCGAACAAAGTAATAAATGCACCGAATTTTGTTTGTCCGGTTAATTTGTACCACACCGAAAGATTAAAATAAATACCAAAAAACAAATTGGCTATTAAAAGAATAGGAACAACTTTGAGGCCACCCCAATAATTTTCGTTTACAAAATATTTTATCCAGCTTATATTAAGCATGGTTGCTAAAAATAAAAAGGAACAGGCAATTACAAAATACTTCATCACTACTGCATTTAATTTTTTTGAGTCCGCATTTTTTGCATGATTAAAGAAAAAAGGTTCTGCGGCATATTGAAATGCCTGTCTAAAAATGGTCATGAGTATAGAGATTTTATAACAGGCGCCGTATACACCTAACTCATGCATGCCAATATCAGTTGGTAATAATTTTTTTAGAATAATTCTATCGAAGGTTTCATTAATCATACCTGCAAGACCAACAATTAAAAGAGGCAGTGCATACTTCATCATCTGCACCCATAAAGCTTTATCAAATGTAAATTTGAACCCCGTGAATTCTTTTGCAAGTAATAAGAGGCTAAAGGCATTAGCTACTAAGTTGGCAAGAAAAGCATAGCCAATTCCTATTTGGGGATTGTAACATCCACCCAAAAAAGAAGTTGTTTGATTTTGCAAATCCATTTCATACGCGTTTTTACAAAAGTGAATAAAGAAAATAGTAATACTTATGTTAGCCAAAATATTCGCCGTTTTAACCACCATAAATTTTAGAGGTCTTTGCTCAGCACGTAAACGTGCAAAAGGAATCGCAGTTATTGCATCCGTAGCAATGATAAGCACCATCCACTGAATAAAATTTACATTGTTTGCATAACCTAATACATTTGCTGCGTAGGTTGATGAAGCAAGCCCTAATAAAATAAATAAACCGGAAGAACTCAATAAAGAAATAAGTGCCGTACTGTAAACGATATTCTTGTTTTCGGTCTTGTTTAAAAAATTAAAGAACGCGGTTTCCATTCCATAAGTAAGAATCACATTCAAAAAAGAGATGTACGCAAAAATCTCGGTGTTAATACCAAAATCCTCAGGGTTGGTAAACTTGTATGTATAAAGGGGAACTAAGAGATAATTTAAAAGTCGGGGCAAAATTGTGCTTAGCCCGTATATAGCGGTTTGTCCGGCCAGTTTTTTTAAAGGATTTGCCAATTTAGTTTGTAAGAATGTTTAAAGCGAAAATTACGATTTAATTTTCTGAATGAGGGCTGTTGTTGAAAACCCTTGGGTAAGTTCAATGGTAACAACTTCTCCACCTCTTGCTTTTACTACATCGGCTCCAACAATTTCATCGGGTTTATAATCGGCACCTTTTACCAATACGTCAGGTTGCACAATTTTTATCAATTCGTAAGGGGTATCTTCATCAAACAAAACCACTGCATCTACAAAAAGTAAGGAAGCCAGAATTTGTGCTCTTGATTTTTCAGTATTTATGGGTCTTTCGGGAGATTTGTTTAAGCGTTTAACCGAAGCGTCGGTATTTAACCCAACCACAAGAAAGTCGCCAAGATCGCGCGCCTTACATAAATAATCAAGATGCCCCTGGTGTAAAATATCAAAACATCCATTGGTAAAAACAACTTTCTTACCAAACATTTTCTGTAAACTTACCCTTTGTGAAAGTAGGCTTCCTGAAATAATTTTATCCTCAAGTACTTTGTGATATTCCATCCTTGTTGCGGTTTATAATTGGTAAAAGTAAAAAACAAAGCCCTCCAATTACAATTATAACTATAAATTGTGCGCCCCAAACTATCCATGGAAAAGAAATTGAAATATGACGAACAACCCCGTAAAATAGCAATACCTGGGTAGCAATTATCTGATAAGCACCTATCCCACCGGGACTAATTACAACCCCTAAAGTACCAAACAGTAAAACGCATAAGGCAGGTTTCATTCCTAAATCTTTGGTTTCATCAAAACACCAAAAACAAACATATAGACTTAAAAAATAAAGTACCCATATTAAAAAACTTTGAAAAATAAACAAATAAAGGTTTTTTAAATGCTTTACAGATTTTAATCCGGCAACAAAATCTCTCAAAAATTTGCCGAATTTTCCGGTAAATAAGTTTCGGATCTTGTTTCGTAATAAATAAAGAGTTAAAACAAAACCAAGTATTACTGCAATGACAATAATAAGATAGATTTTATTATTTATCAGTCCGGATACTCTAATCGATAAAGGATTTATCACATACAAATTTGTCAAGCCAATAAGTTCTTTGAACTGAACCGCCAGAGTAATAAAAAATAAAATTATAAATAATGCAAAATCAACTATTCGTTCAGTAATTACAGTACCCAAGGCAGTTGTAAAAGGAATTTTTTCGTACCGTGTTGCAACACCACAACGTGTAAATTCTCCTGCACGGTTTACAGCAAAATTTACAACATAACCAATCATAACTGCAGCAAACGAGTTTTTAAATGATATGCTGTGCCCCACCGGCTGTAACAAAGAATTCCATCGCCAGGCTCTTACTACATGTGCCAATAGGCTAATTAATGCAGAAATTACGACAATTGTATAATCGGCATTTTTAAAAGATTGCTTGGTAGTTTCCATATCCTTATCAGGGATATTGTGAATAGATAACCAAACCAACCCTGCTCCTATTGCGGCAAAAACTACAAGCTGCAATATGGACTTCAGTTTTTTATTCAAAGAAATTTAGGATTTTAAGCGGTTTGTTTTTGACTCAGGAAAAACAACTACCGGTTTATGGGATTTTCTTTCTTCATAATTGACAGAAGCATACGACGCAATAATTATTTCATCGCCTACTTTTACTTTATGAGATGCCGGACCATTTAAACAAATAATACCGGAGCCTCTGGCTCCTTTGATAACGTAAGTATGAAAACGTTCTCCGTTATGGTAATTATAAATATCTACCTTTTCATTTTCACATAAATCTGCCGCATCCATTAAGTCTTCGTCAATGGTAACGCTGCCAATATAATCTATGTTAGCCTCGGTAATTGTTACCCTGTGCAGTTTCGATTTTAAAACTTCTATATTCATTTCGGTTGCAAAGGTAAGAATTATTTACCTGCTAAAAAGGTTTTTAGTCTATGGAAAAATGGCTTTTATAAGTCTTTAAAAGGGTAGAAATTTTATTTTGCTTTAATATTAGCCATAAGATATTCGCGATTCATGCGGGCAATATTTTCTAAAGAAATTTCCTTTGGGCATTCTATTTCGCAAGCTCCCGTATTGGTACAATTTCCAAATCCTTCTTCGTCCATTTGTGCAACCATACTCATTACTCGCGCCTCTTTTTCAACTTTTCCCTGCGGCAATAAAGCCAACTGAGAAACTTTTGCCGAAACGAATAACATAGCCGAACCATTTTTGCAAGTTGCTACACAAGCCCCGCAACCAATACATGCTGCAGCATTAAATGCATCATCTGCATCATCTTTCGGAATTAAAATATTATTAGCGTCTTTTGCATTACCGGTATTTACCGATACAAATCCTCCGGCCGAAATAATTCTATCGAACGCGCTTCTATCAACCGCTAAATCTTTCACAACCGGAAAAGCTGCGCTGCGCCAAGGCTCAACAACAATAGTATCGCCATCTTTAAAACTACGCATGTGTAACTGACAAGTTGTGATGCCTTGTTTTGGCCCGTGCGGACGACCATTAATAAACATACTACACATACCGCAAATTCCCTCGCGACAATCATGATCGAAAGCAATTGGTTCTTTTCCTCCACTTATTAATTGCTCATTAAGAACGTCAAACATTTCAAGGAATGACATGTCAGGAGAAATATCTTTCACTTGGTATGTTTCCAAAGCGCCTTGGGCATCTTTGTTTTTCTGTTTCCACACTTTAAGTGTGAGATTCATGTTTCCGTGGCTCATACTATGCGTAATTACGTTGTGCTAATTTAATATTTTCGAACTTCAATTCTTCTTTATGTAATTCTGAGTTACTTTCTCCTTTGTATTCCCAAGCTGCCACGTATGCAAAATTATCGTCATCACGCAATGCTTCTCCCTCCTTAGTTTGATACTCTTCCCTAAAATGTCCGCCGCAACTTTCATTACGGTTTAAAGCATCTTTACACATTAATTCTCCGAGTTCTAAGAAATCGGCAACTCGTCCTGCTTTTTCTAATTCAGGATTAAATTCATTTGCTTCTCCGGTAACACGAACATCTTTCCAAAATTCTTCACGCAGTTTTTGTATTTCTGAAATAGCGGAAGTTAATCCTTCCTTGTTACGAGCCATTCCGCATTTATCCCACATAATTTTTCCAAGACGTTTATGAAAATGGTCAACTGATTTTGTTCCCTTTGTATTCATCAGTTTATTGATGCGCTCTTGTACTTCTGCTTCTGCTTTTACAAATGCTTCATGATCGGTAGGAATTGCTTTAGTACGAATTTCTTCAGCTAAATATTCTCCTATTGTATACGGAATTACAAAATATCCGTCAGCTAAGCCTTGCATTAGCGCTGAAGCGCCCAAACGATTTGCCCCGTGATCAGAAAAATTAGCTTCTCCTAATGCATATAATCCCGGAACGGTTGTCATTAAATTATAATCAACCCATAACCCGCCCATAGTATAGTGAACCGCCGGATAAATACGCATTGGTAATTCGTATGGATTTTCTCCGGTAATTTGTTTGTACATATCAAACAGGTTGCCGTATTTTTCTTTTACAACAGCCATTCCCATCTCACGAATTTTTTCTTTTGTTGGATTATGTAGGCCCTGTTTGTTTGCTTCAATCTGACCGTAACGCATCATGTTAGCAGAAAAATCAAGATATACAGCTAACTTGCTTTTTCCAACTCCGTAACCTGCATCGCAACGTTCTTTTGCTGCGCGAGATGCAACATCACGAGGAACTAAATTTCCGAAGGCAGGATAACGACGCTCTAAATAATAATCTCTTTCTTCTTCCGGAATATCAATTGCTTTTCTGTCATCGTCTTTCTTTTTAGGAACCCAAATTCGTCCATCGTTACGAAGTGATTCTGACATCAAAGTTAATTTTGATTGATGATCTCCACTCACCGGAATACAGGTAGGGTGAATTTGCGTGTAACAAGGGTTT
>CAZZEI010000048.1:0-18860 GCA_964653165.1 uncultured Flavobacteriaceae bacterium | reverse complement strand
TAGAACGGCTATCCCAAATTTAACACATTGTTTTTTTGCAAGAGACAGGCAAAAAAACAATAAGTTAAATGCCGACGCACTTGCAAGGGTTTAAACTCTTACTCCAATTAAACAAACATCATTGACTTGCTCTAAATTTCCTTTCCAATTATCAAAGACATCATTTAGTTTTTGTTTTTGTGTTTCCATTGGCTCATTTGTAATTGAAAATAACAAATCTTGTAATTGTTTGTGCTTAAATTTCTTTCCGCTTGCCCAATTTATTGCACTGAATTGAGAAGGATTAGCAGAACCAATTACCCATGTATATAATCCGAAAGTATCAGTAGGTACCGAAGAATGAGTTTCACTAAAAATAATTGGTCCATTAAAAGCCCCGGAATGAATTTGGAACTGCACAGCAATAACTGTGTTTGATAATGCGCTACCTGCATTATCACGGACTACTCCTTGGTAGTTTATTCCTTGCGGGGCTTGAGCAAATAATAATGAACTGAAACAAATAATTGAAAACAGAAATAAAATCTTTTTCATGCTAAAAATTTTGTGTAAACAAATATAATAAAATAGATTGAATTTTCATAGAAATAAAACAAACAAAAAGCCCACTCTCAAAAACGACTAAAATAAGGTGTTTTTTATACGTGTTTTACCGTAGCTATTATTACCCTTTTATGTAGGTAAGATACTTTTCTGCAGAAAAAGCCAGACTTTGGTTAACGGTAGTAAAAGAATAACCAAGCTCTTTGCATATTTTGGTATTATCAAAGTAATTTTTAGTGAGTGCAGATGCTACAATATCTTTTGTTACAATCCTTCTTTTTTCTGTAAATAATGCTCTGAAAAAATCAGCATGCCTTGCTAAATTCAATAAAAAACTGCCGACCTTAATTTTAGCAGGCTTTTTACCAAACAATCTTTTTAACTCGGTTGTTACATCGTAAAAGGAAAGATTTTCGGCGTTTAAAATATAGCGAGAACCAAATTTATTTTCGTCCATTAATTTTATCATGCAAGTTGCCACGTCACGCACATCAACATATCCGGTAACTCCGCTTGTATATACAGGTACACCTTTATGCATACGCATAATAAGTTCTCCGCTGCTTTGTCCCCAACAACCCGCACCTAAAACAAAAGATGGGTTTACAACTACTACATTTAATCCTTCGCTCATACCGCGCCATGCTTCAAACTCGCCACGGTATTTGCTTATTGCATAAGTAGAATTGCCCGAAGCAGTTTTCCACACAGAAAGTTCATCAATGTACTTTTTATTTGCCTGTACTTGCAAAGTTGCCACTGAGCTTACATGACAAAACTTTTTCACTCCTTTTTCGAGTGAAATATTTATCACGTTTGCAGTTCCTTCCGCATTTATTTTATGCAGTTGCTTACTATCAGAATCAACGAAAGAAACAAGACCCGCGCAATGATACACTTCATCTACTCCTGTTAAAGCAGCTTCTAAAGAAAAAACATCAGTAACATCAACTTCAACCCATTCTACTTGAGAAAAACTCTTTTCATTAATCAATTCTGGATAAAATGAAAAAATTTCTATTGTATTTTCAATTTTTGATTTAGTACGATACGTTGCACGCACTTTTTTTCCTTGCATGACAAGAGAAGCGACTAAATGTCCGCCTACTAAACCTGTTGCTCCGGTAACTAGTATCATTTATTGATTTGTAGAATTAAAGAGTTATTGATTGTACTTCGAGTTGGTGAGTTGAATATTTTTAACTTGTGACATATTCCTTTTAAAATTGATAATTAATGTAAATCAACAAAAATAAACACAGTACGCTTGTAAGCAATCCCGTTGCAAAACCTGTATAAACCTGCCTAGGTGTATGGGCCTGCAAATAAAGTCGCGCAAAACCCGATAGCCCGCATAAAATAAGGCAAATGAAAAGAGGTAGCAATAACGGTTGAAAACTTATAAATTCATAAAAACAAATAACCCCGAAGCAACCGCCAATTACTGTTGTGTGTGCACTTATTTTACTAAAAAAATTAATAATCATTAAAAATGCCAAAACAAAAATGGAAGTTACAATGATGTATTTAAAAAAATAAGGAATAGCAAGATCATGCAAAATATAAAGTAAGCCAATGTGTAACACCAATGAGGAAATGTAGGGCATCGTCCTTTCGGCTGAAGTGTTCATGTATATATTTTTTATGTAGCCCAGTTTTTTTAATAAAAATGTATTGAGCAAAGGCAAAACAACCGAAAAAATAAATACGGCTGATAATAACAATATTCTTTTAGCCGGACTCATGAAGTAAGAAAAATAATTTTCAGAAAAAACAAAAAAGGCGGTCAGCCACGTAAGCATAAATACAGGATGCAAAAAATAAGATATAAAAACGGCTAAAGGCTTCATGTAACGTTTTCTCTTTTAGAAATATAAAACCATCCTGTACTAATCATTCCAAGCACAAAAGGAATACCGGCGTAATATTTTAGTTCTTCATGGCCAAAAAATTCACAGCACATCCAATAAGAATTGGCCGCAATCCAAAAACTTACAGCGAGATTAATGTAAAAATCTTTTGAAAATCTCGACTTGAAAGTCAAATACAACGCAACCGAAACCGTTGGAACGATCATAATTATTCCTAAAACCCTCCACTCCATCATCCAGCATGTATCTTTTAATAACCATAGCGGAATATGGAGATTTTCGAAGTGACGCAATGAATATTTACTTTCTCTTTTGTTCATAAGCAAAAATACATATCTGAAACCGTAAAACAGGCAAACACTATGCTTGCTATTCCATTGGTAGTTCCAAATGCTAAATTTACTTTACTTAAATCAGTTGGTTTTACCAAACGATGCTGGTAAATCAACAGCAGAACAAATATAACTGTGCCAATCCAATATAAAAAACTAAAATTGCCCATTACTCCCGCAACAATTAATAAAGTCATTGTAATAAAATGCAACAGTTCAGATAATTTTAATGCTCCCTTAATTCCGAAACGCGCGGGTATTGAATGTAGTTGTTGCGTTTTATCAAACTCTGCATCAGGCAAAGCATAAATGATATCGAAGCCGCTAACCCATGTTAATACAGTAAATGAAAATAACAAAGGAAGCAGATTAAATTCTCCGGTTACTGCAAGATACGCCCCAATTGGCGCCAGACTTAAACCTATTCCTAAAATTAAATGGCATAAGGCGGTGAAACGTTTGGTGTAACTATAACCAAGTACAACCAATAATGCAACCGGCGACAAATAAAAACAAACCGGATTGATAAACCAGGTAGTTGTAATAAAAGCTGCCGCAGAAATTATAGTAAACAATAAAGCTGAGGAAGAATTAATAAGACCTGCAGGAATTTCCCGATTTTTGGTTCTGGGATTAAGTGCATCGAATTTTTTATCAATAAAGCGGTTAAAAGCCATTGCTGCACTACGGGCAAAAATCATGCACAAAACAACATAAAGAAACAGGTGAGTGTCGAAAAACCTAACTTTTTTAACAGCCAATAAAAAACCAATTATAGCAAAAGGTAAAGCGAATACAGTGTGACTAAATTTTATAAGTGATAAATATTTATTGATTGTACTAAACATTATATCAGGCTTTATGCAAATTAATTAAAACAAGTACATAAATAACAGGCGCTGAACAAAATACTAAAGACAGGTATGATGGATGATTCCATCTTGTTAGCACAGCATAATGTGTTCGAGCAAAAATAACTATTACAGAAAGTATTGTTCCGATAATAGAACAAAGCATTCCATACATAATAAGATTTACAAAAAAGCAGGACAGCACAGCTAAAACAGATAAGGAAAAGGCTACCCATGTAAATAATTTTGTTAATCCTCTTATTCCCATATTACTATTAACGATTTTTTAATTGACGATTTGTGTTTAAAAATCTGTGTCCACCATAACCATCTGCGTAATCAGTGTTGGATTGCTTTTTTTTACATCATTTATCTCTCCTACACAATTTCCCGCTTCATTTAAATTTACAAGATTGATATCCTCAATTTTATTTATCAAGTTTTCGTTAAATGCCACACTTGTTTTAATGTAATTATCGGTAAATCCGGTTATAAATCCGCTTTTGTTTTCCGATTCAAATAAAACCTTTCGGGTTGTATGAAGATGTTGCTCATAAAAATTTCGTTGCTTTTTATCTGATAAAATACGTAACTTTTTATTGCGTTCTTTTCTTACAACAATCGGAACAATAGGCTTTAATTCTAACGCATCGGTGTTTGGTCGCTCAGAATAAGTAAACACATGCAGATATGAAACATCTAATTCATTAATAAAATTATAGGTTTCTAAAAAATCTTCGTCTGTTTCGCCGGGAAAACCAACAATTACATCAACACCAATACACGCATGCGGCATTAATTTTTTAATTGCTCCTACTCTATTTGTATATAAATCTTTTAAATACCGACGACGCATTAATTTTAAAATTTTATTGCTCCCACTTTGCAACGGAACATGAAAATGCGGAACAAAACGTTTTGATTGAGCAACGAATTCAATTATTTCATCTTTTAATAAATTTGGTTCGATGGATGATATACGGAAGCGTTCAATTCCGGATACATTATCTAAAGCTTTTATTAAATCTAAAAATGTAGCGCTTTCCGACCCCGTCCCTTCAAAATCACCAATATTAACACCGGTAAGTACAATTTCTTTAACGCCTTGTTTAGCTATTTCGCTTGCTTGTTTAATTACATTTTCAATGCTATCGCTACGGCTTTTCCCGCGCGCCAAAGGTATTGTACAATAAGAACATGTATAATCGCAACCATCTTGTACTTTTAAAAACGAGCGGGTGCGGTCGCCAGCCGAGTAAGAAGAAATAAAATCAAGCGGTTGATCAATTTCACAACTATGAACTTGTGCTTTGTCTTTTTGAGAGAATTCAGAAATATAATTTACTAATTTAAATTTTTCTTTAGCTCCTAATACCATATCAACGCCTTCCATTAAAGCAATTTCGTTGGCTTTTAATTGAGCGTAACAACCTATAACAGCTACAACCGACTCAGGAGCAATTTTTTTTACGTTACGAATTAACTGGCGGCATTCCTTATCGGCATTTTCAGTTACGGAGCAGGTATTGAGAACATATACATCAGCCTGTTCAGCAAAATCGACTTTCTGATAGCCTTCATTTTCAAAACTACGGGCAATAGTAGAAGTCTCTGCAAAATTTAATTTGCAACCAAGTGTATGAAATGCCACTGTTTTTACCATAAACTCGCTCTAACTAAGGAGCGGACAAAAATAAGAAAATTGAGGGTAGGAAAAAATTAAATAAGAATCTGCCTTTCCAACTTAAAAAATACAATGGAACGCTGATGACACAGATTAATATGATTAACGCAGATGAAAAATAAATACACTTTGATACTAAACTAAAAAAAAATCATTCCCGATAGCTATCGGGACAGCGTTATCTGCGTTCCCATTTCTTTAAGCGTTTTGGCAAGTAACTTCGTATGCAGTTGTAGGTAGTCCTGTTTTTGCAATAGCACCAAAGCCTCCAGCCACATCAATTAAATTTTTGTAGCCTTTTGCCTTTAAAATAGATGCTGCAATCATGCTACGGTATCCACCTGCACAATGAATGTAGTAGTTTTTATTTTTATCTAAAACATCCTGCCAATCACTAATAAAATCTAAAGGTTTAGAATTTACATTACCAAGATGTTTGGCTTCGTACTCTCCGGGTTTGCGTACATCTAATGTAGTAATTCCGCTTCCGGAATAAGCTGTGGCAAATTCTTCGGCACCTACAGAAGTAATAGTATCAATAGTTTTTCCTGCCTGCTTCCATGTTTCAAATCCGCCTTGTAAATAACCAACACAATTATCGTAGCCAACACGTGCTAAACGTTTTACAGTTTCTTCTTCTCTACCTGTTGGTGTAATTAAAATAATAGACTGATGCAAATCCGTAATAAGCGCACCAACCCAAGGGGCAAATTGTCCGTCAATACCAATAAACAACGCATTTGCTACGTGTCCGTTTGCAAATTCTTCGGGTTTACGTACATCTAAAACCAAAGAACCTTGTTTTATTAAAGATTCAAATTCATCTACAGCTAAAGCTTTATTTCCTTTTAACATTACATCATCAAAAGCATCATATCCCTTTTTGTTGAGCGATGCGTTTTTAGCAAAATATTGTGGCGCAGGTAAAATACCTGTTGTAAGTTCTTTTATAAATTCCTCTTTAGAAATATCTCTTAAAGCATAATTAACTTCTTTTTGATGCCCGAGCGTATCGAAAGTTTCTTTACTCATATTTTTTCCGCAAGAAGAACCGGCTCCATGTGCAGGATAAACAATAACATCATCAGGCAGGGGCATAACCTTTTTACGAAGTGAATCGTATAACATTCCAGCCAAATCCTCCTGTGTAAGTGTTGATTTAATGGCTAAGTCAGGTCGACCAACATCGCCAATAAAAAGTGTATCGCCCGTAAATACACAACAAGGTTTTTTGTTTTCGTCCAATAACAAATAACAAACAGATTCAGGTGTATGACCCGGAGTATGCAACACCTTTATAGTAAGTTTTCCTACTTTAAACTCTTGCTCATCATTTGCAATTATACTTTTGTAAGAAGTTTCGGCATTCGGACCAAAAACTATTTGTGCGCCCGACTTTTGAGCTAAATCTACATGTCCTGAAACAAAATCGGCATGAAAATGAGTTTCGAAAATATATTTTATGGTAGCCTTGTGTTTTTTAGCGAGGTCTAAATAAGGTTGGGTTTCGCGCAGTGGGTCAATAATTGCTACTTCACCCTCCGATTCGATAAGGTAAGCTCCTTGAGCCAGACAATTGGTATAAAGTTGTTCTATGTACATAAAGGCTTAATTTTAAGCAAAGGTAGCACTATTTTGGGAGCTAAAAACTGTCAAAAATCAGTCATTTTTTGGTTTTAGGGAGTCTGCATTTAAACTTATAAATTCGTGCCTTATGTAATTAATTAACCTTAAAACAGTTATTATGAAAAAATACATTTTAATTTTTACACTGCTTGGATTAAAAATTTTAGCACAAGATATGCAGCATCAAACGCTCACATTGAAGGAGTGTATAAATTTTGCTTTGCAACACAATGAAAATATAAAAACCGGTAAACTAGAAATTGATTATCAGAAGCAATATAAAAAAGCTTCTACTGATATTCCTAAAACCAATATTGCTTTTACACAGGGGCAATTTAATTCGGTATATAAATATGATAATAGCGTAAATATTACACAGCAAATACCCTTTCCCACAGTGTTTACCGCACACAATTCTTTGGCAAAATCATATATAAAGGCAAGTGAATATAAACTGGAAGCTACAGAGGCTGAACTTGTATTTCAGATTAAAAATACCTATTATTCATTGCTACATTATTACGCTATTCAACATTTATTACAAAAAGAAGACAGTATTTATCAAAGCTTTGCCCAATCGGGAAAAATAAAATATGAAAGTGGTAGCGGTAGCTTACTTGAAAAAACCACATCAGAAGCAACCGTAATGGAAATTAAAAACCAGATATTAGAAAACGAAGAAGATATTAATGCATACCTTATTCAATTGCAAACTTTACTTAATAGTGATGCTGAGGTAGACGTTGTTGATGAAGATTTAACAATAAATCCACTTACTATAAACCCCGATAGCGGAAATTATTTATATCATCCCCAATTACAATATTTAAGTCAGCAAATAATAGCACATAAAAAAAATAAACAACTTGAACTTAGTAAAATATTACCCGATTTACAGGTAGGTTATTTTAATATATCAATTTATGGCCCTGCAGATATTGGAATGGGTCCCTATTTTTTAAATACAAACAACCGACTTTCAGGATTTGTAGTTGGCTTAAGTGTTCCTTTATGGTTTTTTCCGCAAAGCTCAAAAATAAAAGCCGCCCAAATTCAAACCGAGGTAGCACAGTCTAATTACAATTACAACAAAACAGTGTTTGAAGGTCAATTTAAGGAGGCATACACACTCTACTTAAAATACCAAAAAAGCATAAGCTATTACAAAAGTACTGCGCTTACTAACTCACAGGTAATAATTACACAAGCATTAAAATCGTATGAAATAAAAGAAATAAACTATGTAGAATACTTAACAGTTGTTAGCAATGCTTTAGATATTGAAAGTAATTACTTAAACGTTATTCACCAGAATGATTTAACTGCTTTAAAAATTGAATATCTGTTATCGAAATAAAAAAATAATCGAATTCTAAAATCTCACCCCTATAAGTAACATATCATCTGTTTGCTCATACTTTCCTTGCCATGTAGTAAATTCATTTTCCAGCCGGACAGATTGTTCTTTCATGGGGAAGAACTATTGTGATAAAAATTATTACAAAACCCGAAGAAGCTACAGCCTGTCAATTGTTATATGTTTCTTCTTCAAAAAGCGCTGCATTAAAACAATTAAAAGATTTAATGAAAGACAAACCTGTTTTAATTGTTGGTGAACGCGAGGGTCTTGCAAAAAAGGGTGCGAGTTTGAGTTTTGTTACACTTGATTAAGACGAATTGAAGTTTGATATCAACAAAAAAGAAATAGAACTGCATCAACTTAAAATTGCCAGTTCATTACTGACATTGGGGATTGTCGTGAATTAATTCCTACTTAACGCCATACATCATAGTGTTAAGAATACGCTCAATTAGCATAGCGGTATATTTTGCGTCGTATTCAAAGCAATCACATTTCCTTTTATACTCAACAAGAGCCATTGGAAAATCCATGTCATCATCATCAAAATGATGATACAAGTCTTCGGCAATCATACTAGTTTGATAGGTAAACTTAAACATGTCGGTAAAATCCGTACCATGGGGTAATACTGTAGAAACACTGATGAGTTTATAAATATAACCCGGCTTCTCAATTTTTATTGAGTAATGAAAATTCTTTCTAAGGATAAACGTAAAAGATTTTTTGACTTTTACTTCTTGAAATTCTTCCACTTTATTATCCCTTATTAAACTTGCCTTATAAGTACCTTCAAAATGTTTCATGCTGGCATCAAACTTACCCGTAACCAAAAGACAATCGGTTGTATCTGCATCTACATCATCTTGTTTACCTTTTTGGGCATAAGCCTGAGTAAAAGTTAATACAAATAGTAGTAACCAAACAATTCGTGGGTTTAACAACTTTTTCATACGCTCCATTTATATAACAATTTTACGAAAAATAACACACTAATGCAAACTGTTAAAATTGTACGCAACGAACGTGCCAGTTTTGTACTATTATTTTTTACCACAAACAATAAGCACATCCTTTTTACTACCCCAGTGATAACCAAGATGAAAAGGCAGTTTGCCGATACTTGCACTATCTTTTTCAAAGACTTGCTGCAATTCCTTTTGTAAGTCTAACCACTTAAAATCTTTAACCGGTTTGGCATATTGACCGTATATTTTGTAATTCCAGTTGCCTTTTTCGGTAAAATATTTAAAAGGAATACCGGTATCGTCTTCAATTACATTTGCACTTTTATCTAAAATAAATTTGCGGATATTACTCATAAAATCGTTATGCAATAAGTAGGAAGCGCTCTTTATATACGTAGATGGTTTATGCATCTTGCTCAGGTATTTATAAAAAACGGCAGTATCGCTAAACTTTTTGTTGCTTATATCGTAGCGAAAATAATATACAGTTTTAGGTATTCCGTTGCTTACAATATCAATTCGCACACCAAATGGTAAATTCTTTTTATCGGAATACTCATACGGGACTTCAACAATGCTATCGTTCGGTAATTTTACAACATATTTTATATCGGCAATTTCGTTTCCGGTGCGTTTAATAAAAAGCGCCAAAACAGGAAGCACACCATTTACCTTTTGGTAATTAAGATCGCGGTTCATGTTTTTGGTAATAAAATAACTTTTATTAAAAATGTCGGTCAACGAAATTTTGAACTGATGTATGTATTCTATAGCATCCTTATGTTTAAGTTTTGTTATTTCGGGGAGTTTACCCATTGGTTCCATTGCAATGAGAATATATTTATCTACATCGGGGAAAAATGTAAAGGCAGTTAAAAAATCCGGGCCTGAAAATGGATAAAAAAGTGTTTTTGTTTCCTTATTTATAGTTACAAACTCTTTATCGAGCCAGTTACGCATTTTGCTTAACCGGCTTCTTTCTAAACGATTCCAGCTGCTATCAATAAATGAAGCATTTTCTTTCCAGGCGCTTGAGTCTAAATATTTTTTTAGTGAACCCGAAGTACTTTTCATTCCTGCAAGTACTGAAGCAGTTGTATTAAAATGATTATCTGCGTTAAAAGACTTTATATCAAAAGGAGGCTCCATTTTAACTGCAATCTTTTCAGGATTTGATCCCTGCTTTTTTAGGCTATCCTTGTTTTCAGTAGAAACTTTTTTCTCAGATTCGGTGTTAGTAGAACCGCCCTGACATGCACTAAGCAGAAACATGAGGGTAAAAGCCGAAAGAATTAATTTTTTCATAAGATTTTTTAAAACGGAGGTCAAAGTTAGCCAAATATTTAAGATAAAAGCAAGGGTAAAAATACACTAAAAAAGAAGGGTAATTACCTTATTGTGAGGCCTTTTCAATGGTAATCCCTACATCCATTATGAGCGGAAGCGGGTCTACGCTATTTTTATCTCCGTAGCGCATGGCCTGTTCAAAAGCAAAGGTGTATTTGCCAATTTGCCTGAACCGGGCATTCTTTTTAAAAATAATTGAATTATCATATAAATCACCCATGCCACTGCCCAACCATTTTCCCTTGTCATCAGCTAAAATACATTCAATTGTATCAGTTACTTTAGTTCCGTTTGGATAGGTTGTATGCAAAAACATAAAAAGATTACGAAATGGATAACTCTCTGCATTTCTAACGTTAATATAAACGTCGCATAATTGATTTGTGTCTTTAGCATCAAAATCAAATTTTAAAAGTTGATTTTTTGCCCAACCGGTATTTTCATCAATGCGTTCGTACTTTGTAAACACAACGTTTTTATTGCATGAAATAATCCCGAATAAAATTCCAAAAATTAAAATTGATTTAATTGCCGCACGCATTTTATTTCTTTTTATCTCCACCCGGTCTGTTACGGTTGTTATTGCGATACGGTTTTCTTCTTTGTCCGCCCCCACCCTGTTTTTGATTTGGGTTTTTCTTTTTATCGAAGCGATTAAGGCTATCCTGCCCGTCTACATTTTTAAATTCAATTGGTTTTGCCACCTGAGCAACCGCTTTAACTTCTTCTGCAATATCTTCAGGAAGAACGTTGGTTTTATTCATTTCAATAATCTTCTTCACTCTATCAACCGAAACGGGAATAAAAACACTTCCTTCTCCTTCGTAAGACCACCACATCATACGTTTAAAAATATCGGTCTTTTGGTGAAAAGCCCTTCCCTTTTTAGAAACCAGTTTTACATTATCAACATGAGGGAAATCCTTTACAGCATCTAAATAAGAATCTAATTCGTAATTCAAACAACACTTTAGTTTACCACATTGTCCGGCCAGTTTAAGCGGATTAAGCGATAATTGCTGATAACGCGCCGCGCTGGTATTTACAGTTCTAAAATCGGTAAGCCAGGTTGAACAGCATAACTCTCTACCACAAGAACCTATACCACCAAGCCTTGCAGCCTCTTGTCTAGCTCCTATTTGGCGCATTTCTATACGTACACTAAATTCGTATGCCATTGTTTTTATCAGCTCCCTAAAATCTACACGTGCCTCGGCAGTATAATAAAAAACAGCTTTTGTTTTATCGCCCTGATATTCTACATCGCTTATTTTCATAGCTAAGCCATGTTTAATAGCAAGGGTGCGCGCTTTGAACATTGCTTGAGACTCAAGCGCTTGCGCCTCGCGCCATTTTTCTATATCTGTAGCTTTTGCTTTGCGGTATACTTTTTTTACTTCGCTGCTATCAAAACCAATTCCATGCTTTTTCATTTGTATGCGAACAAGCTCGCCGGTAAGCGAAACAACGCCCATATCGTGCCCCGGACTTGCCTCAACAGCTACCACATCGCCTGTTATCAAGTTTACACCTGCCTGGTTCTTAAAAAACTCTTTACGTGAGTTTTTAAAGCGAACTTCAACTATATCAAATGGTTTTTCGCCGGCGGGTAATTCCATATCGGTAAGCCAATCGAAGACATTCAATTTATTGCAGCCGCCACCAGTACCACAAGAGCCATTATCCTGACAACCTGCGGGAACCCCGTCAGGGACATTGTGATTACCTCTTCCTGTAGAACATCCTGTACACGACATCTTATAAATTATGAGTTAAGAATTATGGCTCGATAGCTATCAAGATCCGATTTAAGAGAACAAATATACTAAATGATTGTTTGTTATAAACATAAGGCCTTATATGAGTAGAGACATTAGTCGTCGAGCTAATTTAATCTTTCAGCGAAAAACTCTAAAACGATACAATAGACATTATATAAGTTAATTTATTATTGCTTTATTTCTGTTTTAATTGGTACAGGAGCAGGAAGTTTTGGCTTATCCACAAGTTATACTGTTGGTACAAGTCCGCGCGCAGTAACATGTGTAGATTTAAACGGAGATTTGAAACCCGATTTAGCTGTAGCCAATGGTAATTCGGCAAACGTTTCTGTTTTATTAGGAACAGGTACAGGTACCTTTGGGGCGGCAACTAATTTTCCGGCAGGAACCGGTCCTTTTTCAATAACAAATGGCGATTTTAATGCGGATGGAAAAATGGATTTGGCTATAGCTAATTATATTACAGCCGGCACAGCATCTGTGCTAATAAATTGCACTTCGGGTGTAGGCATTGTTACTTTTGGCAGTAAACAGGAAATTTCTATTTATCCTAACCCTGCTAACAGCAGTTTTGTTTTAGAAACAGGTAATACGGAAAAACAAACGGTAAACATATTTGACATAACAGGTAAGGTTGTTTTAAGCAAAATAATAAACGGCAATTCAACCCTTGATATACGTAGTTTAAATGAAGGTGTTTACATTGTAAATATTAACAATAGCGAGGGCTTGGTAAATAAGAGGTTGGTTATTGTAAGGTAGTCCCGATAGCTATAGGGATGAGTATTGAGATTTTGAAAGCTTCACAGAAATGTGAAGCTTTTTTATTTACAGCATACCTTATTACCTATATGCCACGAATATTACTTATAATTGGGTTACTACTGGGTGTACATTTACACGGCCAACCGGCTGAGGTAGCCTTTAAAAAAGGAATACTTAAATACAATACCAAAGATTATAAAGGAGCAATAGTTGATTTAAACAAAGCACTTAGCTTAAACCCTAAAAACGCAAACGCCTTTTATTGTAGAGCAACCTGCAAACATCAAACAGAAGATTATAAAGGCGCAGTAGAAGATTATAGCAAAACCATTAAATTAAAACCCACTTATGCTGATGCTTATACCAAGCGAGGATATAGTAAATTTAATTTACTGAATTACTGAGGTACCGACGAAGATTATAAATTAATTATAGCAGACTATAGCAAAGCCATTGAATTAAATCCTAAAGATACAGTTGCTTATATGCACAGAGGAGACACCAGAGAATATTTAAAAAATTATTACGGTGCCATACATGACTATACAAAAATCTGTGAATTGACTCCCAATAATGCCGAAGCTTATTATTACAGAGCAAACTGCGAAAATAAATTAGGGGATAAAGTAGCTGCTTGTGCAGATTGGACAAAAGCCCGCGAATTAGATGATACGAGAGCTTACCAATTTATTTCTCAAAATTGTAGAGATTGATGACCTAAAGATTAAAGATTATTCGCCTTTACAACTAACTCAGCAACATCCATCACTTTTGTTTGCTCTTCCTTATTAAAATGTTTTACGCCGTCAGTCATCATGGTGTTACAAAACGGACAAGCAACAGCAATAACATCCGGATTTTCTGATAAAGCCTCCTCTGCCCTTTCGGTGCTTACTTCTTTATTTCCTTTTTCTGATTCTTTAAACATTTGTGCTCCGCCCGCACCGCAACACAATCCTTTTGCTCTGCTGCGCTTCATTTCATTTAAATCAGCGTCTAAACTTTTTATAACATCGCGCGGAGCTTCGTATACACCATTTGCTCTTCCTAAATAACAAGGATCATGATACACAATTTTCTTTCCTTTAAATTCTCCACCTTCCACTTTTAATTTTCCCTCATTTATTAATTGCTGAACTAATTGGGTATGATGTATCACTTCATAATTACCACCTAATTGAGGATACTCATTTTTTATTGTGTTAAAACAATGCGGACAACCGGTCACGATTTTTTTAATGTTATAATTATTGAGTGTTGTAATATTTTGCATTGCCTGCATCTGAAAAAGGAACTCATTTCCTGCTCGTTTGGCAGGGTCACCGGTGCAACTTTCCTCGGTACCAAGAATGGCAAATTTTATATTTACATGATTAAGTATACGTACAATGGCCTTTGTGATTTTTTTTGCTCTGTCATCAAAACTGCCCGAACATCCAACCCAAAATAAAATATCGGGAGTTTCACCGCTGGCATTCAATTCTGCCATTGTTTTTACTATTATTGTGTCATTACTCATCTCAAAAAATTTATTTTAGCAGTAACAGTTGAGCCGGCACAAAACTACTAAATAGTTTATGCTTTTTAGCTTTATTGCCCTGTTTTTAACCCATTTATTGGATGTTAATTACATAATACATACATTAGCTTACTATTTACAGGTGAAAAAAACGTTTTGCGTAATACTGTTACTTATCTTCCTCTTCAACTTAGTTGGGTACTATGTTTTTTTTGAAGTACGCCGTGCACAAATAAAAGAAGAGATTACAACTTCCATTAAAAAAATTACCCCTGAAAGTAAACTTCATAGAATTACGCTTAGCAATACCGAATTATCTGCAATTAACTGGAAAGAAAAAAACAAAGAGTTTTATTTTAAAGGAGAACTTTATGATATTGTTAAAAAGGAAATAACAGGCAACAACACTGTTTTTTATTGCATAAACGACAAAAAAGAAAAAACACTTTATGCACAACTCGAAAAAATAATTAACGAAACCGGTAATTCAGAAAACAGTAAAAATTCAGATTCGGGGCTTGATTTATTCTTTACCGATGTTTCATCATTAGTTAATGCTAATCTCACTTCGTTCTTGTTTTATTTTGGCGATTTACAACAAAATCTCAACCGATTTCATTTCCCCATTCAGGGACCTCCTCCAAAACTCGTTTAATCTTTTTTGAAACTTTTTGTTTCTTAAAAATTCCACTGATTAGCTTTTAACCTAAAGATATGTTGTACTTATACCTGTAGTGTATTTACAGGTATTTATTAAACAAATAAAAAATGAAAAAGAAAATATTCATAACAATTATAACAGGTTTTCTGATAACCAACGTACATGCACAGCAAATAACTGTCCGTGATAATTCTACACAAGAAAAAATAGTTAATGTACTAATCAGAGACAGTAAAAATAATTCTGCTACAACAAATGCTAACGGTATAGTTGATATAAGCACTTTAGAAAAAAGTGACAGCTTACTTTTTACTCATCCGGCCTATTTTAAAATAAAAATTTTATACGAAACACAAACGGAAGTGTATTTACCTTCAAAATTAATACAACTGGATGAAATTGTTTTTTCGGCCAATAGATTAGCCGAACGAAAAATTGATGTGCCGCAAACAGTTGAAATAGTAGATCAAAAACAAATTGAATTCGGAAACCAGCAAACCAGCGCCGACGTCTTGCAAAATACGGGTAATGTTTTTGTACAAAAAAGTCAGCTTGGCGGCGGAAGTGCTGTGCTTAGAGGTTTTGAGGCCAATAAAATACTTATTGTTGTTGACGGAATGCGAATGAACAATTGTATTTCGCGCGCAGGGCATTTACAGGATTTGATAACTGTAGATGCACAAATGCTGGAGCGTACCGAAGTATTGTATGGCCCATCATCTACCATGTATGGAAGCGATGCGTTAGGTGGGGTGATGCACTTCTACACTAAGAACGCGCAATTCAGTACTGAGGATAAAGCGTTAATAAAAGTAAATACAATGGGACGCTATTCTTCTGCTAATACTGAAAATACAGGGCATTTAGATTTTAATATAGGATTAAAAAATGTAGCCTTTTTAACTAACGTAACGTACAGCAGTTATGGAGATTTACGTGCCGGAAATAATCATCTGGATGGATACAGCAAATCGTGGAGGCGCGATTATTATGTTGAGCGTTTCAACAATACAGACAGCGTAGTAAAAAACTTAGATCCTAAAATTCAAAAACAAAGCGGTTATTCTCAAATGGATATCATGCAACGTATAAATGTAAAACAAGGCGAGCATGTGGTGCACGGAATAAATTTTCAATATAGTCAATCATCTTACGTGCCCCGTTACGATAGATTGGCGGGTGATTCTTCGGGAGGCAATTTTAAATTTGCAGAAAACGGTTACGACCTGCAAAAACGAATGCTGGCTTCGTACAATTTAAATATTGATTCTAAAACAGCAATTTCAGACAATATTAAAATTATTTTAGGGTATCAAAAATTTGATCAGGATAGAATTACAAGAAGATTTAATAGTGTGAACCGTAAAATACAAATGGAAGATGTAGCTGTTTATTCATTGAACGCCGATTTATTCAAAAAAATAAAAGAAATACATGAGTTACATTATGGTTTAGAGTTTACCTATAACGACCTGCAATCTACAGCTAAAATGATAGATATTACAACAAACATTGAATCGCCTTCTGATACACGTTACCCGGATGGAGGCAGTAAAATGATGACGATGGCTGCATACGTATCCCACTCAATGGAAATTGATAAAAACACCATCTTAGTGAGCGGCGTGCGATTTACTTCAACCGATCTTGAATCAAAATTTGTAGATACTACCTTTTTTAAATTCCCTTATACTTCGGCAAAACAAACCAATCAGGCTGCTACAGGAAATGTAGGAATAGTTTTTAAATCAGACAATAACTGGAAAGCAAGTTTACTTGCTTCATCTGGGTTCAGAGCGCCAAACGTAGATGATATGGCAAAAGTATTTGAATCGAGCGGTGGCTATTTAATTGTTCCAAACCTGGCTTTAAAACCCGAGTATGCTTATAATATGGAACTGAATATTTCTAAAACAGTAGAAGATAAATTTAAGATTGATGTAACAGCTTTTTATACTATGCTTGAAAATGCTATTGTTGTAAAAGCATTTAAATATAACGGAGCCGATTCTATTTTATGCAATGGAACTATGAATAAAGTACAGGCAACACAAAACATTGACAGGGCATTTATTTACGGTTTAACAGGTGGAGTGGCTTTTGATTTGAGCCAGAATTTATCATTTAAAAGTGTTCTTAATTATACCTACGGAAGATACATGGATGTAACTTCTGATATTGTTACACCGTTGGGGCATATTCCGCCAGTGTTTGGACAAACCAACCTGATGTATAAGAAAAGTAGAGTTGAGGGTGATTTTTTTGTACGCTACAATGGCGCTAAACGTTCTAAAGATTATCAAAGAGGTGGAGAAGATAATGAAATCTATTCGGCAGATGCAAGTAACGGGTATATGCCGGGTTGGTTTACCTTAAATCTTCGTATTGGTTACAACATTACCAAAAATTTCCGCTTTAATGTTGCCTGCGAAAATATTACAGATAACCATTACAGAACATTTGCTTCGGGCATCAGTTCTCCGGGCAGAAATTTTATTTTGAGTTTACGGTATAAGATGTGATGGTGGAATTGTGGTAAAAAAAATGACGCAAAGGTTAAAAATTAACTCACCTACCCCATTCTATTTTTCAAAAACCTCTATAGAAACTTCTTTCTTTATCAAATCGGTAAACTTTCCTTCGTATCGCGTTGCGCGTACCATGTGGTTATCTATCCAATGATAATTGCCACCACGCGGTTTGCCCATTAACAAACCGTGGTATTTAAAATTATTTGCTTTTAACCAGGTTTCGGTTACATCACGGTGCGCTTCGGTACGCGATGTAAAAAAAGTAACAATGTGTCCTTCGTCAAACCACTTGTTTAATGTCTCCAACGCATCCGGATAAACATTTGCATGCGCCATACGCTCAGGCTCTTCGTTGGGAATATCGTCGCAAACGGTACCATCAATATCAATTAAATAATTTTTAATGTGAACGGGCAATACCGGTGAGATTTTTTTTCCTTCTACTTCAATTTCAATTAAGTGTTTTTCCATTTTGTTATTTTATATTTTATCATTTTCAAGTTTCTCGACTTCGCTCGAAATGACATCGTCAGTCTTAGCCTGTCGAAGACTAATTTTCCTTTGTCCAGTTTGCTCTGTCGCTTTGCGAAAACTGCCAGGGCGCGCCGTTATTTTCGGTATTAGCAAACATTCCGTTTAATTCGTTAGGCGCAGCACTTTGTTCCATTACTAAATATTGTCGCACATCCATAATAATTGAAAGCGGGTCAATATTTACAGGGCATTCCTGTACACATGCATTACAGGTATTGCAAGCCCAAATTTCTTCAGCCGTAATATAATCTCCAAATAAAGACTTTCCGTCATCTACAAAAACACCCTTGTTCTTATCAATATTTTTTCCAACCTCCACTAACCTATCACGCGTATCCATCATAATTTTACGCGGAGATAATGCTTTGCCGGTTATGTTTTGCGGACAAGAACTTGTGCAACGTCCGCACTCAGTGCAGGTGTAAGCATCTAATAATTGTTTCCAGTTTAAATCAAAAACATCTTTAGCGCCAAAACGTTGTGGGTT
>CAZZEI010000047.1:0-18999 GCA_964653165.1 uncultured Flavobacteriaceae bacterium | reverse complement strand
ATAAATTTTGTTGGCACGGTAGCACTAAGCAATAAAGAAGTATTACTTGAGGTATTAGCCGAAAGAGGTTTAAAACCGGGTATAATTCTTCAATCACCTATGAGCGGACTGGTAGAATTTCATTTAGGGAAAGGGGGAAGACCTACTTCTTCAATTTCTGATAAACACTAATCATTTGTTCAACATTCTTGTTCCAGTCGTATTGTTGTAAAACATGTTTGCGTGCATTATTTGCTTTTCGAGCTGCTTCATCTGGGTTTTCTAAATAAAAACAAATTGCATCTGCGGCTTCTTTAAAAGAATTTTTAGGAACAATTATTCCGTTATCAGAATTTCCAATAACTTCTTTAAAGCCCGCTACATCACTGGCAATAACCGGTTTCCCGCAAGCCATGGCTTCTACTAACGAAACACCAAAACTTTCGCTGTCAAGTATAGAGAGACAAACGAAAACATCTATTTGTTTGTGGTATTTTATTACATCGTTATGAGTTACTCTGCCCGTAAATACAACTTTATCTGCAATTTGTAAATCATTACAAAGTTTAACATATACCGCTTTTTTAGAGCCGTCGCCTACAATAAGTAATTTTAAATTTTTATCGGTTTTCTTTAACGCTTCACTAAAAGCCTTTATCAAAAAATCAATTCCGTACTTTTTTTCTAAAGATTTAATAATGCCTATTGTAATCTCTTTTTTGTCTGAACTATTTTCTCCACCGGGTTTAAAAATTTCTGTATCAACACCAAACGGTACAATTTCAATACTTGTATTTGTGTATTTTAAGGTTTCATCTTTCATGCAATAACTTGTCGAACAAATTATACTTGCTTTAGATAAAGTTCGCTTCACCAGATTTTTATGAAGCGATGATTTTTTAGGAAAATCATAAACATCTGATCCCCAAACAGAAATTATATAGGGTTGAAAATTTGTCTTTGTTCCAAGCAAACCATAACTGGTTGCATAATGCGCATGCAAAATATCGGGCTTATATAGCTCCAATTGTTTTTTTAGCAGATTTGTATTTGTCAGATAACTTAACTTGGAAAAAACAGAACGCGCATTTTTGTAGGAAGGATTATTGAGAATAGTAATTTTTGAAACAGTTTTGTAAACATCGTCGTTAAAATGATGCAGACTAAACAATCCAATCTCTATTCCTTTTTCGGCAAGAGAGATTACCCATTTTTGTATATGTGCCGAGCCTCCATCGCCCAGTATCAGAATTCGCATCCATACAAATATATGATTAAGGTGGGGTTATTTTAAGTTTTTCGTAAATCTCTTCTCTTTGTAATTCTTTTACTTCTCCTGGTTTCATAGTTCCCAATAAAACATCTTCTATTGCAATTCTTAATAAACGCATGGTTTGGTGGCCAACAACTACAGTCATTTTTCGTATCTGATGAAATTTCCCTTCCGTTAAAATCAATTCAATCCAGGTAGTTGGCAGCTCAGGCTTTACGGGATGTCCGCGCAGCGCCAAATTTTCAGGTGCTTCAATTATTCTTGCTTTACAGGGCTTTGTTATATAGTCGTGAGGATTAAGTCTTATTTTAACTCCGCTTTCCAACGTTTTTATTTCTTCTTCTGTAACTTTCCCTCCAACTTGTACCCAATAAACGCGTTTATGTAAATTCTCCGGCTTTAATAAGAGCTGCGTTAATTGTTTATCATTTGTAAGAATCAAAAGCCCTTCACTGTTTTCATCCAACCTCCCTATTGCATTTGTCCCTAATGGGAACTCAAAATCCAAATCAAGCAGCACCCTTTTTTTCGGAATGCGAATAAACTGCGAGAGCATTTTATAAGGTTTATAAATAATGAAGTATCTGAACATATCTCACAAAAATATGTGAATAATTATAACCCGCAGCTCACGTATTGCTTTTTATTAACTCTTTACTTTATAGACATGAAAATTCATTTAATTGCCATAGGCGGAAGCGTAATGCACAATATGGCATTGGCAATGAAAAATAAGGGATATATAGTTACCGGTTCTGATGATGAAATAAATGAACCTTCGCTTAGTCGCTTGCAAAAACAAGGTCTTCTTCCTGAAAAACTTGGTTGGTTTCCCGAAAAATTAGATAAAACATACGATGCTGTTATTTTAGGAATGCATGCCCGTGTAGATAATCCTGAATTAATTCGCGCAAAGGAACTCGGACTAAATATTTTCTCGTATCCCGAATATATGTACAAGCAAACTAAAGATAAAATTAGGGTAGTTATTGGCGGTAGTCATGGTAAAACCACAATAACCTCTATGATTTTGCATGTGTTAAAGCATGCCGGTAAAGATTTTGATTATTTAGTCGGTGCGCAGCTGCAAGGTTTTGATACTATGGTAAAATTAACCACAGAAGCTCCTATTGCAGTTTTTGAAGGTGATGAGTATTTAGCCTCTCCAATTGACAGACGCCCTAAATTTCATTTGTACAAACCTCATATTGCAATTATAAGCGGAATTGCCTGGGACCATATTAATGTTTTTCCAACCTATGAAAATTATGTAGAGCAATTCGAAAAGTTCATTCACATCATTGAACCAAAGGGAAATCTTATTTATTGCACAGCTGATTCGGAATTAAAGAATTTAGTTGAGAAAACTGAAGCGCCGGTTACAAAAATTCCTTACAACGTTCCCAAAAATTGCATAGAGAACGGAATTACTTATTTGATTAATACCGGTAAAAAAATCCCATTAAAAATATTCGGCGATCATAATCTGATGAATTTAAATGGAGCTCGATTAGTTTGTGAAAAACTGGGAATTAATTCTGAGACATTTTATTCGGCAATTCAAAGTTTCACAGGTGCAGCAAAGCGTTTAGAACCTGTAAAGCAAACATCTGATTTTGTTTTTTATAAGGATTTTGCCCACTCTCCTTCTAAATTAAAGGCTACGATTGAGGCTATGAAAAAACAATTTCCATCAAGGCCTTTAATTGCTTGCATGGAGTTACATACTTTTAGTAGTCTGAACGAAAATTTCCTGAAAGAATACAAAGATTGTATGAGTCACGCAGACGATGCAATTGTTTATTTTAATCCACATACTATAGAACACAAAAAGCTAAAACCTATTACTATTGAGCAGGTAAAGCAATCTTTTGGAGACGATAAACTGAAAGTATTTACAGAATCGAAACAAGTAACTGATTATTTGAAATCTATCAAATGGAGCAATAAAAACCTTCTTATGATGACTTCCGGTAATTTTGATGGAGTAGATTTTGTGAAGTTGGGAGAGGAATTGGTTTAAAGAGCTTGTTGGGTGAAAGATTCTTTGGGCGTGCCCCGTGAGAAAATTTCGTTCTTGAATATTATTTCAATCGGGGTCGGGCTTTCCGCACCAAGTCCTCAACGCTTCCGGTGGCAAGCGTTTCCGGGCTTTCCACTACAATCCCTCACGCTAATTACATGTTGAAATCTTGGTTTTTTTAATCCTTAATTTTATCGAAATTTGGACTTGTGTTAAAGCGTCTGCATATAAAAAATTACGCCCTGTTGGAGGAAGTAACAATTTCCTTTGATAAATCGCTTACCGTTATAACCGGAGAGACTGGAGCAGGTAAGTCAATTATGCTTGGCGCCTTAGGTTTAGTGCTTGGTGAGCGTGCTGATGTAGCGGTATTGCGAGATAAGCAAAAGAAATGTATAGTAGAAGCAAGTTTTTTAATTGAATCGTATTCACTTGATAAATTTTTTGCAGAGAATGAATTAGATTACGAAAAGGAAACTACTATTCGTCGCGAAATTGCCCCGGATGGTAAATCAAGGGCCTTTGTAAATGATACACCCGTTAACCTGCAGACTTTAAAACAACTTTCGCATCATTTAATTGATGTCCATTCCCAACACGAAACTTTATTATTAAACCAGGCATCTTTCCGTTTTAATATGGTGGATGCCTTTGCTAATTGTCTGGAAGAAAGAAAACAATTTGCTTCTTTCTTTCTTCAATTAAAAGGGAAAGAAAAAAAATTGGCAGAGCTTTTAGCTTTTGAGCAGCAGGCAAAAAAGGATTTGGATTATTTTCAGTTTCAGTTTAATGAAATGGAGCAGACAAATTTACAAAGCGGACACCTTAAAAAAATGGAACAGGAGTTTGATACATTCAATAATGCGGAGTTCATAAAACAAAATCTTTCTAAGGCTTCGGTTAGCATTGATGGGGGGGAGGTAAATATTTTATCAAACCTTTCATCGCTTAAAAATATTTTATCTCAACTTTCCCGCTACGGAAAAAATTACGAAGAACTTACTATTCGTGTAAATTCCGTTTACATAGAGTTAAAAGATATTTCGGCAGAAATAGATGGGGCAAATGATGCTGTTTCTTTCGATCAGAAAAAGCTGGAAGAGATTACCGCGCAGCTTGATTTATTAAATCGTCTTCTAAAAAAACACGGAGCTGCGGATGAAACAGAGCTTCTCAAAATTAAAACTGAAATAGGGGAGAAATTACAACAGTTTTCTTCGGTTGAAGATGAAATTAAAAAATTACAGGCAGAAATTAAAAAACTGAATGATAATGTCTGGGCAAAGGCAAAGATACTTTCAGATAAAAGAAAAAAAGTAATTCCTGCCATACAAATCTCTGTTCAAAAAATGCTGACGAGTTTAAGTATGCCAAATGCGCAATTGGTAATAAATTGTAACATATTAGATACTTGTACAAATTATGGGTCCGATGAATTGCAATTTTTATTTTCTGCCAACAAAGGACTTCCATTAAGTGAATTGCACAAAGTAGCTTCAGGCGGAGAGTTATCACGTTTAATGCTTTGTTTAAAATCACATCTCGCAGAAAAAACTTCTTTACCTACAATTATTTTTGATGAAATAGATACCGGTGTTTCAGGAGATGTTGCACATAAAATCGGGACAATTTTATTTGCTATGGGTAAAAGAATGCAGGTTGTTGCCATTACACACTTACCACAAATTGCCTCTAAGGGAAAACAACATTTATTCGTTTATAAACAAGACCTAAAAAATCGGACACAATCAGAAATCAAAGTCCTTACTACTGAAGAAAGAGTGGTAGAAATCGCCAAAATGCTCAGTACAGGCAAACCTACTGAAGCAGCTCTTTCCAACGCAAAAGAACTACTTAAATCAAATAATTAGCTGATTTTCAGGAGTATTTAATAGCTATAAATTTGTTATATTTGCTTAGTTAAAATCAGTCTAAATAACATGATTAAAATTTTAGTAGCAGATAACAGTGTATTAGTGCGTGAGGGCTTTAAATCCTTATTGCGCGATATGCCTGCATTTTCTATTGAAGAGGTTGCAGAAAATAATGGATTAATAGGCGCTTTAAAAAAGTATAAACCACATGTACTGGTAATTGACCCTGTCTCTTTCGATATAAACAGCTCTCAAGTTGCCGAATTAAAAAAACAGTTTCAAAATTTAAATATACTCGCTATTACAAATATGCTTTCAAGAGAAGAAATTTCTTCTTTTTTAACTTCCGGGGTTACCGGTTATTTACTTAAAGATTGCGACAAGCAGGAAATTTGTCAGGCTATAGAAAATACCAGCAATGGAAACCGTTTTTTATGCGGAAAAATTGCCGATGTTTTGCTTACCGTAACCGAAATAAAAATTACACCTGCTTACACTAAAAAGATTTCCTGTGAAGGAATGGTTGTTTCTGAACGTGAAATAGAAATCATAAAATTAATTGCATCCGGATTACCTAACAAACAAATTGCCGATAAACTTTGTCTCAGTTTGCATACCATAAATACGCACCGCAAAAATATCATGCAAAAACTGCATGTAAACAATACTGCAGGTGTAGTAATGTTTGCTGTAAAAAATAATTTGTTGGCCGAAGAATTTGCCAACTAATGAAGACTTTTGTCATCCCCGAGTTTTATCGTAGCCCCCTTATTTCTAAAATTAAAGTCTGGCAACGCGTGCAAGATCCTCGCAAGCAAAACACTGCGCCCACGTACGTAGATTTTGGTCCGGTTGCATTTTACATTGCCCGTCATTTTGGGTTTTGTTACGGAGTAGAAAATGCAATTGAAATTTCATTTAAAGCATTAGACGAAAATCCTGGAAAGAGAATTTTTTTACTAAGTCAGATGATTCATAATCCGGAAGTGAATAAGGATCTGACAGATAATGGTGTTCAGTTTTTACAGGATACCAATGGAAATCAGCTTATACCTTTTGATGTTTTAACAAAAGATGATGTAGTTATAATTCCTGCATTTGGAACAACGCTTGATATCGAAGAATTACTTCGTCATAAAAACATAGAAATTCAAAAATATAACACTACTTGTCCGTTTGTAGAGCGCGTTTGGAAGAAATCGGAGCAAATAGGAAAGGAAGATTACACAATAATTATCCACGGCAAAAATAAGCACGAAGAAACCCGCGCAACATTTTCACGAAGCGAAAAGCATGCTCCTTCCATTGTAGTAAGAGATTTAGAAGAAGCTAAAAAACTTGGAGAGTATGTTTCCGGAACTAAAAATATAGATGAGTTTGCAAAGGAATTTAAGGGAAAATTTTCTATGGGCTTTGATCCCGATAAACATTTGCAAAGGATTGGTGTTATCAATCAAACAACGATGTTGGCAACAGAAACCCAAGAAATTGCCGATTACTTTAAAAATGTATTAACACAAAAGCACGGTGCAGAAAACATAAAACAGTTTTTTGCCGATACCCGCGATACACTTTGTTATGCTACCAACGAAAATCAAGACGCAACTTACGGTTTATTAGATACCGATGCTGATATGGCAATTGTTGTTGGTGGTTACAATAGTTCAAACACTTCGCATTTAGTTGAGTTATTGGAACGGAAATTTAAAACCTATTTTATTTCTTCCGAAAAGGAGATAGAAGACAAAAAACTTATTCATCACTTCGATTATCCGCATCAGCAAAAATTAATCACACCAAATTTTATCCCTCAAAAGGATAAAGTGAAAATTATTTTAACCAGTGGTGCATCTTGTTCGGATGCTGTAGTAGAGCGGGTTTTGAGGAAGTTACTAAGTTATTTTCCGACTGTAAAAACAGAAGAAGAGGCTTTGAACTTTATGGGTAAAACTGTTTAAAATTAGCCTCTTTCAACTCGTTTTTAATTATTATTTTTGACTACTAAAAAATTATCCGAATTTATAACAAATCATAGATGAAATACTGCAAAAATATTCTTGAAACTATCGGTAATACACCCATGGTAAAAATTAATAAGATAACTGCCGATATACCTGCATTGGTTTTGGCAAAAGTCGAGACTTTTAATCCGGGTAATTCTATAAAGGATAGAATGGCCATTAAAATGATTGAAGATGCGGAGAAAGATGGCCGTTTAAAACCGGGTGGAACCATAATTGAAGGAACTTCAGGCAATACAGGAATGGGATTAGCTATCGGTGCAGTTATTAAAGGATACAAATGTGTTTTTACTTCTACCGATAAGCAATCTAAGGAAAAATTTGATGCGCTTCGTGCTTTTGGTGCTGAGGTAGTTGTTTGTCCGACTAATGTTGACCCCGAAGATGAACGTTCTTATTATTCCGTTTCTTCCCGTTTAGTAAATGAAATCCCAAATTCTTGGAAACCTAATCAGTATGATAATTTATCAAACTCATTGGCGCATTATCAAAGTACTGGTCCGGAAATATGGGACCAAACAGATGGAAAAATTACACACTTAGTTGTCGGAGTAGGTACAGGTGGAACGATTTGCGGAACCGGAAAATTTTTAAAAGAGAAAAATCCGAATATTAAAATTTTGGGAATAGATACATACGGTTCTGTATTTAAAAAATATAAAGAGACCGGCATTTTTGATAAGAACGAAATTTATCCTTACATCACCGAAGGTATAGGAGAAGATTTTCTTCCGCAAAACGTTGACTTTAGTATTATTGATCATTTCGAAAAAGTTACAGATAAAGATGCAGCTCTTATGACGCGCCGTATTGCGCGTGAAGAAGCAATTTTAGTTGGCAATTCTGCGGGTTCTGCTATGGCGGGATTATTGCAAATGAAACACATGTTTAAGAAAGACGATGTTGTTGTTGTTATTTTTCATGATCATGGAACCCGTTACCTTGGTAAAATGTTTAATGACGATTGGATGCGTGATCGTGGGTTCTTGGATAATTCAAAACCTAAAGCAATCGATTTAATTTCTTCGCATAGCAGCCAGAAATTATTAACCATAAATGTGGAAGATAAAATTGCGGATGCGGTTGCTATTTTATCTAAATACAATATTTCTCAAATTCCTGTTAAAAAGGGAAATGAATTTGTAGGAGCGCTTAATGATAGTCATGTTTTTGCACAGCTTATTGCAAACGACAGTCTTAAAAAGGAAACTGTAGACAAAGTGATGCAAAAGCCTTTCCCTTTTGTAAACATGAATACAAGCATGGAAGATGTTTCTAAATTAATTACCAGAGAGAATAATGCTGTTTTGATGAAGGATAGATTGGGAGAGGTACATATTATTACTAAACATGATATTATTGAATCAATCAGCAGATAATCTGTAAATTTTAATGGCAGATAATAAACTCATAGATTTTTTACGTTCACTAAAAGTAACCTACTCGGCTTATAATTTATTGCATACCGGAAACCTCGAGCATAACAAAGGTCCTTATAAAGATGCGGGAGTGAGAAAATTTTTATTTCAGAATATTTCTTCTAAAGATTTTGCAAATTTGGCTCCCGGTGATATTCCGTGGATGGATAAAGACATTAAGATTGAAGAAATAAAGAGCAAATTAGATAAAGCAAATTTTTCAAACGAAACAAAAGAAGCCATTCTTTCCTGGAAGGAAAACGGGTATTTGGTTTTGAATAGATTTTTTGATTCTAAAACAGTTGATTCTATTAATGATGAGATTGAAAAATTACTTAAAGAAAAGGAAATTGAATTTGTATTGGGAAATAAAATAATGTTTGCCAATAAGAAATCTGAATTAATTAGAAATATTGCCTCGAATAAAAATATATTAGAAATCATAAGTTTTTTACTTGGAAGAAAAGTCACACCCTTTCAGACTATTAATTTTATTACCGGCAGTCAGCAACACGCTCACAGCGATTCAATTCACATGACTACCTATCCGTTGGGATATCTGGCCGCAATATGGGTTGCCTTAGAAGATATTACTGAAGATAGCGGTCCGCTTAGCTATTATCCCGGCTCTCACAAACTGCCTTATCTTTTAAATGATGGGTATGAAAGAGGAGGAAATGTTTTTACCGTTGGAGCCGACAGTAATTACTTAAAATACGAAGAGAAAATAGGGGAGATAGTAACCAAAGTAAATATCCTGAAAAAAATATTCACTGCAAAAAAGGGAGATTTTTTAATCTGGCATGCTAATCTGATTCATGGCGGAGAAAAAATTACAAACCCAAATGCAACACGCAAAAGCATGGTAGTACATTATTTTGCAGAAGATGTAATTAAATACCACGAAATAAACGAACGGCCGGCTTTGATTTAAAATTAGAAGGGTGAAGCTTTCCCCTTCTTTTTTCAAGGAGGGGGAAAGGGGTGATTTATTTCTTAGCATCCTCTAAAAACTGCGCTAAGCCTTTATCGGTTAATGGGTGGTTTAATAAAGCAAGAATAGCGCTTAGCGGACAAGTAGCCACATCTGCACCCAATTTAGCACAATCAATAATGTGCATTGGGTGGCGCACACTAGCAGCTAAAATCTGAGTTTCGTATCCGTAATTATCATAAATAACGCGTATGTCATCAATCAAACGCAAACCATCTGTGCTAACATCATCTAATCGTCCGATAAAAGGAGAAACATAAGTTGCTCCTGCCTTAGCCGCCAATAATGCTTGTCCGGCAGAGAAAACCAGCGTGCAATTTGTTTTAATTCCTTTATCTGTAAAATATTTTATTGCTTTAATACCTTCTTTTATCATTGGTATTTTTACAACAATGCGTGGGTGTAATTTGGCAAGTGCTTCACCTTCCTTAACCATTCCTTCAAAATCAACGGCAATTACTTCGGCGCTCACATCACCGGTTACAATGTTACAAATATCAACGTAATGTTTTTTTATGTTGGCATCGCCTTTAATGCCCTCTTTGGCCATTAGAGACGGGTTTGTAGTTACACCATCAAGAACTCCAAGGTCTTGTGCTTCTTTTATCTGGGCTAGGTTTGCTGTATCAATAAAAAATTTCATATCTGGTTTTATTAGGTGGGCAAAAATAAGTGTAAATAAAGAAACCAAAGGAGAAATTTATGATAATTTTTTAAACTTTTATCCCAATTACCAATACATCGTCAGTTTGCTCCAAATCCCCTTTCCATTGCTTGAAAATTTCGAGGAGAATATTTTCTTGCTCAAGCATAGGCTTATCCTGAATAGATAGCAAGATTTCCTGAAGCTGCTTATTCATGAACTTTTTCCCCTCTTTACCACCAAACTGATCTGTTATTCCATCCGATAAAATGTATAAACTATCTTCCTTTTTAATTTCAATTTTATGATTGGTAAAAGGAACACTTTTACCAAAATAGTATCCAATAGGTTGTTTATTACCCTCAATTTTACGAATAGTTCCACTCCTGATAAGGTAAACGGGATTATTAGCGCCCGCAAATTCCACAATACCGTTTTTATCGTCAAAAGAGAGAACAGCCATATCCATTCCGTCTTTATTTTGTTTGTCGTTTCCTGATTGTTTTAAGGAAGTAATAATGAGTTGTCTTAGTTCATTCAAAATTAAATCCGGCTGGGTAATCCCTTTTTCATTAACTATTTCATGAAGAAAAGTGTTTCCAATCATACTCATAAATGCCCCCGGAACTCCATGCCCGGTACAATCTACTGCAGCAATTAATCGTCTTCCGTTTTTTTCAGTGAACCAGTAAAAATCGCCGCTAACAATGCGGCATGGTTGAAACAAAACAAATGCATCCGGAAAAATACGGTATTTAATTTCCTTATCAGGCAAAATTGCTTCCTGAATTCTTTTTGCATAATTGATAGAATCAGTTATGTCTTTGTTTCTTTCTTCAACTAAAAGCTTAGCTTTTTCGACTTCTGTTTTTTGAGTCTCAATAATATTTTTTTGTTTTCGGGTAATACGCAATGACCTAAAAACAACAAATGCAACTACAGCTACTAGAAGTAAGACAAATGAAACAAGGATCAAGACAATTTTTTGCCTTTTTGATTCTGCCACCGCGATTGCATCTTTTTTATCCTGTTCGGCAATGGCATTGGCTTCTTTTTTCTCAAATTCATAATTCATTTCAAGCCGAACTGAATTTTTAGTATTCTCTTCATTAAAAAAGGTGTCGCGAGCAGCAATAAAATTTTTATAATAGCCTAAAGCTTTGCCGGTATTATTAAGTTTCAAATAAATATCACTTAGGAGTTTATTAGCATCACGTTTTACCTCATTTAAATTTATTTCTTCTGCAATTCTAAGTGCGTCCTCCAATAAAGGAATAGATTTTTTAAAATCCTGATGAAAATATACAATACCAATGGCATTTTCAGTAATGGCAATAGATTTATTGTTTTTTTCATTTCGCGCCAACTCAAGGGCCACATGGTAATTTATCAGTGCCTGTGCTGTATCGCCAAGTATATTGTAGACATTAGCAAGATTATTTAAGGACTCAATGCAGCCTTCTGTAAATCCAAGTTCCTTACGCAGCTCATAAGCTTTATAATAATACGTTAAAGCATTTTTAAAATCTTTTTTCTTGAAATAAACAGAGCCAATATTATTTATCGGATTATCAAGCAAAAATCTTTTATTACTAAGTGTTGCATATTTTTCAGAAATGGTTAAATGTGTAAGTGCTTTATTTAATTCATTTTGATTCAAATAAATTATACCAATGTTGTTATAACAATCGGCCTGACCGCCGTAGTTTTTTATTTCATTAAAAATTTTTAGCGCTTTAAAATAATTTTCCAATGCCATTGCCATTTGTCCTCTATCGTCACAAATAATTCCACGGTAGTTAAAGGTTGCTCCCAATCCTTTTTTAAAATTTTCTTTTTCGGAAATAGCCTGTGATTGTTTTAAGTAAGTTTCAGCATCATCATATTTTCCAATGCTGATGAGATTCATGGTAAGCTTAATAATTTTCTTAACCTTCATGCTGTCATCAGGCATCCCGGCTATAATTTGCTTTAACGAATCGGCGTTGGTTTGATGTTGGGCAAGAAAAGAAAGACAAAAGAAATGAAGACAAATAAGTAGGAAATATTTTCTCATTTTTTATACTCTTATTCCAATAACTAAAACATCGTCAACCTGTTCAAGATTTCCTCTCCAATCTTCAAATTTTTGACTAAGCGCTGAATTTTGTTCTTCCATTGGTAAATGACAAACAGCAATGAGTGTTTCTTCCAGTTGTTTGTGTTTGAATTTTTTTCCTTTCGGGCCGCCAAACTGGTCGGCGTATCCATCCGTAAAAGTGTAAATAATATCTCCGTGTTGTAGGGATACTTTGTTATAAGTAAACGAGTCGGTTCTTTCTCCTTTTCCTACAGGCATTTTATCTGCTTTGAAAATTAGTAATTCTTTATTTCTAACAATATAAAATGCATTGTTGGCAGATGCATATTCAAGAAAATTGTTTGCAAAATCAAATGTTGTTAAAACACAGTCCATCCCGTCTTTGTTTTCTTCTGTGCCTTCCGGGTTAAGTGCTTTAATAATACTCTTTCTTGCTTCGTTTAATACCTCATCAGGTCTTGTTATTTTTCTTTCTACAATAACTTCATTTAAAAATGAAATATTTATCAGGCTCATGAATGCTCCTGGCACACCGTGACCTGTACAATCGCCGGTGACTAAATGAAATTTATTTTCATGTTCAAGCGCCCAATAAAAATCTCCACTTACTATATCTTTCGGTTTGTAAAGAATAAAATAATTTTTTAAGTGTTTTGATAAATACGTATCGGAAGTAATCATTGCTCGCTGAATTCGTTTTGCGTAAAGAATACTGTTTAGTACCTCTTTATTTTTCTCGTCAAGCGCATGGTTTGCTTTTTGTTTTTGTAAATAACTTCGCCACATGAGTATTGCAAAAATCAATACCAAAACCAGAATGCCGCTAATGGCCAACATTAATATACTTTGTTTATGCGCTTTCTCTGCTTGTATAGCATCTTTTTGATCTTGCTCCGCTTTTTGTACAGCATCTTTTTTTTCGAACTCAAAATTCATTTCGGCGCGTAAACTTTTTGCAGTATTTTCTTTATTTAATAAGCTGTCACGGGCTTGAATAAATTTTTTATGATAACTAAGTGCAACTTTTGAATTACCCATCAATTCATGAATCCGATAAAGCGATTCGTAAGCGTCTTTAATAATTTCAAGCGAACCTATTTCTTCTGCAATCAGCAAACATTTATCTGAATATTCTTTTGCTAAAGGATAATTATATTGTTCCGTATGCACTAATCCAATATTCAATAAGCAAGTTGCTACGCCATGCTTATCGTTTATTTCCTGCCTAATAAAAAGTGATTTAAAATAGTAATCTAATGCAAGCGTGTAGTTTCTTTTGTTTTCATAAATCAAGCCGATATTATTATACGAATGTCCTAAACCTTGTTTGTCGTTAATTTCTTTTCTTATTGCTAATGCCATGAATCCTTGTTCCATCGCTTTTACAAAATCTTTCTGTTCAATATAAATAATGGCAATATTATCTAACGAAGCGGCTATGCTTTGTTTATCATTTAATTCTTCCCTTATTTTTAAAGCCTTTTTATAATAGTCTAATCCTTTTTCCAAATCATCTTGTGCCTTATAAATAATCCCGATATTATTATAAAGGCTGGCCATCAAAGGCTTTCGTTTCATTTCTTCGGCAATAGGCAATGCTTTAAAATAGAAATCGAGTGCTTTTACATATAGGCCCTTCTTCCAACTGATAAGACCCATATTATTAAGCGAAGATGCTATGCCAAGTTTATCCTTAATCTCTTGTCGGATTGCCAATGCTTTAGCAAAAAAATTGAGAGCTTCTACATAATTTCCTGGATCAGCATAAATATTACCCATAATTAAAAGAAAGGGCCTGATTTTTTTTGAGAAAATATATTTCTTCGGATGACGTGCTTGCGAGTAATAATTTTTCAGAAAGTTGTTGTGCTTGTTGTGCGTACAACAAAGCATCACCATGTCCGCTTAAATCACGATACTGCTTACTTAATTCAATAAAAGTTTTTAATTTATTGGTATCTGCTTGGACTGTTTTTAAGGAAGCTTTAAGCGAATCAATAATTGAATTTTGAGAAAAAGAAACACAGGATATAAGAATAACAAAACAAAATAAAATATATTTTATCCGACTAAATTTCATCCTTTAAAAATGGTTTTTTTATTTAACATGTGGTTCAATTAATTTTTCGCAGGCACAGTACACCAATTTAAAGACTTCCTCAAAATCAGATTCCCCTCCATAGTAAGGGTCGGGGACTGGGAGATTTTTATTGGTATGGCTAAGATTCAATAAATAGTCTACTTTTTTATGATAAACTTTGTTTTTGGTCATTGATAAAACAGTTTGGTAGTTGCTTGCATCCATCACAAATATTTTATCAAATGCATCAAAATCGTCGGTAGAGAATTTTCTCGCCTTAAGTTTACTTAAATCAACCCCGTTTTTTTTGGCGTTTTTAACCGTGCGATGATCGGGCGCTTCTCCAATATGATAACCCGCTGTGCCAGCCGAGTCAACGAGAATCACGTCGTGTAATTTCTTTTCTTCAATTAAATGCATCATAATACCCTCTGCAACAGGAGAGCGACAAATATTGCCTAAACAAACAAAGAGTATTTTATTCACGTCGCAAAGTTAAGCGTTATAAGCAATAACTTTCACTCACGAAATGCTTGTAAAAGTGACTAAATAACCTTATTTTTGATGAAAATTGCATTGTGGAAAACGGAATGAATTATAACACCCAGCAGCCCCATCTTATTATTCCAGAATATGGGCGAAACATACAGGGTATGGTTGAACATTGCTGTACGCTTAAAAACCGTGACGACCGCAATCGTTGTGCCAGAGTGATTATTCAGGTTATGGGTCAGTTGCATCCGCATCTACGCGATGTGCCCGATTTTACACACAAGCTTTGGGACCACCTTTTAATAATTTCTGATTTTAAATTGGATGTTGATAGTCCGTATCCAAAACCAACACGTGAAACTTTCGTTACTAAACCGGAGAAGGTTTCTTACCCAAGCGGAAAAATAAAATATAGACATTATGGAAAACTTATCGAGCAGATAATACAAAAAGCAAAAACGTTTAAAGAAGGAGAAGAAAAGGATTACCTAAAACGTATCGTCGCCACCCAATTAAAAAAAGCATATTTAACGTGGAATAAAGATTCTGTACAAGACGAAGTTATTTTTTCTCATCTCCTTGAATTATCTGATGGAAAACTTAAAATGGACGAGGGACAAAAACTTATAGAATCGAACGAGTTGGTAAAACGGAATGTAAACCCAAGTGGTGGACATACCCATAAAAAGAATCATAAGAAGCATCACAAAAACTTCAAACGCAAACATTAATCTATGCCTATTTTTGAAGTAACCGGGGGAAAGCATCTTAAAGGAGAAATAATTCCGCAAGGCGCAAAAAACGAAGCACTGCAAGTTATTTGTGCTGTTTTATTGACAGCTGAAAAAGTTTCTATTGGTAATATTCCTGCAATTATTGACATCATTAAACTTATTGATTTACTAAAAGATTTAGGTGTTAAGGTTGAAAAAACCGGACACGAAGAATACACTTTTCAAGCAGATGATGTAAATGTAGATTTTCTGGTTTCACCTGAGTTTAAAAAGAAAGGTGGAAGTTTACGTGGTTCAGTAATGATAGTTGGCCCGATGTTAGCCCGTTATGGAAAAGCATACATGCCAAAACCCGGTGGAGATAAAATTGGAAGACGCAGAGTTGACACACATTTTTTAGGATTTGAAAAATTAGGCGCTGAATTTATTTACGACGATGTAAATGAAATTTATAAAGTAGAAGGAAAAAATTTACGTGGTAGTTCTATGTTGTTAGATGAAGCCTCCGTAACCGGTACGGCTAACATTGTTATGGCTGCTGTTTTAGCTGAGGGAATTACAACAATTTATAACGCTGCTTGCGAACCATACGTGCAGCAACTTTGTTCTATGCTGAATAGCATGGGTGCAAAAATTACCGGTGTGGGGTCTAACTTACTTACTATTGAGGGCGTAAAAAAGCTGGGCGGTTGCAAACATCGTTTGTTACCTGATATGATTGAGATTGGGTCATTCATTGGTATGGCTGCCGTTACACAATCAGACATTACAATTAAAAATGTTGCTTATGATAAATTGGGTTGTGTGCCCCAAATATTTTCGCGATTGGGAATAAAAATGGAAAGAAAAGGGGAGGACTTACATATTCCCGCTCAAGATCATTACGAGATTGATACTTTTATTGATGGCTCTATTCTTACAGTTTCCGATGCACCATGGCCGGGTTTTACGCCTGATTTAATAAGTATAGTTTTGGTCACTGCTATACAAGCGCGAGGCAATGTACTTATCCATCAAAAAATGTTTGAAAGCCGTTTATTTTTTGTAGATAAATTAATTGACATGGGTGCACAAATTATTTTATGCGATCCTCATCGTGCAGTTGTTATGGGTCTCAATCGTCAAACACAATTACGTGGAATTCAAATGGCATCACCGGATATACGAGCCGGAGTTTCTTTATTAATTGCGGCTATGAGTGCAAAAGGAAAAAGCACTATGTTCAACATCAATCAAATTGATCGCGGCTACCAGCACATAGATACTCGTCTTAATGCGATTGGTGCGGAGATCGTTAGGAAGTAATTAAACTAATCCTATGCTTTTTAATTCGATAGGTTTTGCTGTTTTTTTGCCTATAGTCTTCATTCTTTATTGGTTCGTATTTAATAAAAATTATAAATTTCAAAATAAATTACTCCTTTTATCAAGTTATTTTTTTTACGCATGTTGGGATTATAGGTTTTTATTTTTTATTCTGCGACGCGCTCGGCATAGCCGTTTTTTGCCATTCTAAGCAAGCACATTAGCCACTTTAAATTATTGAAGAAGTTTTTTGGCGGCTAAAGAGCTTGCTTCCATCGCGCTCAAATCTCACGGCAATCTCTACATTATTTACACTCTAACCGCAATAACCAACACATCATCTACTTGTTCCATGTTGCCCTTCCATGTTTGGTGTTCTTCCAGTAGTTTAGCTTTTGTTATATCGGGCATGGCAAACAGTTCTTTCATGCGTTTGCTGCTAAACTTCTTGTTTTTCTCGCCGCCAAACTGATCTTGAAAGCCATCGGTGGTTAAGTAGATAGTATCTCCTTTAGCTAACTGCACAATATGCGTATTGAATTGATACCCTACTTCGGTGCCACCGCCAATAGACCGCTTATCGGGTTTTATTTCTTCTAATTCGGTGGCTGTGTTACGTTTGATATATAAAGAACGGTTAGCTCCTGCGTATTGAACCTCTGTGCCGATGATATTGACCAAACAAATATCCATACCGTCCTTGCGCTGAAACTTATCCATTTTGGCGTGCAGGGCATCGTTGCACAGGGTTAGTAAATCGCCTACTGTTTTAGCGACTTCGATGTGTTGGTTCAACAACTCCGAATTAATCATGCTCATAAGTGCGCCCGGTACACCATGCCCTGTGCAATCGCAGGCTGAAATGAGCAAGCCTTTCTCGCCATGATTAGTCCAGTAGAAATCACCACTTACAATATCTTTAGGGATGTAGAGTATCTCGCAGTTGCGCTCGGCTTCTAATTCTTCAATGGGGCGCATAATGGTGGTTTGTATTTGGCGCGCATACTGTATGGATTCTATTATGTTTTTCTTTTGTTCGCTGATTTCAACCGTTGCTATGCGGACTTTCTCCATCAACTCTATGGCTCTTGCTTTTAATTTTCTTCCGTTCCACCAAACAATAAGTGTTATTAATGCAATTGCTAAAACCGCATACACACTATACATCCACCAAGTACGTTGCCACGGCGGGAGTACGGTAAACTTATATTCTATCGGCTCGCTCCAAACGCCAAACGGACTGCGTGCTTTTAATTTAAAAGTGTAATCTCCCTCGTAAATATTACCAAAGGTAGCTTCTGTTTTTTCTGTAACAGGACTCCACTCTTTATCATAACCTTCTAAAATGTATTGGTATCTGCACAAATAGTTTTTACTTGGCTCCACTTCAATAAAATTAAATGTTACGCTGTTGTGGTTATAAGGCAATACTAAATTCTCGGGCATTGGGTAAAACTTTGTTATGCCATCAAACTTTACATCTTTAAATTTCATTTGCATTGTGTCGCGCAATTCTTTTGTAAGAGCTTTCCCAAAAGTTATTACTTCCTGTTGGGCTTTTGTCGTGCTATCATTTTCACTTGCGTTCAAATTGTACCAACAAATATTTTCTTCATTTATTTTTATGCTCTGCAAAACAACGGTTGGTGGCTTAGTATTTTTATTTACTGCGCTTTCATCAAAACGTACAAGTGCTGTTTTATCTGCGCCGGTACCAATCCAAATAATTCCCTTTCTGTCTTTATACATCGCGCCTTGCCCTGCGTTTACATCTTTTACAGGGCAGCCCGTTGCGGAGTTGTAAATATCTATTACAGGCGTGTAGTTTTTCAACTCTTGGTTGTTTAAAGTATTAATGGCAGGTATATTGTTTTCTACACCTTTACCCTTTAACTTTGGTGTGAAAGAAACCACCACACCCACACCAAAGTTTGTTCCTATTGCTATGCCTGCCCCGAATTTATTTTCGGGGTCTTCATTCATAATTACTACTTGAGTTACTGTATTGTCGGGCAAGCCATCATTAACAGTAAAATTGGTAAATGATTTCCCGTCATAGCGAGAGACTCCACCGCCAGCCGTA
>CAZZEI010000046.1:0-19276 GCA_964653165.1 uncultured Flavobacteriaceae bacterium | reverse complement strand
CAAATTACGTGTATGAATTAACAAAATCATACAATCAGTTTTACCACGATTATTCTGTTTTTAAAGAAGAAGATGAGCAGGCTAAAATATTTAGGATTCAATTGTCGTTAGCTGTGGCAAATGTTATAAAAAACGCTATGAATTTATTGGGGATTGAAGTGCCGGAGAAGATGTAAAATTAGTGTAAAGTGCAAAATGTAAAGTGTAAAATTGGCAAGTCGCTTTACTAAAGCGTGTAACTGATATTTTGAAATAATTAAAATGGAACATTTTATAAAATCATACAAATTAAGTTAATAATTATAACCTTATTAAATCATAATAATCTGCGTCATCCCCGCCTGAATGAGTGAAACAAAAACTAACAAACAGCTTCATCAGTCGGGCAGGTGCGCTCCATTTTTGGCTGTTACGATGTATAAATACCAATGAAAAGGCTAATTATCATATTTCTTTTTTCTTTCGCTGCAAATATTTACGCGCAACCTACTGTTGATGAACAACTGGCGTCGCAGTTTTTTGAAAAAAATGAATTCGATAAAGCAATTGTATATTACGAAAAACTCTACGATAAATACCAGCCCAATTATTACAGCCAATATTTTAAGTGCTTGTTGGCAACACGGGATTTGAAGAAGGCGGAAAAAATTGCAAAAAAGCAGTTGAAAATGTTTCCGGAGGTCTTATCACTTTACATAGATATAGCACAAGTATACAAGGCAGATAGCAACTATACAAAAGCAAACGAACAATACGAAAAAGCAATTAAGGAATTAAACGGAGAAGTAAACCAAGTACTTCAATTAGGAAAAGCGTTTATGACGATAAAAGAACTTGAATACGCACTTGCTGCGTATAACAAAGGGCGCAGACAAAACGCAAGAACTTATCCTTTCTTTTACGAAATAGCTGATGTATATAAAGCTAAGGGCGATTTGAAAGCTATGATAAACGAATATCTGGATGTAATAGAATATAAAGAAACAGAGCTCACCACAGTACAAATGCAATTGCAAATGAGTTTGGGATATGATGATGAAAGAGGAGGATTCAATAACCCTATCTTAAAACAAGAATTGCAAAAAAGATTGCAACAAAATCCGGATAAACAGGTTTTCTCTGAGTTTTATATTTATATTTTATTACAACAAAAAGATTTTGAAGGAGCATTTATTCAGGCAAGAGCAATGGATAAAAGAAAGAAGGAAGATGGGTACCGAATTATGGAACTTGGTAAACTTTGTGTTAGCAACGAAGATTTTGAAACGGCACAGCAATGTTTTGATTATGTAATTACGAAGGGGAAAGATAATTTTAATTATCAGCAAGCCTGCACCGAAGCTGCAAATGCACAGTACGAAAAAATAATTAAGTCGCAAAGTTATATGCCTGTTGATTTGGCAGATTTAGAACAAAAATTGAAAAATGTAATCAAAGAATTCGGATATAACCAGTTTACTGTACCTGTTATTCGTAAACTTGCTTTGCTGCAAGGTTTCTATCTCAATAAACCTAACGATGCTGTTAGTATGCTTACTGAGGTAATCGAAAATCCGGGTATTGACAAAAGTAGAATTGCAGAACTGAAATTAGATTTGGGAGATTTACTTTTAATTACCGGAGAAGTGTGGGATGCCTCTTTAACGTATTCGCAGGTGGAAAAAGCCTTTAAATACGAACCTGTTGGACAGGAAGCAAAATTTCGTAATGGTAAGGTGGCGTATTACGTGGGCGATTTTAAATGGGCTAAAACGCAATTAGATGTATTGAAAGGAGCTACATCAAAATTAATTGCTAACGATGCAATGGATTTGTCATTGGTAATTTCAGATGCTATTGGCATAGATACAAATGCAGTTCCTTTGCAAATGTTTGCCGCTGCCGAATTATTATTACTTCAACACAAAACAGATGCAGCTTTAGCCAGAATGGATTCTATAAATATTTTGTTTGGGAAGCATTCTCTGGCTGATGATATTTATTACAAGAAAGGAAAAATATTTACAAAACTCGGTAAATATAAAGAAGCACTTGAAGCTCTGCAACGGGTAGTAGATATTTATGGTGATGAAATTTACGGAGATGATGCTCTATTTGCCATAGCTGAAATTAATCATTACAAGTTAATAGACTTAGATAAAGCAAAAAGTATGTATCAGGATTTTTTAATCAAATATCCATCCAGCGTTTACACAATTGAAGCACGCAAGCGTTTCCGTAAACTCAGGGGAGATGTTGTAAATTAATAATAATCGAAGGATATTCCCCCTTTGAAGGGGGCGCCTTCTCCGAAGGAGCCCCGAAGGGAAAAGGCGGGGGATGTACTCGGAAATATAAATCGAAGGTTATACCTCAATAAAAGGTGTAAGAACAGAAAAGAATTATGACACAAAAAAGAAAAAATCTATCTAAAACAGAAGGCAGCAAAGTTCCGACAGCAAAGGGAATGAAAATAGCAATTGTTTATGCTGAATGGAATGCTGCAATTACAATAGCATTATGTAAACAAACTCTTACTACACTTATTAGAAATGGCGCTGATAAAAAAGATATTAGCATTTTTTCTGTTCCGGGAAGTTTTGAATTACCACTTGGCGCCCAATTTTTTGCAAAGCAAAAAAAGGTAGATGCAGTTATTTGTTTGGGATGTGTAATTCAAGGTGAAACCCGCCACTTTGATTTTATTTGCGATGCTGTTGCCAACGGAATAACCCAATTAAATTTAAAATATAACAAACCTGTTATTTTCGGTGTCCTTACAACTAACACCATGCAACAAGCCAAAGAGAGAGCTGGAGGTAAGCATGGCAATAAAGGTGATGAAGCCGCTATTACAGCAATTAAGATGGTGTATTTAAAAAACAATGCAAAATAGCTGTTATACCTTTGTAGGCTAAATTCCCCTTTATAAACACAGAATTTGTACAGAATCGACTGTTACATTTATTTTTTAATAAATTATATAAACACAAGTATATTTGTGTTGTGAGCGTGTTTTTCAAATATAGCATACTTTTAATTTTATTACTGCAGGTTTTTGCAAGTAATGCCCAAGCCCCAAAACGCGAATTAAACGCGAGTTTGACGGAAGAGCAAATTACAATTGATGGCAAATTAGACGAAGCTATTTGGCAGCAAGCAGAAAAGGCAAGTGGTTTTATACAAAATATTCCACACCCCGGAGATAGCTCTACACAAAAAACTGAAGTAAGCATATTGTATGATAATAGCGCCATTTACATTGGAGCAATGATGTACGATAATCCGGATAGTATTTTAAAACAACTCGCACCCCGCGATGAATTTGAAAATAATACAGACGCTTTTGGCGTTTCATTCGATACCTATTTTGATAAACAAAACGCATACGCATATCTTGTTACTGCAGCCGGTGTACAAACCGATGCTAAAATGAAATTTGATGATGCTGATGATTCCTGGAATGCTCCATGGTATTCTAAAGTGCATATTAACGAAAAAGGATGGAGCGTAGAAATGAAAATTCCTTATTCCGCCATTCGCTTTCCTAAAACGGCTGAACAAAAATGGGGAGTTAATTTTATGCGCATTATAAGAAGACATCGTGAAACATCCTATTGGAATAATGTAGACCCAAAAGTGCAGGGACTTGTAAACCAATCGGGAATTTTAAATAATATACACGATATAAAATCTCCAATACGTTTAGCGTTTTTGCCTTATGCTTCTGCCTATGCTGAAAATTTTAACGGAACAAATGCTTATTCATTAAATGGAGGAATGGATATTAAATACGGATTCAATGAAAGTTTTACTTTAGATATGACGCTGGTACCCGATTTCGGACAAACTCGTTTTGATAATAAAGTTTTAAATCTTTCACCTTATGAAGTTCGATATGATGAGCGTAGGTATTTTTTTACAGAGGGAGTCGACTTATTTAATAAAAATGATTTATTCTATTCAAGAAGAGTAGGTGGCGCGCCGGTTAACAGCAATAGTGTGTATGGTAACCTCGATTCAAATGAAATTATTATAAATAGCCCGGCATCTTCCAAATTATACAACGCAACCAAAATATCGGGTCGCACAAAAAATAATTTGGGAATTGGTTTTTTTAATGCTGTGTCGGCACCTACTAATGCAATTATTAATGACACAATAAAAAATGCAGAAAGAAAATATCAAATAGCTCCCCTTACAAATTACAATGTTGTTGTGCTCGATCAGGCTTTAAAAAATAATTCCTACATAAGTTTTATAAATACCAATGTAAACAGGCAAGAAAGCAGTTATAACGCGAACGTGAGCGGTCTGCTTTTTAAATTTGCTGATAAAGCTAACGAGTACGCTGTTGACGGTTCTTTAGATGTCAGTCAGCTTTACAAAACAGAAAAACCGGATATGGGTCAGCGGTATTTTTTCAGAATGGCAAAAGTAAGCGGTAATTATACCTGCGAATTAAAAACACAATCTATCAGCGACAGATTTAACCCAAATGACCTCGGTTATTTAGACAGGAACAATATTGTTTATTATATTTTAGATCAGAATTACAATATTTATAAACCATTCTGGAGAATTAATAAAATTGAGACTAGTGTCGGCATCGATTATTACAGAGTGTATAACCCCGATGTGTTTCAAAAACTTAATGTTGACGGTTCACTTTTCATTTTATTTAAAAGCTTTTTTGCTATGGGTGGTGAGTGGGGAGGACAACCATTTGTTACCAATGATTACTTCGAACCACGAACACCCGGTAGGGTATATTTGTATCCGAAAAATTATTACGGCAATTCTTTCTTTTCTACCGATTATAGAAGAAAATTTGCGCTTGACGGTGCAATTTTTTACCAAACTTTTGATGAAAGAAAACGTAAAACATATGCGTGGACCGTATCTCCTCGTTTTAGGTTCAACGATAAATTTTCAATGATTTACAAATTTGACGACCAATATAAAATCGATGATATGGGTTTTGTAAATAATGTAAACGATTCAATTTATTTAGGAGTAAGAAATCTAAGAACAGTTACTAATTCGTTGCAGGCTTCCTATATTTTTACCAATCGGATGTCGTTAAAATTAGATGCTCGGCATTATTGGTCGCAGGCAAATTATTCTGAATATGTTTATCTTGACATTGCCGGTAATCAAAATAAAACTTCATACACTATTAATCACAATATCAATTTTAATTCGTTTAATATTTTTATGAGTTTCGTTTGGCAGTTTAAACCCGGAAGTGAGATGAGTGTTGTGTATCAAAACAGTTTGTATAGCGTTGGACAAAACATTGTTACTAATTACCGCGAGGATGTAAATTCAGCTTTTAACGCTCCGCAAAGCAATAGCCTTTCTATTAAAATAATTTACTTTTTAGATTACCTTACGCTGACTAAAAACAAAAAGAAAAGTGTAGGGTAATTTTTTTAACCATCCCGACCTTCGTCCGGACAGGCGCCGAAACATAGGTTTATAATTGTTGTAAAATGAAAGCACGAAAATACATTTAACCACATAGAAACATAGTTTAGTTTTAGTGTTGAAAGTGGATATAGAAAATAAATTTTTAAACATAGTTGAGTACACAAGTTTGCAGTCAATTTACTATTTGAAGCAAAGCTTCCCTATTTGAATCTATGAAGCCTTTAAAGCAAATAAGGTCTATGTTTCTATGTGGTTAAAAATCAACACGCACAAAGCGTTCTATCGCTGTTCAAGTTAATTCCTTCTACCAAATAAACGCAACAACATTAAAAACAGGTTAATGAAATCTAAATAAAGCGATAGTGCGCCCATTAAACTTAATTTTGTTTTTCCTTCTCCGGCAAATTGTGCGTCCATATTTTTAATTTTTTGTACGTCGTATGCGGTTAAACCGGTAAATACAATTACACCAACTATACTGATGATATAATCTAAGCCCGCACTTTTAGTAAAATAATTAATTAAGGAAGCAATGATAATTCCGAAAAGTCCCATCATTAAAAACGAACCCATTTTTGTTAAGTCGGTTTTTGTAGTAGCACCTAAAATTGCCATAAAACCAAATAGGGCAGAGGTAGAAGCAAACACTTTAAAGATTGTCCCCATGCTGTAAGCCATAAAAATAAAGCTGAAGCTGATACCGTTAATAGCACTGTATAAAAGGAACAAGGTTAAAAGAATTGGAAACGAAAAACGCTGCCAACCTAATGACATTGCAAATACAAAACCAAGTGGAGCAAACATAACAACCCATCCTAAGATTGATAAGCCCATCACTTTTTCTCCTTCTACATTAAGCAACGGAATCATAAGCGCCGGATTAAAAGCGAATACCAATGAAAAAATGGTTGTAACACCCAGCGCTAAAAACATCCAGCCAAAAGCTGCTGTTAAAAGTGAACGTGATTTTGTTTCTTCAACCGATTCGTATTGACTAAAATCTGTTGTCTTTGGATTTTGCATTTTTGTTATTTTTTATTGGATACAAATGTACGAAATTTCGGTAGAATACAGAAACCGCAAAGGGCGCAAAGTTTTTTTCGCAAAGGAAGCAAAGAAAAACAAAATTTATTGCTGCTTGGCGTGCTTTGCGCCTTCTTAGTGTTCTTTGCGGTAAAATGTATTCGGGTTATTCCTCGAAGTCGAGATAGGCAAGCACCTTCTGCAAATGCTCCCTGCTGAAACAAGAGGAGTTTATTAAGTCTTCAGCTTTTATTTTTTTATTGCGTTTCAAAGCAAATATGCACTTGGTGCCTTCGTATTTTATATAAGGATGATGCACCAATGTTTTAAAATCTACACTGTTTACTTTAAGTTTTTGTATAAGCGCGGGGTTGCAAGTCAGATTATTTTTTATGGCAGTATAAACGCTGTCCGGAAAATAATAAACTTCTTTAATTTGTTCAATACTTGTAAAACCACCCAAGATGCTTTTGTATTTTAAAATACGGCGAGTATAACCCGGACCAATTCCCCTTAAGCTCATCCATTGTATGCTGTCGGCCGAATTTATTTCTATGGTGATTTGTTGCTGTTGTTTTGGTTCTTGTTTTTGGTATTTGTTTTCCGCTTTTGGTTTCTCAATTAAAATATAAGGCTTTAATTTCTCAAAAAGATATTCTGTAACACCATATACTTTTTTCAAATCTTCAGCCTTGTAAAATTTAGCACCCGCATTTCTGTATTTAATAAAAGTACGGGCTGCTTTCTCACTGAAACCAAGTTGTAAAGCTTGTTCTCCTGTAATTACATTCGGGTCGAAATAAAACAGGTTTTCTTTTTTTGTATTGTCAAATCCGGCTGTAACATAATTATTTTTGGGCGACATCATGTTTTGCAAAGACAGTTTTGCTGCAATTGAATCAAGTTCTACAACAACTACCTTTTCGCTTTTAGTCTGGTAATGGTAAACCACAAAATATTTTACTATTGCCAATACAAAAATAAGGGAAATAAGAAACAGCATGCCGTTTCTTTCTCTGCGATTAAGTGTAAAATATTTTACTATATAATTAATCATGAGTTTATTTCAAAAAGTATAGCTTCCTTTAATAGTGGTACATGATTCATGTTTCTGTTTCAGACATAAATAATGTCTTTTCCAATAATCTGGAAAAATCTTTCTGTTAAATGTGGCCCTTTTCTTACGATATCTATTTTCTTATGAAATTTATTTTCAAAATAATTCATAATTGAAATCAGGTGGCTATAGTTTGGTGATTTTAATTTAACTAAAATATCTACATCACTTTCAGGCGTTGCTTCTCCCCGGGCATAAGAACCAAAAAGTGCAAGTTCTTCCAATCCAAATTCGGCGATCATCCTTGGCTTTTCTTTTTTTAATACAGCTAAAATTTCAGTATTTGTCATATAGCAAAGTTACGAAAAATTGGTTTAAATGACAGGATTTTCTTTTCCTCGCTGCATGAAATAATAAACCGGTATGCCAAGTGCCACAATAATTAAACCTATACCTGTATTTAATGTTTTATTGTAAACCAAATCAATGCAAATTAAAGAAGTAAGCACAATATAAATTATTGGCACAACCGGATAACCCCATGCTTTGTAAGGCCGCGGAGTATCAGGTTCCTTTTTTCTAAGTACAAAAATAGCAGTGATAGTTACAATATAAAACAGTAGGGAAGCAAAAGTAGCGTATTCTAACAAATCTCCGTAAGAGCCACTTAAACACAACAGACTTGCCCAAACAGCTTGTATAACCAAAGCATAGCCGGGAACACCAAAAGAATTATTCTCTTTTGCTTTTTTGAAAAATAATTTATCGACCGACATAGCCTGAAATAATCTTGCTCCTGCTAATATTAATCCATTGTTACAACCAAACGTTGATACAATAATTAATCCGGCCATAAAATACACAGCCGTATTTCCACTCATAACTGTTGCCATAGCTGCTGCGCCAACACGATCGTGCGGAGCATTTTGTATATCGTGCATTGAAAGCAGACATAAATAAGCAACATTAGCAAGGCAATAAATAAGCGTTACTATAAAAGTCCCTAAAAACAATCCTCTCGGTATATTTTTTTGCGGATTTTTTATGTCTCCGGCAATAAAAGTTACATTGTTCCACGCATCACTGCTAAAAAGAGAACCAATCATTGCAACACCAACTGCAATCCATATTGCCATTCCCGACAAAGATGTTGTAATTCCATCTTTAACTTCTGCTCCCTGCCACATATTTTGCATGTTCTCGCTAAAAATATTTTTAGTAAACCCGGCGTAAAGTCCGATAATAATCAAACCAAAAAGTGCTATGAGTTTTGCAAAAGTAAAAACGCGCTGAATTATTTTCCCGTTTTTTATTCCACGCATATTTATAAACGTAAGAAGGGCAATAGAACAAATGGCAAGTAATTGTGCATTGGTTAATTTGAATTTTCCTATTTGAATAAAAATATTTCCTTCTTCAAACAAAGGAATAAAAACGCCGACATATTTTGCAAAAGCCACAGCCACAGCAGCAATTACACCTGTTTGTATGACTAAAAAAACGGTCCACCCGTATAAAAATGCGGTCATGCTACCGAAAGCTTTTTTAATGTACACGTATTGTCCGCCCGCTTTGGGCATCATGCCGGCAAGTTCTCCGTAACTTAATGCAGCAAATAAAGTAAGCACACCGGTTAATATCCAGCATAACATAAGCCATCCGCTGCTTCCAACGCTACGCGCTATCTCCGACGAAACAATAAATATACCCGAGCCAATCATAGAGCCGGAGACAATTAAAGTTGTATCGAGTAAAGAGAGAGTTGGTTTTTGTTCTGACATTATTTGCAATTTTTGTATCGGTGACAAGATACTAAATGATCATTTACCATTCCTGCAGCCTGCATATATGCGTAACAAATTGTACTGCCAACAAAAGTAAAGCCTAGTTTTTTTAGTGCAATGCTCATAGCGTCGGACTCTTTCGTGTTGGGTTTAATATGTTTATGGTCGACGTGCTTATTTACCAGTGTTTTGTAATTGGTAAATTGCCAGATGTATTTATCAAAGGAGCCATGGTCTTTTTGGACCTGTAAAAAGGCTTTTGCATTTTTAACTGTGCCTTCAATTTTTAAACGGTTGCGAATTATACCTTCGTCTTGTAATAATCTTTCAACTTTCTCTTTACTGAATCGTGCAATTTTCTCCGCATCAAAGTTTGCAAATGCCTTTCTGAAATTTTCCCGACGGTGTAAAATGGTTTTCCAGCTTAATCCGGCCTGAAAACAATCGAGTACTAAAAACTCAAAATGTTTTTTATCATCATGCACAGGGTTTCCCCATTCCTCATCGTGATAGCTAATCATCAACGCATCTTCGCCGGGCCACAAACAGGTTTTAGCTTTTTTAGTACTCATAGATTTAAAGAAGTTATTTTAAAAGAAGGTTTATGCTCTAGAAAAGTTACAATTTCGTTAAAAATACGTTCATAATTTGCCTCACTCAAATCTTCTGTAAATATGTTTAAAACATGATAAGCATTCTCTTTTTCAAAAAACTGTTTGTAGGATGTATTTAATTTTTCCAGATAAGATGCTTCCATGTTTTGCTCATAGTCCCTGTTACGCTGTTTTATGTTTGTAAGCAGTTTTTCAGTAGTACTGTGTATCACAATAACTAAGTTTGGCGCTACAATATTTGCAGAAGTCATACCATGCAATTTTTTGTATTGCTCAAAATCTTTGGCTGAGAGATTAATTTCGGTAAATAGCAAGCATTTATCCAGACAATAATCACTGAACATAGTCATGCTTGAATTTATTTTGCTCATTTTTATAAGCTGCTTACTTCTGTCGGTTAAAAAAGAAAGTTCAAGTGCTAAAGCTGTTTCTTCCGGATTTTTATAAAACAAAGGCAGCCATGGGTTTTCATCAAACTCTTCATAAAAGGCGTTGGCATTAAAGTGCGCAGACAATTTTTTTACCAGCGTTGTTTTGCCGATACCAATATTTCCTTCTATACAGATAAAATTAAAATCCATGACCTATTTTTTTTACTATGCCAATATCCGTACATTCAAAAAGCAGTGCAAAAATACTTTTATTTAGTGAAGGATGCAGCAAATCGGAAGCAATTTCATTTAATGGTTCTAATACAAATCTACGTAAATGCAAGCGTGGATGTGGCACTTCCAGTTTAGAAGTCTTAATTATTTCGGAATTGAACAAAAGAATATCTATATCAATTGTGCGCGATTCGTAGGTTTCTGAATTTTTTCTTGCTCTTCCTAATTCGGTTTCAATTTCAAAAATAGCATCCATTATTTGTGTTGCAGATAGGGCAGTTTTAACCATAATAACCTGATTATAAAAGTCAGGAGCCTTCTCCATACCCCAAGCACCGCTCGTGTATATGGAAGAGTATTTGCGAAAGCGGATTGCACGTTTATCAAGCAATTTTACTGCTTTTGTAAAAGTTTCTATACAATTACCCAAATTACCGCCTAAACATAAATATGCCTTGTTCATAAAAAATATGTCTCAAAAATAGCAATACTATCTACTTTTACATAAAAATAAAAATAATATGAAAAATTTCTTTTCTACGTTTCTTGGAGCCCTTGTGGGTGTGGTTGTGGCGGGCATTTTATGCACCGTACTTTTTGCTGTGATGCTTATTTCAGGCTTAAAATCATCATTTGGTAAGCTTGGTGAAGAAAGCGCCTTTAAAGTAAAGGGAAACTCAGTATTGGTGCTTAAATTTGATAAGGCCATAAAAGAACGGACTATCGAGAACCCTTTTGAGGAGTTTGGATTACCATTTGGCAATGAAGGTGGAATGGGACTTGATCAGCTAATGACATCAATCAAAAAAGCTGAAGCAGATACTTCAATTAAAGGCATATATCTTGATTTAAACAGCGAAATAATGGCTTCTCCTGCAACTTTGGAGGAAGTTCGTAACGCACTAATAAATTTCAAAACCAGCAAAAAATTCATCTATTCTTACTCTGAAATGTATTCTCAAAAAGGATATTATTTAGCCAGCGTTTCTGATAAAATATTTTTGCATCCCGAAGGTGAAATGATGTTTAAGGGTTTAAGTGCACAAATAATGTATTACAAAAATGCGCTTGAAAAATTGAATATTGAAATGCAGGTTTTTCGTCATGGTAAATTTAAAAGCGCTGTAGAGCCTTTTCTGTTAGATAAAATGAGTCCGGCTAACCGTTTACAAATGGAAACGCTTTTAAACAGCATTTGGAAAAACATGTTGGTTGGCATTTCTAAGCAGCGTGGAATACCGGTTGAAGAATTACAAAGTATAGCCGATAATCTGAAAATAAATTTTCCGACCGATGCCCAAGAATTAAAATTGGTTGACGAGTTAAAATATAAAGATGAAGTGACAGATTTCTTAAAAGGAAAACTTGGTTTAAAAGAAAAGGATAAAATAAATTTTGTCTCTCTGGGTAATTACGCAAAAGCATCGAAAAAGAATTTTATGGAGGATGATGAAGATGTGAGCACCGGAAAAAATAAAATCGCCATTATCTATGCCGTAGGTGGTATTGAAAGCGGAAAAGGCGACGATGAAACCATAGGTTCTGAAACTATTGCAAAGGCTATTAAAGATGCACGCACCGACAGCAGTGTTAAAGCCATTGTGTTGCGTGTTAATTCTCCAGGTGGAAGCGCATTGGCCAGTGATGTTATTTGGCGTGAAGTAGTGCTTGCTAAAAAAGCAAAACCTATTGTAGTTTCTATGGGAGATGTGGCTGCATCGGGGGGATATTATATTTCATGCGCAGCGGATAGAATTTTTGCGCAACCAAATACCATAACCGGTTCTATAGGTGTTTTTGGTTTAATGCCAAATGCAAAAAAATTATTTAATGAAAAGTTGGGAATTGTAATTGATACGGCAAATACAGCAAATCACAGTGATTTAGGAACGCCTTATCGCGCTGCCAGCCCAATGGAAGCAGCGTACATACAAAAGAGCGTAGAAAAAGTGTATGATACTTTTACCAGACGTGTTGCCGAAGGAAGAGGAATGAAGCAATCGGATGTGGATAGTATCGGGCAAGGACGCGTATGGAGCGGAGTAGATGCACTAAACATTAAACTGGTAGATGAATTAGGCGGAATAAACGACGCCATTAAATATACTGCAACTAAAGCCAAGCTTAAAGAAGGCGAATATGAAATGGTTTCTTATCCTAAACAAAAAGACCCTTTAAAAGAATTATTAAAAGGAAAGAAAGACGATGAAGAAACTAAAGTATTAAAAGAAAATTTTGGTTTGTTTTACGAGTATGTAAAAAGCGCAAACAATATATTAAAAATAAAAGGTGTGCAGGCGAGATTGCCGTTTGACTTTATTATTAACTAATACAATGGAACGCAGATGACGCTGATTTAAAGGATAAAATATGATTTTTGTCTGTTTGTCATCTGATATTCTTTCTAATTACTTTAATTAAACAATCTTTTTACAGCGTAAATCAGCACAATCCGCGTCATAAGCGTTCCATTGTATTCTTCGTATCTTTGTCCTCGATGAATCTCGAAGTTTTATACGAAGACAACCACCTTATAGCAGTCAATAAAAGGTCAGGCGATATTGTACAGGGCGATAAAACAGGAGATGAACCTCTCAGCGATAAAGTAAAAACCTATTTAAAAGAAAAATACCAAAAACCCGGAAATGTTTTTTGCGGAGTAATTCATCGCATCGACCGTCCCGTTAGCGGTGTGGTGCTATTTGCAAAAACAAGCAAAGCGCTTTCGCGAATGAATGAATTATTTCGTGAGCGCGCTATTCAAAAAATTTATTGGGCCATTGTAAAAGAAAAACCAAAAAAAGATAATGCTGTTTTAATTAATTATTTAATTAAAGACGAAAAAAATAATCGCTCAAAAGCTGTAAGTGCAGAAAATAAAGGTGGATTAAAAGCTGAACTCGAATACAAACTTATTGCTAAAACAGATAATTTTTTTCTCTTGGAAATTTATCCCCTCACAGGTCGTCATCATCAAATACGGGTGCAATTATCAGAAATGGGTTCTCCCATCAAGGGCGATTTAAAATATGGTTTTAACCGGAGTAATAAAGATGCTTCTATTAGTCTGCATGCCCGAAAATTAATTTTTGATCATCCCGTAACCAAAGAAAAAATAATTATTATTGCACCTCCTCCCGATGAAGTGGTTTGGGAGGCCTGCGAAAAAGGAATTGCAAAGTAAACACATGAAACAATTTTTAAAAAGATTTTCTCAGGTCATTGTTGTTTCGTTTCTGCTGTTTACGTTTTTCCCTTATTTTTTACCCGTTGAAACAAAAGAATTGAAAACGGATACAAAACCCTATGCTAACAGTAACTTTGTTGTTTTAAATAAAACAAAATTTCATTACCTTGTTTGGCAACCCGATACAGGAAAAATCAACCACAAAGTTTTAGTAATACACGGTTTTTCGGCCTCCACGTTTTCATATAGAAATAATATCGAAGCATTAATTAAAACGGGGGCACTGGTTATTGCTGTTGATTTACCTGCTTTTGGTTTTAGCGATAAATCTGTTGTTGCCGATTATTCCTTAGAGAACGTTTTTTCTTTTCTTAATTACCTCACAGATAAGTACCATTCAATTTGTGATGAAAAATATACGCTCATTGGTCATTCCATGGGGGCGGCGATAAGCGGTTCGTACGCAAGTAATTTCCCTGAAAAAATAAAATCAGTTGTTTTAATTGACGGAACACCGGTGCAAAACAATGGATCTTCTTTTTTAAGTTACTTCTTAAAGTACCCACCTCTTTTGCGATGGGCAGATGTAGCTGTTAAAAACGTTTTTAGTAAAAGGGAAAGATTTGCAGACTTGCTTTCTTCAGCGTATAGTTCTTCGGCCGACAGCGCTTCAGTAAATGGTTATAGGCAACCTTTCCTTTATAAAAACAGCGGTTCTGCCATTTTCAGGCTGGCGGCTGCAAATACAAATGTAAAACTGAATAAAGAGGTCCTGCAAAAACTTCCCCTCTATGTTATTTGGGGCAGCAACGACAGGTGGCTTAGCATAAAGTTAATGCGTAGCTTTTTGCAACAATACCTAAATGCAAAAGGACATATTATAAAAGACGCAGGTCATTGTCCGATGGAAACACATGCTACAGAAGTAAATAGGGTTTTAGAAGGGATTATTAAATGAAACATTACCCCCTCAGCACATGCTTCACCTGTCTTAGTAATTCTTTGGCATCTTCTTCGGGTAATTGTATGCCCAGTCGGTAAGTTTTAGCACCGTAGTTAAAAGAAATGCACTCTCCACCAATAACCCAAAACGATTCGTTCATGAACTGAAAAAAATCGTTCTTCTTTTTTTCTATCAAGCCTAAATCTTGTACAACTTCTTTTTCAAACTCCAGTTTTTTTCCGCGTCCGGCTACGTCGCGCCAGTAATGCAGTTTATCACCCTTTATCCAAATTTTTTCTTTCCCGAATTTCCTGAATAAAAAAGCTTTACCAATTTTAAATTCAAAATAAGCCCAAAAGCCCATCCACATTATTACAACTAATTTATAATTGGAGTTTGTTAAACTAAAATAATTTACGGCAACCACACAACCGCTAGCTGTCCATAATACTAACCAGGCAGTAAGTAAATATGTTTTCCAGTTGGCATCGGTGGGTTTAATAACAAAGCTTACAACTTCGTTATCTTTCATTGCGCTGATGCGTTTTCCTATTACTTCAATCTTACTCATTACAAATTTTTTTTGCCACAAAGGCGCAAAGACACTAAGAATCACTAAGTTTTTTTTGCCACTAAGATTCAAAGACACTAATCCTAATTCGTCTACTGCCTCCTGCCACTGCTGCCTGCCACTGCCACTGCTTCCTGCCACTGCTTCCTGCCTCCTGCCGCTACCTCCTGCTACTGCCTACTTTTTTCACTCAGTTTTTTGGAACTTAACGTAATGCCTCCATTTTTCTAAAAGTAAAGTCATATCCTTCGGCAACTCGCTTTCAAATTTCATTATTTTTTTTGTTGCCGGATGCTCTATCTCTAAATATTTTGCATGCAGCGCCTGTCGCGGACAAATTTCAAAACAATTTTTTATAAACTGTTTGTACTTAGCTGTGTTCAGGCCTTTTAAAATCTGGTCGCCGGTATATTCCCAATCATTAAAAACAGGGTGACCAATTGATTTCATGTGTACGCGTATCTGGTGCGTACGACCGGTTTCCAGTTTACACTCAACTAAAGTTGTGTAACCAAAACGTTCTAACACTTTATAATGGGTAACAGCATGTTTGCCTTGTAAACCATCATGAAAAACCTGCATTACTTTTCGGTTGTGCACACACCTTCCAACGTTTCCGGTAATTGTTCCTTCATCGTTTAAAAGATTTCCCCACACTAGGGTAACGTAACGCCTGTCTAAATCATGATCGAAAAACTTTTTTGCAAGTTTTGTAAGTACAATTTCATTTTTTGCAACTATTAAAACACCGGATGTATTTTTATCAATTCGATGTACAAGTCCGGGGCGAGGTGCATACAAATCAGTACCTACTTTTGCCATTAAATGAGGAAGGTTTTCAAAATGATAAAGCAAAGCGTTTACTAAAGTTCCATTATCGTGTCCCAATGCAGGATGTACAACCATACCGGCAGGTTTATCAACGAGCATAATATCGGCATCTTCATAAATAATATTCAGCGGAATATTTTGAGCAATAAGTTCAAAATTCTTCGGCGGGTGGGGCATGAGGATGGTAATAACATCACCCGGCTTTACTTTATAACTTACCTTAACTGCTTTACCGTTTACCTGAATATTTCCTACTTCAGATGCTGCTTGAATTTTAGTGCGTGAGATATACGCTATTTTGTGAATGAGATATTTATCAATGCGCAAAAGCTCCTGACCTTTATCTACTTCAAAGCGATGGTGTTCGTACAGCTCTTGTTCTTCTTCCAGAAGATTTTTTTCTTCCATCAGCGTGCAATAATTAGTTTTTGCGTAGAGCTTAAACCTTTGTTGTTAAAAGTTGTAAGCATAAATAAACCATTAGGCAAAATGGATACGCTTATTTTTTTGTCAACGTTTAATTCTTCCACTAAAATATTTCCGAGTAAATCTGTAATTACAATTTTTTTAATATTATCAGTTGCATGCACAAAAATTTCATCTGTTGCAGGATTAGGATAAATTAAAACATTTTCTTTTTCCCTCGTATTTATTTTTACCGATACAGCGCGTGATGAATCTCCAAATACAGGCCTGATCATTAACGAACCTTTTACTGTTGGAGTCTGCCAGCCGAATGTATTATTTAAATCATAAGAAACATTTGTGTGCGTATCAGAATTCATGTCGTAACCAATGGCAAGTCGTATATTTAATTGTTGATAAACGCCTACGTGAAAAGTAGTGGCGCTTGTAAAAACATAAGGCGTTGTTAATTGATAGCGCTTAAAAGAATTAAAACTGCCTATGTTATAAAATGGTACAGTTGCACTATCATTAAACAAAAGTGTACCGGGCTTTCCGGCATTATCTGACCAAATTCGTAAGCGTATCGGTGCGTTTTGTAATGTACTTACACTTGCCACAGGATCGAAAAAAATATCTAAAGAACGCAGGGTATCAGGTTTGTTTAAGGTGTATTTAACTGATGTTTGTCCGCCGTATGCACTAAGTCCGTAACCTCCCTCGGCAGTTCCATCATCATAAGCAAAATAGTTATTAAAATTTTGGCGAAAATAACCAGTGTCGTTAAGCTGTATAGAATCAATACCATGTTTCGTTACATAGAATTTAAATAAATAAGAAGTGCTGTCGGTAAATGCGGTTCCTCCATTGTAAACAAAACTACCAAGTGAAGGATTGATCAGAATTTGATTTTTACAATATCCTGAATCTTTGAAATTGTATAAATTATCAGTGCCGCATAAAACTTGAGGTAACACGGTATTGCCTGCATTATCATTGATAGAATAATAAGTTGAAATATTTATACCGGGTGGGGTTTTTGCATTTGTACGTAAAAAAGCATTTATGTTGGATTTCATATCAGCTGCACCCAGAAATTGAAAAAATGGCATTTGCATATAATTTTTCAGCAAGGTTTGTTCGTCGTAAGCAAAACTTACATCCGGAAAAATAGTATCATGTTGTGCCCAAACAGAAGTGGACCAAGGTCGTCTGTTTAAATAAACCAAATCAATATGCCAATGATCAACTGCTCCACATAACGTAGATAAGTTGGTAAATCTAAATTGAAAACCATCTTTAAAATAGCTGGTGTCAAGTACAGGTATCATAACGCGGTTAAAACTACTATCGGTTCCGGGGTTGTAGCCTGACTTACTCCATACGGTTGTCCATAAGGTAGTACTCGGACTATAAAATTCTAAATGCAATTCATCTCCCGATTCGGGTGCATCGCCTCTCCCTCTCGGCTGGTAATAAAAACTAAAATAAACACTATCTGAGGGGGAGATGCTTACGCTTAGTGTCGCGTCTGTAAAATCAAGTCGTAAAGGAATAGATGTGAGTGTATCAGAAGTGTAACTGCCACTGGTAGAGGCGTTATTATACGGATATCCGTATCTGTTTAAACCATCAAAGCTTGCAACACCCATTGTTGGAGGCGCAACCGGGTAGGTATGATTTACAAAAACCGATTGTGAGTTTTCCCATTTTAATGCATTTGGGTACGGACCGAAATAAGAAAAATCCTCGTAAAAAGGTAAAAAGGCAGCTGTTGTAGATGTTCCTTTTTGCATACTGCTTGCAGGATATTTTTGCACATGATTAATTAAAACAGCATTGCCATGCAATGGTTGTATTTCTTCCTGCGCTTTTAGGCTAATGCTAAAAGAGAAAAACACTAAGGCAGAAAAAATAATTTTATTTACCATCGTCATCGTTAAGCAATTTTATTTTTGTCTTGTCGTCGGTAATATAAAGATCTACGCGTGCACCAGCGCTAACTTCTCTATCCTTTGCAGGAGTTGGAGTTTGCCTATATACAAAAGCCTCGCATGTATCGCCAATAATTTTGTCTATCATAATGCTACCTATCTGTAACGAAGAAGAGAGCAATTTATTTTTAGCATCGCAAAAAGTTAATCCTATACAATTTGGCAGTGTAATGGTCTCAGATGTAGTGCCTTTGCCCACAGCAAGGTCAATCAAGGAACCTTTTTTAATTTTTTTTCCTTGTGCAATTTCGTTTCCTCTATAAAACTGTTTTATTACACAATTTTTGCAGGCGTCGGCTACGTAATTTATTTTTCCGGGCTTTAAACCATAACTTTCTATCATAGCAATTGCCTGGCGTAAGGAACGGTCAACCAATTTTGGCATTTCTATTTGAGGGGGCATTACTGAGGTAACATACAGGTAAATGATACGATTTTCTTTTACCTCGCTGTCTTTTTCAGGGTCTTGCCGTATAATAGTTCCGGGAGTTTGTTGGGCATCATAAATTGAATCAATAATTTGAAAACGCACTTTTTTATCTTTTATAAAATCGTTTAATACTAATACGGATTGTCCGGTAAAATCGGGTACCTGATAGGTTACTCCATGGTGGGTGTAAACGCTAAAAAGCTTAAATGCCAGCCATAGGGTTATCAGCGCCGAAATAGAGGCCAATAAAAGGTGCTTTACAAAAGATTTTGAACGTATAAATTTAAAATAGCTCATTATTACTGATAGGGTGCAAAGATAGTTAATTTAACTGCTATTTTTTCTTTGGATTTGACTATGAAACAGACACTGTTATTAGAAAATTCTTCAAATTTTGAAAGACTTTGTATTAATTCCCCC
>CAZZEI010000045.1:0-19371 GCA_964653165.1 uncultured Flavobacteriaceae bacterium | reverse complement strand
CGGGCGTATTTGGCTTTACAGGAGATGGCGGCCCGGCAAACCTGGCTCAATTAAATAACCCCAATGCAATTGCGGTAGACAGCGCAGGAAATATTTACATTACCGACACGCAAAACTCACGCATCCGAAAAATAAATACAGCAGGCATAATTAATACAATTGCAGGGACAGGCGTAGCGGGTTATAGCGGAGATGGCGCGGCTGCAACATTAGCAAAAATTTCAAATAGCACTTCGGGAATAGCCTGCGATACATCCGGAAATATTTATTTTGCCGATAGAGGAAATAACTGCATTAGAAAAATAAATCCATTGGGAATTATTTCGACAGTTGCGGGCACCGGAACCGCTGGATACAGTGGCGATGGTAGCGCAGCTACTCTAGCTAAATTAATTCAACCTGTTGGAATTATGGTGAATTTAAAAGATTCTTCGCTTTATATTTCTGATAATGGAAATCATGTAATACGCAGAGTAAATAAAACCGGAACAATAAGTACAGTTGTGGGCACTGGAGTTACGGGAAGTACCGGTGATGGAGGGTTTGCTACTGCAGCAGCATTAAATGGTCCGGCAGCTGTTACGTTTGATGCAACGGGGCAAATGTTTATTTCTGATTTTAATGCGCATGTTGTTCGTAAGGTAGATATAAGTGGAATGATTAGTTCGGCAGCCGGAACAGGATTTGCGGCTTTTGGCGGTGATGGTGGACTTGCAACAGCAGCCTTTTTAAACAGACCTTGTGGCTTAGGTTTTAATGCAGCTGGTGATTTATTTATTGCAGATTATGTAAACAACAGAATAAGAAAAGTAAAATATAATGTTACTGGAGTTAATCAATTGGAAATAGGAAATGTGCAGGTAAATGTTTATCCTAATCCGAGCAACGGAATTTTTAATTTAACTCTCGGTAATTTTTCCGGGAAACTAACTTTAGAAGTTTTCACTGTAAGTGGAAAAAAAATAAGTGTTCAAATTTTAGAAAGCAATACAACACAAATTAATTTGAGCAATCTTAGTAATGGTGTTTATGAATTGCATTTGCTGAATGAAGAGCACGCAATTATTTACCAAAGCAAAATAATTAAACAGTAAAACATTCCTCGCTCGATATCCCCCCGTCCGCTATTGCTGGACGTTACCCTTCAAAGGAGGAATTTTAATACATAAAAAAATCCCCTTCCTTTCCTGAAAGAGGATTTTGCTTGACTCGTGACTTCTTACTTAATGTAAAGCATCTCCCTGTATTTTGGTAAAGGCCACATTACATCGTCCACAATTAATTCTAATTTATCAACGTGGTAACGAATAGTTTCAAAAAGCGGTTTTACTTTATCGCAATAAGCAAAGGCTTGTTTTTTTGCACCCTCTAAGTTATTTGCTTTTTTACGCTCTGCTATCATTTGCTCTACTTCATCTTTTATAAAAGTAATGTGCTCAGATATTTCTTTAATCATATTTAACTGTGCATCGGCCACTTTTTTAAACTCAGGGCCTGAAAAAATATTTTTCATTCCACTCACATTGTCAACCAACGTTTTTTGGTATTTAATAGCCGAAGGAATTATTTGATTGGTAATTATATCACCAATAATGCGCGACTCAATTTGTATTTTTTTAGTGTAAGTCTCCAATGAAATTTCGTAACGCGCCTCTTGCTCGCGGTGCGTTAAAATACTCAGGTCTTCAAATAATTTTATGGAAGATTTAGAAACATAAGCTTCTAATGCTTGCGGTGTTGTGTTAAAATTATTTAGTCCGCGCTTTTTTGCTTCTTTCTTCCACTCTTCTCCATACCCATTTCCTTCAAAACGAATTGCTTTAGATGCTACAATACCTTTTTTCAATATCTGAAAAATAGCTTCGTCCTTTTCTATGCCTTTATTTATTAAAGCATCTACATCTTTTTTAAACTGAATTAATTGCTCGGCAACAATGGTGTTAAGCACCATCATTGGTCCGCTGCAATTTGCAGAAGAACCCACAGCACGGAATTCAAATTTATTTCCGGTAAATGCAAATGGCGAAGTACGATTTCTATCCGTGTTGTCTAATAAAATATCAGGAATTTTTCCTATACCCAATTTAAGAGCTGTCTTTTGTTCAGGCGTCATTTTTTTATCGCTCACACTTTTCTCAATGTCATCAAGTATTTTACTTAATTGATCTCCAAGAAAAGCACTCATAATTGCCGGTGGTGCCTCGTTAGCGCCAAGACGATGATCATTATTTGCAGATGCGATAGAAGCACGTAATAAATCAGCATGCTCATACACCGCTTTAATTGTGTTTACGAAAAATGTTAAGAACTGTAAATTTGTTTTTGGTGTTTTACCCGGACTCAATAAATTTTTTCCGCCGTTTGTTGCAAGACTCCAGTTATTATGTTTACCGCTTCCATTAACACCTGCGTAAGGTTTTTCGTGTAATAACACGGCGAGGTTATGGCGCAAAGCAACTTTCTCCATAATATCCATTAGTAATTGATTATGATCAACTGCTAAATTTACTTCTTCAAAAACCGGAGCGCACTCAAACTGTGCTGGTGCAACTTCATTATGACGTGTGCGAACAGGTATTCCTAACAAATGACACTCATATTCAAAATCGCGCATGTAGGCAGTTGCTCTTGCCGGTATAGAACCCCAATAGTGGTCTTCCAATTGTTGTCCCTTTGCAGGTGCGGCACCAAATAACGTTCTGCCTGTTTGTTGTAAATCGTAACGCACATTAAATAATGCTTTATCAACCAAAAAATATTCCTGCTCCCAGCCTAAGGTTGCAATTACTTTAGTAACGTTCTTATCAAAGTACTGACAAACATCAGTAGCTGCTTTATCTAAAACGTGGATGGATTTTAAAAGCGGCATTTTATAATCTAATGCTTCGCCGGTGTATGATACAAATATAGTTGGTATACAAAGTGTTTTATCAAATACGTATGCAGGTGATGTTGGATCCCAGCCTGTATAACCGCGCGCTTCAAAAGTGTTGCGTATTCCTCCGCTCGGGAAACTTGATGCATCGGGTTCTTGTTGTACTAATTGGTTACCACTAAAACGTTCAATGGCGCGACCGTTTTCTGCAGGCTCAAAAAAACCATCATGCTTTTCGGCAGTAGTTCCATTTAACGGTTGAAACCAATGTGTATAGTGTGTAGCATTTTTGCTCATTGCCCATGCTTTCATGGCAGAGGCAACCTGGTCGGCAATTTTGCGGTCTATAGTTGTGCCTTTATCAATGGCGTTCATCACCATTAAAAAAGCTTCTTCGCTTAGGTATTCTTTCATGGCGTCGTAACCAAATACGTTAGAGCCATAATATTCCGAAATTTGAGTTCCTACCGGTGCTGAAGGGTCAACCGGAGTTCTTTGTAATACTTCTGCTAATGCGTTAAAACGGATGCTTGTCATTTTTTTGAGGGTTTTTTTGATGAATAATTGAATATTTTTACAAAGTTAGTCAAAAAATAGGGGGTCAACCCGAAAAATATAAACTCTTTTAAGAAAATTGTTGAAAAAAAGGGGGGTCTGAGGAAATATTTCGAGTTTTTATTTTTTATTTCAGGTTTGAGGGAGGTTTTTGGGCGTTTCCCCGTGTAGTATCAACTTCCAATTATAAACTATATACGGGGGTCGGGCTTTCGCAAGTCGCAATGCCCTATTATGTCATTTCGAGTGGAGTCGAGAACCAGAGCGGCATGTGCTCCAACACCGTTGCTCAATCCCTAACGCGTCAGTATAACTTCAATCAAAAACTTTTATCTTTATATCATGAACATCGATCTCCTCCGCACCATCTGCAAAAAAACTTCCATATGTAACCGAAGATATTAAATGGGGGCACGATTTATGCTTTTGTATTGGTGAGAAAATGTTTTGTGTTACAGGTTTGGAAGGTCCGATGCAGGTTTCATTAAAAGTTACAGATGAGGAATTTGAAGAACTTTCTGTTTCAAAAGATATTATTCCGGCACCTTATGTCGCGCGTTACAAATGGGTGCTTGTGCAAAACCCAAACAGGTTCACTAAAAAAGAATGGGAGCATTATATAAAGCAATCGTACACTTTGGTGAGGGATAAACTACCAAGTAAAACGAAGAAAATACTAGGCGTATAGAATACAATGGAACGCTGATGACGCAGATAAATATGATGAGCGCGGATAAAAAAATAATAAATTTTAAAAAAATCTTATTTAATCATAAAAATCTGCGTCATCTGTGCTCTATTTTTACAATCTTCCCATGAAACCCCTTTTTGTCTTTATATTTTCCTTCTATTCTATTCTCTGCCACGCGCAGTTCAACAACGATAAATGGGTAGCAGGCAGCGCAAATATTTTAAAAGGAAAAACATTTATTCTCTCCATTTTTATAAGTACGAAAGAAACAAGATGGGATACGGCCGAGAAAAAGAAATTTCTTGCTATGCAAACCGAAGCAGAGAATTGAATAATTGCACAGGCAAAAAATTACAATTCAGAAATTTCTTTTCAGGACAGCTGCTACAACATGCAAAAAGATTTGGAGTTGGAAGAGATTGAAACCGGAACTGCCAGTGGAAACGAACGAGTTGATTGGGTTAGTTATTTATTTAAAAAAATCGGCAAGGGCACACCACAGGAATTTTATAAGTGGGTCAAAAAAAATACAAGTTGCGAGAATGTGATTGTAATTATATATGCCAACCAAAAAGGTAACAGCTACGCTTTTCCTTGCAGCAACGAAATGAATAAAGAAAAATATTTTACCGAGGGCTGCATGATGTACCACCAGTATAATGGTGGTCAGGTTTTATGTGCCGCCGCTATTGCTCACGAAATACTTCATCTCTTTGCCGGATGGGATTTGTATACAACCTATGTACAAACAAAAGACAGAGAAGACAGGGCGCACAGAATATATCCTGATGATATAATGTTGCGTGTTTCATACACCATAAACGACCTTAAAATAGATAAACTCAGCGCCTGGAGAGTTGGACTTAGTAAAGAAATAGACACTATTTTCGAATGGTTCAGGCCTTCTGATATGCCAAAAGATTAAAGTAAAAACTTTAAACATCTACCTATAAAATCTTACCTTTGGTACTGCATTTTAAATGCCTGCTATGTATAATATAAAAGTAAATAACAATCTGGATTTTAGTTTTGAAAAAAAGGATAATTCCTGGCAGCTTAACGGTGAAGATTTTGTTTTTGATATGATTGAAAATACCAAAACATCTTTTCATATTTTAAAAGATAACAAATCGTATAACGCAGAAATAGTAAGCCATAACGCAGAGGAAAAAACTTTTCAAATAAAAATAAATCAAACTATTTACAATGTTTCAGTAAAAGATAAATACGATGAATTATTGCACAAATTAGGTTTAGATAAAATTTTATCGAACAAACTTGTCAATATTAAAGCGCCCATGCCCGGAATGGTATTAAACATTTTGGTGGCCGAAGGTGCAGATGTAAAAAAAGGAGATGCTTTACTGGTTTTAGAAGCCATGAAGATGGAAAATATTTTGAAATCTCCGGCCGATGCTAAGGTCAAAAAAGTTTCGGTAAAAAAAGGCATGGCAGTTGAGAAAAACCAAATATTAATAGAATTCTAATCATGGATTCACGAAGAAAATTTTTTAAAAAATCGGCTCTACTTTCGCTTGGTGGAATTGCTGCCAATGTAATTTCAGGCGAAAAATTAAATGCTCTTGAAGAATTCAGTAATGAAAATTTTTCGCTTGAACCTTTTACTTTAGCGCCCCTTCCCTACGCGTACGATGCGCTTGAACCTTTTATTGATAAGCAAACAATGGAGTTGCATCACGGCAAACATCATCAGGCTTACGTAACTAATTTAAATAAGGCTCTAGAAACCACAAAGCATCCCGCCGTTTCTTCTTTAGAAGATATTTTTAAAGATATGACTACTTATAATGATACAATTCGAAACAACGCAGGAGGTCATTACAATCACACCTTGTTTTGGAATTTGATGAAAGGAAATAAAAATAGCGCTACAAACCTTCCAACCGGCAAAATTTTGGAAGCCATCAACGGTTCATTCACCACATTCGAAGAATTTAAAAAACAATTTACCGAAACCGGCATGAAACGTTTTGGTAGTGGCTGGGCATGGTTGGTTTCTGAAAAAGGACAATTAAAAATTTGCAGCACCCCAAATCAGGATAACCCATTAATGTCAATGAGCGAAGTAAAAGGTTCACCATTACTTGCACTCGATGTTTGGGAACACGCTTATTATTTAAAATACCAAAACAAACGTGTTGATTATATCAACAACTGGTGGAATGTCGTTAACTGGGATAAAGCAAATGAGTTGTTGGCGAAATTGTAGCAGAAAAATCGTACGAACACGTCACACTGAGCCTGTCGAAGTGCAACTAATGCAACAACCATGTTTCGACAAGCTCAACATGACAGACCCCTGTTTGAAATGAAAAAATTTCTTCCCTTTATAATCTGGACACTCATCATCTTTGGTTTATGCAGTATGCCAGGTAAAGCCATTCCAAGAATTTCCTGGCTGGAATTATTGTCGTTTGACAAATTTGTTCATGCCGGAATATTTTTTGCAGAGCAAGTTTTATTTATGCGCGCTTTATCTTTTCTCAACAAAAAAACTTTTTACGGAATACTTGCGCTTTTATTTTGCGTGCTCTATGGTGGAAGTTTAGAACTGATGCAATTTTATATTTTTTCGAGTAGAAGCGGCGATGTACTTGACTTTATAGCAAACTCAAGTGGAGCCCTACTTGGCTTCCTTTTGTTTTCAAAAATCAATAAAAAATTAGGGTTCCTTCCGGTTTAGTGGTCTACACGAACAGTTTTCTCTGCCGTCTTTCCTTCTTCGCACTTAACTATTCCTGAAGCAGTGCAATACACATGGTTTGGTCCGCTTACCGTACAGTTAGAAACAGTAGCCAAAATATCCATAACACAAGGGTTTTTAAAACTAAAAGATACTTTACCATCACTTCCGGTTACTCCATCAGCTTTTAGATCAGAACTATACGTACCACCATTATACGTTACTTTGGCGTACATATGTACTTTTACACCTGCTCTGGCTTTTGTACCTGCGCTATCCATTACAGTAATTACACATTTAGACGGTTGAGGACCGTTACAAGATGTATTAACTTGAAAAAGCATCATTGCAATTGGAATAATTAACAAGATGGCGTAAAATTTCTTTTTCATATTATTGTTTTTTAATTATTGCTATTTCCTACTTTTAGCATTTTAAACAAAGTTAAGGAAAATTTAACGAAAATGAAAAAACTTTTTTTATACCTTTTTTTGACCATTTTAGGGTTATTTACCATCAAAGCACAGATTGCCTCTGTTTATGCAGATAGCTCAAAGACCGCACTGGTATTGATTAATACCAAATTTGGTCCAATAAAAATCAGATTATATAACCAAACCCCTTTACATCGCGATAATTTCTTAAAACTGGCCTCAGCAGGCTTTTATGATAGCCTGCTTTTTCACAGGGTAATACAAAGCTTCATGATTCAGGGCGGCGACCCTGCCTCAAAAACTGCCAAACCATTGCAATTATTGGGCGATGGAGAAATTAAAGGGGCAGATTGGATACCCGCAGAGTTCAATACAAATCTTTTTCATAAACGCGGGGTTTTAGCTGCTGCCAGAGAAAACGATGATATAAATCCCGAAAAAAAATCTTCCAGTTGCCAGTTTTACATTACCCAAGGCCGGGGTGCATTAAGCGACAAAGACATAAAATTGTACGAATATAGAATCAACAAAAAAATACGAGCCGGCATAAAGGACAGTTTGTTGAAATTGCCCGAGAATGCAGAAATGACTAAAAAATTAGACTGGTTTAAAAAAGAAAAACTTAACTATATTCTTACCCTAATCGAAAAAAGTTTGGATAAATTAATTGAACCAATTTATGAAAAATCTATACACTATGCTTTTTCGGCTGAGCAAATAAAAGTATATAAAGCTATAGGAGGAACGCCCCATCTGGATGGCAACTACACCGTTTTTGGAGAAGTTATTTATGGAATGGAAGCAATAGATAATATTGCTGAATTTGGTACCGACAAAAATGATAGGCCGGATTTTGATATTAGAATGAAGGTTACTGTTATACGGAGGAACAAATAACACGCCACTGTCTCCAAATACAGCTTTGTTCTATAAGAGGTCATTGCTCTAATTTTGTACTTCGTTGTATTTTTCTCCCCCATGGGGGAGAATACAAGAGGGGGTCTTTCGAAATTTCTCTTACTTTTGCCTTCCCATAACAGAATTATGAAACGCACAAAAATCAACGACATTCTTTTAAGTGAAAAACACGATTACCAAGCCTGCGTTAAAGGCTGGGTACGCACTTTTCGTAACAACCAATTTATTGCACTCAACGATGGTTCAACTATAAATAATTTACAGTTAGTAGTTGATTTTACAAATACAGCCGAGGATATTTTAAAAAGAATTACTACCGGAGCTTGCATCAGTGCTGTCGGAAACATTATTCCTTCATTGGGTAAAGGACAAAAATATGAGCTAAAAGTTACTGCGCTTGAAATTTTAGGTGATAGCGATGCAGAGCAATACCCTTTACAACCAAAAAAACACAGTCTGGAATTTTTGCGCGAAATTGCACACTTACGTTTTCGCACCAGTACTTTCAGTGCTGTTTTCAGAGTGAGAAACGTGTTGGCTTACGCAGTACATAAATTTTTTCAGGAAAAAGGTTTTGTGTATTTACATACTCCGGTTATAACGGCGAGTGATGCAGAAGGTGCGGGTCAAATGTTTCGCGTAACAACCTTAGATTTAAACAACCTTCCTAAAAATGATAAGAATGAAATAGATTTTTCGCAAGATTTTTTTGGGAAAACTACCAACCTTACTGTATCCGGTCAGTTAGAAGCAGAACTTGCGGCAATGGCATTAAGCGAGGTATATACTTTTGGTCCGACTTTCCGCGCAGAAAATTCTAATACAGGAAGACACCTTGCAGAATTTTGGATGATTGAACCCGAAGTTGCTTTTAATAATTTAAATGACAACATGGATTTGGCTGAAGAAATGCTTCAGTACGTAATTAAAGAAGCACTTACTAAATGCGCCGATGATATTGCCTTTTTAAATGACCGGCTTTTAGAAGAAGAAAAACAAAAACCTCAGTTGGAGCGTTCTGAAATGACTTTATTAGATAAATTAAAATTTTGCGTAGAAAATAATTTTGAACGTGTAACATACACCGAAGCTTTTTCTATTTTACGTGAATGCAATCACAATAAAAAGAAAAAATTCTCCTACCTAATTGATAAGTGGGGAGCAGATTTACAAAGCGAACACGAGCGCTACTTAGTAGAAAAACATTTTAAGAAACCCGTTATACTAACTGATTACCCAAAAGAAATAAAAGCATTTTACATGCGCCAAAACGAAGACGATAAAACCGTGCGCGCTATGGATGTTTTATTCCCCGGAATAGGAGAAATTATTGGAGGCTCACAACGTGAAGAACGTTACGATAAATTATTGCAACGCATGAAAGACATGCACATACCCGCCGAAGAAATGGCATGGTATTTAGATACAAGAAAATTTGGTACCTGCCCGCATGCAGGTTTTGGCCTTGGTTTTGAACGTTTAGTTTTATTTGTAACCGGCATGAGCAACATACGCGATGTAATTGCCTTTGCAAGAACACCTAAAAATTGCGAGTTTTAATACTACAATAGAAAGTTAACCCCATAGTCATCGGGATATCAGAGAAAATGAATTATTTTTTTTAGTTATAAAAAAAATTACGACTTTAGCAGTATGACTCCAATACACATTCCAAAAACAGAATTAACCCCATTGGTTATATTTGAACCTTGGGGTTCTGTTTTAAAGCTGGAAGGCAAAATGATTCCGGAAGATGTTGAAACAGCATTTTCTCCCATAAACCAATGGATTGAAGATTATCTGAAAGAGGATAAACCACTTAATATACTTATACGCCTTTATTACTATAATACCAGTTCGCTGAAACGCATTTTTACCTTATGTAGAAAATTAGACACGCATTTTAAAGAAGGCAGGAAACTCAGTGTTAAATGGGAATATGAGGCAGGAGATGAAAATACAAAATCAGATATTGAACAAGTGTTTATAGGTGTGACTTATCCGTACCAAATTGTACCTGTAGAAGTATAAACAAGTCTCTTCCAAATCTAAATACTATCTTTGCGCAAAATTCATAATTCTTAATTCTGAAATCATAATTCTTAATTATTCCAAGTGGCTAACGTAATTGCAATTATAGGTCGTCCCAACGTAGGTAAATCAACCCTATTTAATCGTTTAACCGAAACGAGGCAGGCTATTGTTGACCCAACTGCAGGTGTTACCCGCGACAGGCACTACGGTAAAGTAGAATGGAACGGAAGAGAATTTACAATTATTGATACCGGCGGATATATTTCGGGGAGCGACGATACTTTTGAAAAGGAAATAAGCAAGCAGGTAAAAATTGCCATTGACGAAGCAAGCATTTTACTTTTTGTAGTAGATACCCACGAAGGCATTACACGTTTTGATAAAGATGTAGCAACACTTATTCGTAAAAGTGGAAAAAAAGTTTTTCTCGTAGCAAACAAAGCTGATAATTCGGAACGCATTGCTTACTCAGCCGATTTTTATGCGATGGGATTGGGAGATGTTTATCCCATTTCAGCTATAAGCGGAAGCGGTACCGGAGATTTATTGGATATTGTTGTTGAAGCCTTAGAACCTTTAGAAGTTATTGAAGAAACTGCTATTCCAAGAATTGCAATTGTTGGCAGACCAAACGTTGGAAAATCGTCCTTAACAAACGCATTACTTGGTGAAGAAAGAAATATAGTAACAGAAATTGCCGGCACAACACGCGATGCAATTAATACACGCTACAAAGCATTCGGTCACGATTTTTGGCTAGTAGATACTGCGGGAATTCGCAAAAAAGCAAAAGTGCATGAAGACTTAGAGTTTTATAGTGTAATGCGATCTATTAAAGCCATTGAAGATTGCGATGTAATTATTTTGATGCTCGATGCCACTATGGGATTGGAAGCACAAGATTTGGCCATTTTTGATTTAGCAATCAGAAATCACAAAGGAATTGTGATTGTAGTAAACAAGTGGGACTTACTTGAAAAGGATACCAAAACAGCCAAAGAATACGAAGACAGAATAAGAGAGCGCTTAGCTCCTTTTAGAGACGTGCCTATTTTATTTACTTCTGTTGTTACCAAACAACGTATTTTAAAATCCGTTGAAGAGGCGCTTTTAGTTTACGAACGCAGAAGACAAAAAATACCAACCCGCAAGTTGAATGATTTTATTTTACCGCTGGTAGAAAATTATCCTCCTCCTGCTATCAAAGGTAAATATGTGAAAATAAAATATGCTACGCAAATGAAAGGCATACCCATGTTTATTTTCTTCTGCAACATGCCTCAATATGTATACGAAAATTACCGTCGCTTTTTAGAAAACAAAATGCGAGAACACTTTGATTATTGCGGTGTGCCAATACAAATTGTGTTGCGGGCTAAGAAATAAAATAGTTTTTAAACAAGAATGAAATTTAATAGATTTTTTTTGGGCGTTCCCCCGCATCAGCCTTTTAAATCCTTGGTTAAACCCACGGCGGGGTCGCGCTTTCACAAGTCGCTTTTTGCCTGTTATCCTTTTTCCGAACATTGTCATGTCGAGCGGAGTCGAGACACTTATAGAACATCGGGGCAAAAGAGCTCCAACACCTTTGCTCAATCGCTAACGCAGTTTACCATTAAATCAATATTTCTGCTTTCACTCTTTCTTTTTTCATGTGCACCAAAACAAGAATGGGTTGATCTTGTTGTCTTCAATGCAAATATCTACACAGTCGATTCAAGTTTTTCTGTCTGCCAAAGCATGGCGATTAATAAAGGGAAAATTGTAGCTACGGGGACAAACGAAGAAATAAAAACAAAATACAACAGCTCAACATTAATGGATGCCGAAGGAAAAACTATTTTTCCAGGTTTCATTGATGCGCATTGTCACTTTTTAGGTTACGGGTTAGGATTGCAACGTGCAGATTTAGTAGGAACAAAATCTTTTGAGGAAGTTTTGCAGCAACTCCCCTCTCCTACCGAAGAAAGTTTTCGTTCGGGTGCCTGGATTATTGGCAGAGGGTGGGATCAAAATGATTGGGGAGTTAAAGAATATCCAACAAACGAAAAATTAAATTCACTTTTCCCCAATACACCGGTTTTTTTAACCCGAATTGATGGTCACGCTGCCCTAGTAAATGAAACTGCTTTGCGTTTAGCCGGAATAAATGAGAAAACAAAAATAAGTGGTGGTGAATTTATTTTAAAGGGAGGTAAACTTACAGGTATTTTAATTGACAACGCTGTTGATATGGTTTCTAAAGTAATTCCGCAAGCAACGAAAGAACAAATACAAAAAGCATTATTAGCCGCGCAAAAAAATTGTTTTGCAGTTGGACTAACTACTGTTGATGACGCAGGATTAATGAAAGCTGATATTGATATAATTGACGAGCAACAAAAAAAAGGAGATTTAAAAATGCGCATTTACGCGATGCTAAGTGATCATGCAATCAACTACGCCTATTATTTAAAAGCCGGGCCGTATAAAACAGATAAACTAAATGTACGCTCCTTTAAATTTTATGCAGATGGGGCATTGGGTTCTCGTGGTGCATGTTTACTGAAAGAATATTCCGACAAAAAAAACTGGAAAGGATTTTTACTGAGTGAAAAAAAACATTTTGAAGAGTATGCTAAAATAATTTACGACAAAGGATTTCAGATGAATACACATTGTATTGGAGATTCTGCTGATAGATTTATTTTATATACGTACGCTTCCATTCCGAATACTATGGGATTTACAAAAGAGGAATTGAAAAATTTACTTGCGGAAAAACGATGGAGAATTGAACACGCGCAGGTTGTAAATGCTAATGATTTTAATTTATTTGCAGCAGGAGTAATTCCATCCGTACAACCTACTCATGCAACATCTGATATGTATTGGGCAGAAGAACGTTTAGGGAAAAATCGCGTTAAAGGCGCATATGCTTATAAAGATTTATTGAAAGCCTCGGGTATGGTTGCACTTGGCACTGATTTTCCGGTAGAAGATATTTCTCCATTTAAAACATTTTATGCTGCTGTGGTGCGCAAAGACAACAAAGGTTTTCCCGAAAGCGGTTTTCAAATGGAAAATGCATTGAGCAGAGAAGAGACAATTAAAGGAATGACCATTTGGGCAGCCTATTCAAACTTTGAAGAAAAAGAAAAAGGCAGTTTAGAACCGGGAAAGTTTGCTGATTTTATTATTTTGGATACTGATTTAATGAATTGCAAACCTGAGGATATTTTAAAAACTAAAGTGCATTATACTTTTATTGGCGGGCAGATGGTTTTTGAGAATAAATAACAATTTTTTTTACCGCAAAGACGCTAAGAATATTTGTTTTTGGCAAGAATTATAAGGATTGATTTTTTAGATTAAGGTGCAAAGGATTTTGTATTTGCGTTAGGGATGCGACGGGCTTGGCTCTTTTGCCCCCTGATTTTATTTGAAAACGAAAAGTCATCGCAAAAAGCGGAGCGAAGCGACCCCACAGCAGCCCGACCCCGCCCGGATTATGGATTGAAAGTAATTAGCCCATACGGGGTAACGCCCAAAACCTTCTAAACACTATACTGTTAGTTATTTACAAATTCGCACAAAAAACACTGCCTATACCTTAGTAATTTAGCCATGTATGGCATCAAAACCTCTGCAAAGTAAATTAAAAACCTCCTCTGTTACAGTGGTAATGAGTTTAGCACTTGTGCTTTTTCTGTTAGGAATTGTAGGCTGGATTTTTATCAACGCGAAACTGCTCGTTAATCACGTAAAAGAAAATGTAGCCGTACAGGTATATTTAAAAGAAGATGCTTCTCAGCCAGATGCCGATAGACTAAAAAAAATAATTGATGCAGCGAGTTACACTAAATCGGCCGTTTTTAAATCGAAAGAAGAAGCTGCAGAAGAAATGAAAGCAAAAACCGGTGATGATTTTGTTGCATTTTTGGGTTTTAATCCGCTTCCGTCTGCAATCAACATCAATCTAAAAGCGGAGTATGCAAATCCTGATAGTATAAACTGGATTGAAAAAGAAATTACGACAGATAAAAGTGTACGTGAAGTTGTATATCAAAAAGTTTTAATAGATAACATAAGCAAGAACACAAAAAAAATGAGTGCCATTATTTTGTTTTTCTCCTTGCTTTTAATTGTAATTGCAGTCGCACTAATTAATAATACTATTCGTCTTTCAATCTACGCTAAGCGGTTTTTACTTAAAACAATGTACCTTGTTGGCGCCACACAATCCTTTATTCGCAGGCCATTTATCGTAAAAGGAATTATTAATGGAATTGTAGCCGGCATAATTGCCGATATTTTAATCGTACTTTTTATCGTTTTAGCAAATCGCTATATTCCTGAATTATTAGTTGTGCAAAATCCCAATTACCTATTGATTTTATTTTTGGCGACTATTATAACCGGGATTTTTATCTCAGGCCTCAGTGCCGCGCTATCCGTAAGAAGGTATTTGCGCCTCAAAGCCGAGGATTTGTATTTCTAGCCACGAATTGCTTGATTTTTCCTTTCATATTCCTGATAATTAGTGAAATTAGTGTCTATATTTCTTATATTTGCTTAAAATTATTACATGAGTACTGATAACAAAGGATTTGGAATTGCCCGCGAAAACTATAAAATACTATTAGCTGGAGTTGCTTTAATATTTATCGGCTATTTACTAATGATTGGTGGGGGTAGCAACGATCCTAACGTATTTAATCCTGAAATTTTCAGCTTCAGACGTATCACACTTGCTCCAATCGTTTGCCTTACAGGTTTTGGGGCTATTGCCGTGGCTATAATGCGTAAGTCGAAACCAACTATCGGCGAGTCAGGAAAAACTGAAGAATAATAAATGTCGTATTTAGAAGCCATCATCCTTGCCATTGTAGAGGGCCTCACTGAATTTTTACCCGTTTCAAGTACCGGACACATGATTATTACTTCGGGTATCATGGGGATTACCTCTACCGAATTTGTAAAACTATTTACCGTTTGTATTCAGCTAGGAGCAATTGCAGCGGTTGTCGTTATTTATTTTAAACAATTTTTCCACTCTGTAAATTTTTACCTGAAACTTTTTGTTGCCTTTATTCCGGCTGCCCTTTTTGGAATTTTTATGGGAGATTATATTGACGCACTTCTTGAAAACTCACTAGGAGTTGGAATTGCCTTATTATTGGGAGGAATTATTTTCCTTTTTATTGATACTTGGTTTAAAAAAGAAGAAATAAAATCAACCGAAGAAATTAGTTTAATACAAGCTTTTAAAATAGGATTGTTTCAGTGTATAGCACTATTCCCGGGCGTGTCACGTAGCGGAGCAACTATTGTTGGCGGATTATCACAAAAACTTTCGCGCAAAGCAGCCGGAGAATTTTCCTTTTTTTTGGCTGTGCCAACCATGTTTGCGGCGACTGTAAAAAAATTGTACGATTTTTATAAGCATGCGGGCACACCCAGTTCGGATGAAATAAAATTGCTTGCCCTTGGAAACATAGTTGCTTTTATTGTTGCAATGTTCGCTATTAAGTTTTTCATTGGTTTTTTAACTAAACACGGATTTAAAATATTTGGCTGGTACCGTATTATTGCCGGCGGAATTATTATACTGCTATACATTTTAGGAATAGAGTTAAGCGTATTGTAATGGACTTTTTAAGACTCGATTACAACCAGTTCATCCCACACATTCAAAAAATAAATCTTACCGAAGGCGATATTTTTTTGGTTGACAAACCTTACAAGGTTACTTCTTTTGAAGTAGTGAACAAACTGAAAATCGCTATCCGAAAAAGTTTTCCGGAGAAAATAAAGGTTGGACATGCCGGAACGCTTGACCCTCTTGCAACCGGATTGCTCATTATTTGTACCGGAAAAAAAACAAAAACAATAGAACAGATACAGGCTTTAGAAAAAGAATACACAGGAACATTTTTAATCGGATCCACTACTCCGTGCTTTGATTTAGAACAAGCCGTTGACCACACTTATCCAACAGAGCACATTACAGAAAAACTAATTTTAGAAACAGCTCGGAAGTTTTTAGGAAAACAAATACAAACTCCTCCCATTTTTTCTGCTGTGAAAGTCAACGGTAAACGAGCTTACGATTTGGCGCGTAGCGGTGAAGAAGAAATAAAAGTGCGCTCAAAAGAAATTGAAATAAAACTTTTTGAAATTACCCGTATTGCTCTGCCCGAAGTAGATTTTAAAGTGGTAAGCAGCAAAGGCACCTACATACGCTCGCTGGCACGCGATTTTGGACTAGCACTTGACAGTGGAGCTCATCTTTCTTCGTTGCGCAGAATCCGGACTGGGGAGTTCCACGTAGATACTGCCATTAAAGCTTAATGCTGTATTTGCGTTAGTGATTGTAACGGAAAGCCCACAGCCGCCACAAATTTTCTGCATTAACGAATTCATAACTCGGCGAGGACTTGGAGTGGAAAGCCCGCCCGAAGGGAACGCCCAAATAATTTATGAATGCTTTGTTAATTAACCGTTTGAAAAATAATTTCTTCTGCATAAAAGTCCAGTCAATTGCTTTATACCTTTGTTGCAGTGGCCTACCAAAGAGCATCATACAACCCATTTAATAACGCAGACAAACTCTGCATTTTTCTGTATATCATTTTAGTTTTGATGGGCTGGGGAAATATTTACGCAGCTGTTTATAATGAAGAGCACAAAAATATTTTCGATATGTCGCAAAAATACGGCAAAGAACTTATCTGGATAGGAAGCGCCGCTTTGATCGCTATTTTAATTTTAGTCACCGAGGCCGATTTTTTTACGGTATTCGCCTACGTTTTTTACGGGATATTTTTGGTGCTCTGCCTGATTGTACCTTTTGTAGGAAGAGAAATAAAAGGAAGTCGCTCTTGGTTTGGTTTCGGAGGTTTTGGAATACAACCTGCGGAGTTTATGAAGTTTGCTACCAATCTTGCACTCGCAAAATTTTTAAGTAACGTTACTTTACAAAGCGAAAATAAAAATAAGGGGTTCTTAAGTTTTCTTGGTCAGTATAAAAATACCATCATTGCACTATTAATTTTAGGCATACCGCTTATTATCATAAAAAAGTTGCAGGATGAAACCGGACTAGCTATTGTATTCGGCGCATTTATTTTCACGCTTTATCGGGAAGGCTTATCTGTAAATTTTTTACTTGTAGGTTTAGTAGCTGCTATTTTATTTGTACTTGCTTTATTGGTTGACAATATTTATTTGTTCATTATCATTGGAGGACTTTGCTCTTTTTCCATTTTATTTATTCGTAGAAATAAAAAAAATATTTTTCTGGTAGTTGTTGTCGGCTTAATGGCCTGTCTCATGGTGAAGGGGACATCAACGCTTTACGAAAAATTAGAAACTCACCAGAAAACCCGAATAGATGTTTTATTGGGAAGAGGAAATATCAATCTTAAAAAAGAAGGTTATAATGTAAATCAGGCAAAAATTGCCATTGGCTCAGGCGGGTTTTGGGGCAAGGGTTATTTACAAGGCACACAAACCAAATATGATTTTGTTCCGGAACAAGACACCGATTTTATTTTTTGTACCGTTGGTGAAGAATGGGGGTTTGTTGGAACTACACTGGTTATTCTGCTGCAACTTACTTTGATATTAAAAATAGTAATCATGGCCGAACGACAGCGTTCTGATTTTAGTAGGATATACGGATACGGCGTTGCTTCGGTTTTATTTTTTCATCTGGCAATTAATATCGGGATGACAATTGGATTAGCTCCCGTAATTGGTATTCCCCTGCCCTTCTTTAGCTACGGAGGTACTTCGCTGTGGTCGTTTACTATTTTGCTTTTTATTTTTATAAAATTAGACTCGAATCGTCTTCTTATTTTAAAGTAAATAGTTAGGGTGAAGAATTTGTTGCTTTGCGTATTAATCCTTTAACCTATCGTGAAAAGCCTTTTTAAATTTTTCAATCTTTGGCTTAATCATAAAGCTGCAATAGGGCGCATCAGAATTTTGGTTATAATAATTTTGATGGTATTCTTCGGCAATATAAAAAGCCGAGCTTGGTTCAATAGCTGTAATGATAGGTTTTTCAAAAGCGCCTGATATATCTAATTCCTTTTTATATTTTTCGGCCAATTTCTTTTGCTCATCGCTATAATAAAAAACTACAGAACGATACTGTGTGCCCAAATCATTTCCCTGACGGTTATACGTTGTTGGATCGTGAGTTTGCCAAAAAGCTTCAAGTAAATCTTTATACGTAGTTTCTTTAGGGTCGTATGTTATCTGACATACTTCTACGTGTCCGGTTGAGCCGCTGCAAACATCCTTATAACTGGGGTTTTTTATTTCTCCTCCCATATAACCTGATGATACTTTGACAACCCCTTTTATTTGCTGAAAAACAGCTTCTACACACCAAAAACAACCCGCACCAAAAGTAGCAGTATCATATGCATTTGTGTTTTTTATTTCTGCCATAGTAGGTTTTTGTTGGGTTTGCGAGCAGGCGCTCATAAAAAAGACAGTTGCTAAAAACAGGGAGACAATATTCTTTAAATTTTTCATAGCTTATCATTTACATAATAGACGTATAAAAATGAGAAACCTTACAACCCTACCACCCTTATTATAGTATTATACAAGCTTTTAAGCTTATTTTTTCTTCACTTTTTCTTTGCCGATAGAGGTGAACATCTTTTTAACTACCTCTTTTTTAGTTAATTTATAGGTGGCATCAAAGTCATAATCATTTATAATAAAATTCATTGTCAGGGTTTCCTTTTTATCGTTGGTAGTAATAGCCTCCACTTCATAATAATGCTTTTCTGTAGAAGATGCTGAATCCATAAAAGTGCTATCCTTCCTTATTTCATACTGTATATCCTGAAATTCCATCTTTTCCCAACAAAGAGAACTGTACACTTTTCCGTTCTTAAATTCAATTTCATCTTCAATTGGTTTGTTACCCTTAGGTTTGCCGTCTTTTATTTCTGTTCCCTGGGCTATAAATTTCCTTTTATGTAATGCATCCTTATCTCCTTTAAATGAAACCAATGCAAGCGTTGTAATCAATAAACCGATACCTATTATTCTATTCAAGTTCATAATTTAATTTTTTTCAAAAATAATTTATTACGTAATTGCAACGCGGTATAGTTTTCAACAATTTCACACTATGAACACTCCATTGGCCGAG
>CAZZEI010000044.1:0-19451 GCA_964653165.1 uncultured Flavobacteriaceae bacterium | reverse complement strand
AGCCACCTGCAACAGGGGTGCCTGTATGCGGACAAAGTTTAGGGTCTAAACCATCAATATCAAAGCTTAAATAGATTTTTTCGGGAAGAGCAGCAATTATTTTATCGCAAATATTTACCCAGTGCTCACCATTAAATTGTGCATGCTTAATATCCCTATCGAAAAAAGTATGCACGCGACTTTTGGAGTTATTGATGAGATTTAATTCCTCATCGCAATAATCGCGAATACCAACCTGTACTAATTTTTTTACTTCTTTTATTTTTAATGCGTTGAACATTATTGAGGCATGAGAAAATTCAAAACCTTCGTACGCATTTCGTAAATCGGCGTGCGCATCAATTTGTAAAATTCCAAAATCACCAAACTTTTCGGCCAAAGCTTGCATCATTCCAAGTGGAGTAGAGTGGTCCCCACCTAACAGTCCAACGGTTTTATTTTGATTCAAAAAATGAAGGCATTTTAACTTTACCCATTCATTTAGTTTACGACACTCACGGTTTATTTCATCAATTATTTTTTGGTTAGGTTTTTTTCCGGACGAAAGATTGTTGATTACTTTTTCTGCCTTCAATCGCAGTGTGTTACTTTTACTTCGAATGGTTTTTTCCGGTTTGTCAAAGTAAATGCCCATTTGCCAGGCATCTTTTACAAACGGATCGTATAAATCAACTTGATAGGAAGCATCAAAGATGGCCTTGGGTCCATTAGCTGTTCCGCCGCCATAGCTAACGGTAACTTCCCAGGGAACGGGTAAGAGCTGAATTTCACATTCGTCTTGTGAAAAAGGCAATCCGAACATTCCTGCATTTGTATCGCCGATATCGTTAGGGTTGTGGTGTTTAATTTTTTCTTTTTTGTTCATAGTGTAAAATTATTAAATATTAATTTTTAATCCGCGAAATATAAGCAGATACAAAAAGCGCAATAACTCCGCTTATTAAAAATGTAGCAGTTGGATTAAATGAATACCAGATAATGCCCGCCATAGAGCTTGCAATTAATGTAGCAATACTTTGAAATGCAGTAAATGTACCAATGGCGGTTGCGGTTTTTTCCTTGTCGCAAACATTTGTCACCCATGCTTTGGCAATTCCTTCTGTTGCGGCTGAATAAATTCCATATAAAAAAAACAGTCCGAAGAATAAATATTTATTTTCTGCAAAGGCCATTCCTCCATATACAATTGCAAAAAGTAGTAGTCCGCCGGTTAAAATTGTTTTCATTCCAATCTTGTCAGCCAATTTCCCCAGTGGAAAAGAGAAAATTGCATAAATAAGATTGTAAAAAATGTAAACACCTAACACTGTGGTATCGCTGAAGCCGGCTTCTTTTATTTTTAATAGTAAAAAAATGTCCGAGCTGTTAAACAATGCAAATACTAACAAGCCCCCAACTAATTTTTTGTAAACCGCAGGACTTTCTTTCCAATATTTTATGAAATCAAGAAGGCCGGGTTTGTTCTTATTCTCAGGGAGTTCCTTCTTTTTCTCCTTAATGAAAAATGTACATGCTATAGCAATTATACCAGGAAAAAAAGTAATTAGAAAAAGTGTTTTATAATCTGCAGGATAATACATTAAATAAACGAGCGCAAATGCGGGCCCGAGTACTGCACCAATTGTGTCCATTGATCGATGAAACCCAAAAACTGTTGCTTTTGTTTCTTTTGTTGCTTCGTCTGATAATAAAGCATCGCGTGCTCCGGTTCGTACACCTTTTCCTAATCGGTCTAAGGTTCGGACAAAAAATACCCATATTGGATTTACAAATACGGCCATTAAAGGTTTAGCTATTGCACTAAATGCATATCCTATTTGCACGAAGGGTAATCGTTTTCCGGTTGCGTCGCTTAAATTCCCAAAGTAACCTTTGCTTAATCCGGCAAGGGCCTCTGCACATCCTTCAAGTACGCCAATTAAAATAATCGAAAAACTAATCGATTTTAGATACACAGGCATCACCGGAATAAGCATTTCGCTGGCAATGTCATTAAAAAGACTTACTGCTGAAAGTATAAGAATATTTTTTGTGATGATTTTCAAGCGAAGCAAAGTTACACATTTGTTTTTGCCTCAAAGCAAAACCATTTTATTGGTTTTTAATTTCAATTGTAAATATTTTTATCCTTCTTAAAAACGTAACCCAGGGTCCATTCAATATAGTCGGACGAATTGCCGTTTATTTTTATTCCTACACCCGCGAATAAATTTTTCGTTATCGAATACCGCGCAGATATCCTTTCATAAAAGGGATAAGGCTCATCATTTTCTGGGTTTCGTAAAAGGTATAGCCCGGCGCCGGTATTAATTCTGAATTTTTCTGTAAGAACCCATTCAATGGAAACACACATTCCCGAGCTTAGCGATTTACTAATTCCACTTTCTTCTCCCTGTACTTTGTCCTTTCCTGAACTTTTATAAAATATATCAAACCCACCCCCTATACCTGTTTTATAACTTATTTGATGGATAAATTGAAAGCCTATTGTACTTACAAAATAATTTCTTTCTCCTGCACCAAAATTTTTTGACCCCGGTGCATAAAAAATACTTATTAGGTTGTGTTGTAAAAATGAGTGAACATTTTCTTTTAAATAATGTGATTTAATTTCGGGCAAATTATAAGTCCCGCTTAAAGTTACCGGCATAACATTTATACCGAAGTTTGGTGCTTTTATAAAACCATTTGAAAAATGGCGATACCCTACAGTAGCTCCAAGTTTTAACCGTTTTAAAATTCTATACTCAATTCCAATTGATAAATGCCCAAACATATTCAGTTTCGACCCAATTAGTTCATTATTTGGATTTGTGTATTTATCATACGGATTAAAATTATCTGCCATACCCGAACCAATTTCATAAAAGGCTTTCCAGGATTTTTTACAGATAAAAGGTGTTTTTATAAAAAAATATACTGCAAGCGGATTGCCTATGGATTGGTTATTAAAAGTGCCGTAATAAATGCCAATGCCATAAATTGGGTGGTTATAAATTTTGGAATATATTTTAGTGGTGTCACAATGCCAGCCAAATTGTAAACTAATTGCCATATAGTTTGATTGTTTTAGTAAAGCATTAGAAGCGGGATGCACGCTTGGCATTATTAGGCCACCTTCTGCTTGTAATTCTATTTGTTGACACTTTAATGAAGGCAAATAAAAAAAAGTAGCAAGTATAAAAAAAGCAAATATTTTTAGAAAACTATGCATAATCTTAGTTAGCTGCAACGTATGAACTCATTAAAGTTAGGCATTTTTTTAAAAGTATGAGCTGATTTATGTCAGCATATTTATTTAGCGGATGAACTTCATTACATAAAATGCCCTTTTCTTTTTCCATGCATTTTACTAAATTTTAAATCCAATAATTAATATATCATCCGTTTGTTCCAAATCTCCTTTCCAGTTACTAATTATCGCATCCAAAATTTTCTTTTGCTCAGCTAAAGACTGATTGCAGATAGATTGTAAAAGAGCCTTCATTTGTTTGTATTTAAACTTTTTTCCTTTGGGCCCGCCGAACTGATCAGTATAACCATCAGTGTAAAGATAAAAAATATCTTCCGTTTCAACATCAACTGTTTGTTGTTTGAAGTTATCAGTCCGTTCTCCTTTTCCTATTGGCATTTTGTCTGCCTCAAATTCTATAACCTTATTATTTCGGATTAAAATCGGAGCGTTGTGCGCTGCTGAAAAACTCAGTTTTTTCTTTTCCTTATCCAGGCAGACCAAAACGCCATCCATGCCGTCTTGCCCTCCGTCTTGTGAAATACTTTCAATCAGTCTAGTTCTTACATGATCGCAAATTTTGTTAGGCATTAAAATATTTCTTTCGTTTATTGCCTCATTCAAAAAGGAAATATTCAGCAGACTCATAAATGCTCCGGGAACGCCATGCCCGGTAGAATCGCAAGCGGCAAGATAAAAATTATCGTTTTTTGATGTTGCCCAATAAAAATCTCCACTAACAATGTCTTTTGGTTTAAATAGAATAAAATATTCTGAAAGATTATTTTTTAGCAATGCCTCCTTTGCTAACATGGTATGCTGGATTCGTTTGGCATAATTAATGGAGTCCGTAGTTTCTTTGTTTTTTTCCTGTAATTCTTGACTCTGATATTCAACCGATTTTTTTAATTCGGCCTGCTTACTGAAAAAATAATATTGTAAAAGATAAATAATAACGGAAACCCCAATAATATTCATCAAAAACATTCCATTGATAAATGTCTTGGAAACGTTCCAATTAAAGTAATGGGGTAAATAGTCGTTGACAAAAATGCGGTAGCTATGACCATGACAAAAGCAACAAACCACAAAATGGATTGTTTCACTTCATAAAAGGCCATTGCGCCGAGCGGTGAAATTACGGCCCATAAAATAACAGAGCTTGAAGGGATGAAACCGCCCATAGAAATTTGGAGAAAAAATGGTAATAAGAGAATGAGTAATATTTGGCTGAACCGAAAGAATTTGAATTTTTGAAATGCAAGAAATAGCCCAATGCTTATTAACGAAAGAATTCCGTAACATAACGGAATGAGGCCTGGAAGCGACAAACCATTGTACATATACAAAGCGCCCCACATGCAGCCAATGAGGGCAAATGGAAAAGCCATAACGAGCAATGTTGATTTTTTTATTTTTTCATCTTCGGTGTCGATAGGCAAATGGCCTCTTTGAAGTATTTTTTGAAGTGTAGATTTGTTTTGCTCTGCAATTTCTTGTTGCTCTTTAACCCACCCAAAAGTTCCTTCTTCCAAAAAGTATGATTCAACATTATAGTTTTCTCTTATAAAATGAGCGGCGCGATCAGAACGACCTCCGCCATTACCGCAAACAGTAACAATTGTTTTTTTTAAATCAAGACTTATTTCTTTTAATTTAATTTTTTCGATCGACAAATTAATTGCAAACGGAATATGGTTTTCCTTATATTCCTCTTCGCTTCTAACATCTGTAACTATTACTCCGTCAATACTTTTAAGTAACTGATTTAGTTCAGCAAGATTTATTGAATTCTTCTTTTCCATTAGGATATTTGTTAGTTCTATTTAAAAGCCATTGCGTTAATTTGATTGAATTTGTGCTGCATTTCATTCTGAACTCAATAATAAAGGAGGATGCAATTGTGAGTAACGCTATTACAATAATAGCTGTTGCAATGCTAAACGCATCAGCAATAATTCCGGTTAGAATTGCACCAATTGCATACCCTAAATCCCTCCAAAACCGGAATGTTCCTAAGCTTTTAGCTCTGTCGTTTGGATTTGTATTTTCTGCTATAGATGCAAGAAATGTAGGGTAAACCATTGCCGTTCCCCAACCAAGTATTACAGAAAGAATTATATAATGTGTAAACGTATTTGCAAAAATTAAAAATAAAAGCGCTATACCTTGCAAAAGCATTCCCCAAAATAAAATACTTTTTTTGCAAAAGAAGTCAGCCATTTTTCCCGTGAAGAGTTGTCCTATTCCCCAAACTGCAGGGTAAGTAGCCACTATAATTCCAATTTGTTCTATACCGAAATTCTTTTGAGCAAGAAGTATTGGAAAAATTCCCCAAACCATACCATCATTTAAATTATTAATTAATCCTGCTTGTGTAACTGAACCAAGATTACGGTTTAATAATGTTGTATCCCAAAAAGTATTTTTTAAAATTGGAATATTATTTTCCTTTGCCTCCTTTGCAACATGGTCTTTTGTGTCTTTAATTAATAGCCAACTTAAAAGAAGTCCGGTAAAGGAAAGTACTATACCAATATAAAACGGATAAGGTCTCAATCCATAATTTCCTGCAATCCATCCGGTAAGAAATGCAACTACTGCGACAGCTAAATAACCGGAAAATTCATTTAATCCCATTGCAAAACCACGCTCTTTTTCGCCAACTAAATCAATTTTCATTACTACTGTGCTTGACCATGTTAATCCTTGATTAATTCCCAATAAAACATTTGCAGCAATAATCCAATTCCAGTTTGGGGCGTACATCAAAATAAAAGGAACAGGAATTCCTATTAACCAACCAAGAACAAGAAGATTCTTTCTACCGACTTTATCTGCAAAGGTGCCTGTATAATAATTTGTAATTGCTTTTACTATACCGAAAACAATAATAAAAGAGAGGATGGCTGTTTTTGCTGCTATATGAAATTCACTTTCTGCAATTTTCGGTAGTATTGATCTTTCAAGACCAATCATACCACCCACAAAGGCATTGATAAATAAGAGCAAGGTGAACTGCTCCCAATTTTCTTTTAGACCCAGTTTTACGGTTGCCATTAAAACGATATAACTTCGTCAGCGTTTAGAATCCATTCTGCATAGTCAATCATGTTACTAATTTCAACGCCTTCAATAATTTCAACGCTTCCTCTGGCATTCAAGCAACTTTTGCAAAGTTTGATTTTGGCGCCTTTTTTGATTAAATCGGCAATTAATTCTCCGGCATTATATTTAGTTGCAGAAGGCTTTGGATTTTTAATAACACAACCAATGGAATCAGAAAATAAATAGAAATTGACCTCTGCCTCCTTTATTTGATTCAATAATTGAAGACCTGTTCTTAAGTTATTGTAGGATTTTTCATTGGCGTATGGGCCTTCATTAAGGATAATTAAAATTTTCATATTATTTGTTTGGTTAAATATTACCAAACAAAGATGATTCTTATAAAAACCTAATCCTTTAACATATGATAAATAATTACTTAATACCTCTGATGCGGCTAAGGCTAACTTGGGTGATTCCTAAGTAAGAAGCGATGTACTTTAGTGGAACTCTTTTCAATACATTAGGAGCTTCTTTTATAAGTGCATTGTATCTTTCTTCAGCGGAGTGAAATTGAATACCTTCAATTCTATCTACTGTGCCAACGTATGCCGATTCAAATATTAAACGAAACAAACGTTCTATTTCCGGGAACTTGTCATACAATTTGAAAAGTTGTGTTGAGTTTATTGCAATAATTTCCGCGTCCTCTAATATTTGAATGGCTTTTCTCGATGGCTTTCCGGTAAACAAACTTTCAACTCTTGCAATGATATTATTTTCAAATGCGAAGCTTTCAGTTATATCAACTCCATCTTTAAAATAATAAATGCGCGCAACTCCTTTTTTAATAAAGTAAATTGTTTTACAGGTATGACCAATTGGTTGAAGGTCTGTGTTTTTTTTGATTGTACTAATTTTCGAAATTTCGGCAATAGCTTTCTCAGCTTCTTTTGAAAGTGGGTTGTATTTTTTGAAAAAGGAAAACAAAGAAGTCATTTCCGAATAAAATATAAATCAAATTTACTATAATTAAGCAGATTGGATCTAGGCACCTCATGAAAGAATTGGAATTTCTCATCACCTCCAACATCTTGTGGGTACACAATTCTGTCACCTTTCCAGAAATAATTACCAATACTGCGCAGGGTATCATTGGTAACACGAATTCCAATAGTGTCTGTTGTCTTCTGTACAAAAATATTCATCTTGCCATTGTAGTCGGCTCTGTAACTGAAATAGTTTCCATCCGGTGAAATGAGAACGGAAGTTTTATTTCCGTTTCTAAAAAAATTTTTCATGTTGAGCAATGGTGCGGGCATTTCTTTTTCTCCTTGCTTGTTTTCCTCTTTCGTGTTGGATTGACATGAAGTCAGAACTAACAGAAAAATAAGCGACACGGATAAAATTAAATTTTTAAGCATAATCATAATTGTTTTTTTTCCTTTTGAATTACATTAATCGGTGCGTGTTAAAACAAGTAAGCAATCCCTACGCCTAAAACATCTTGGTTGTTTTCCACTCCTTTAAAAATTTGGCCACTGGAAATATGGACAATATTAGCACTTAACTTAATATGTTCAGAAAGAGTGTAGCTTAATGAAAATTCATGATGCAGGCAAAGGCCCATGTAGTTAATGCCATCATTGGTGTTGCGTTTCACCGGCTCGCACCACACTGCCCCAAGCTGATAACTCAGATACGTTTTTTTTAAAACTAAAAAACTAAATCGGGTGCCCAAACCAATTGCATAATTACCATACTTTGAATGGTGCACAATAAAGGCTGTATTGATTTTCAATAATTTGCCCTTAGCTTTTAAATTCACATAATTTAAATCGAACTGAAAAGGCAGGTAGACATGGTAAGTAAAATTAACAGGTTCAAAACCTTGCTGACTGGTTTCCCTATTTCTAAAGACACCGGTTATAATTTCTAGTTCTAGTTTTTTTATATATAAATTAAAAGAACCCCTGTCGCTTTCGCCGGCTTTATTTAAACTATCCAGAAGAGTTTGTTTGGCGTTGTTTTGTGCAAAGCAAGGTATCGAAAATAGTAAAAAGAAAATAAATAATTTCATCTTATTCAAAAAGTCACAAAAAAGATTAAACAAATAGAACGTTTTCACAGCTTGCGTTCGATTACAAAAGTACAATTAATTTGTTTTACAAAAACAACTATTTGTTAAACAAAATAAAATAATCGAAATGTCGCCAAAATACAGACAAATGCTGCACAAACTAGGATGTATTCATTTATATAAATGGGATTGCAAAATTAAAAATCACAGGTTTGAATTAAAATTGGTATTTTTGTAAGATAAATTATCTACAAATAAACCTTAAACTAACACAATGTTCAAAAAATTTACTTTAGGAGATATGCTTCTATTTGCAGCCGCTCTTCTTTCATTAATTTTCTCTGAAGTTTTATATTTTCAAGGAAATAAATATGATGCAATTTTCATAGGAATTTGGGTTCCTTCAATTCTAGCTTTCGGTATTTATTTAAATCTAATTAAAAACAAAAAAAATGACTGAAATTATACCTTATTTTGCAGGACTAATAAGCCTGCTATTTGGAATTGGATTTTACTTAGCTATTAAGAAAAAAGGCAATGATTAATAATCATTTGCTTCTGTATTATATAGTTAAGGAGGTTTAATTATTCATTTTAGTATTTGGCCTTTTTAAATCATAGAACTGTCTCTGCAAAAAAATTGAATAATTAAAACAACACTTGTTTGTTATTTTTTTTCCCAAAATAACTGGACTAACATTTTTGTTAAACTGCTTAGGTATTTGAATTTTCGAAAAAAGCTGTGTACTGTAACTTAACCTCAGCACAAAAATAATTTTCTCTACTATAACGCCTATAGAATATTTGACGCGTTATTTAGGAGCAATAAATTAGTGAAAATTATTTCAATTCTGTGCCACTAATTAACCACATATTTCTATATTTTTTTGATTTATCATATTCATTAGCTTGTTTTTCGAAATTGAATGTGCGATTTCCTCTTGGGTCATTTCCAACACCAGCTAAGTAAGCCCAATTGCCCCAATTACTGCATACATCATAATCAATTAGTTGTTGTTCGAAATAAGCTGCACCATAGCGCCAATCTAACTTTAGATTATTACATAAATAACTTGCTACGTTTTGCCGACCTCGGTTGCTCATAAAACCGGTGAGTTTTAGTTCTATCATATTAGCGTCAATAAAATCATCACCTGTTTCCCCCTTAATCCAGGTATATAATAATTCGTTATTGTGTTTATGTAAATTATCTGTTTTAGCTTTTATGCCTGCTTGCTGAAAAAATTTATTCGCATGTTTTTTCATCATAAATCTAAAATAATCTCGCCACAGTAATTCAAACTCTAGCCAATAAGACGATTCGTTCGGGGTAAACTGTGATTCGTATTTTTTTAATTCAGAATAAATTTCTCGCGGTGATAGACAACCTAAGCTTAGCCATGCCGAAAACTTTGTTGAATAGCTTTCGCCAGTCATTCCGTTCCGGGTTTCTTTGTAAGTGCCTATAGCTTTAGCTTCAAAAAAATAATGATTAAGTCTTTTATATCCCTCTGTTTCGCCTCCTTTAAAATTGATAGCTGCACGAGAATCTTTAGTAATAGAATGTAGCCCTAATTCTTCAATAAGAGGTAAACATAGTTCTTCAATTACAGGTGATTTAATAGTGTTTGGTTTTAAAAATACTTCACTAACGTTAGCTTCCCTTTCTATTCGTTTTCTAAAGCTAGTAAACACATCCGGTATATCTTTTAAAGCAAAAGGTAAATCCTGTGCATAGTATAATGTACTGGTACTGTATGTTTCAAGCGAGCAGTGAATTTTCCAAACTTCTTTTTCAACCAGCTCTTGCGTTTTCTTTTCTTCAAAAGCTACTTCCTTTTTGCAAAATATTTTTTGCGCCCTATATTTTTGCGCTGTTTTAAACAATTCGTATTCAGGCTTTCCTCTTACTATTATTAAACCCGAGCCGAGTGCGCGTAAGTTTTTATCTAAGTCCGCCAACGACTCTAATAAAAATTGGGCTCTAAAGTTTCCTGTTTTTTTAAAACCAAAATCAGTTGTTTTAAAATGTGATTCATCAAAACAGTAAACAGGAATAATTTCATCACTTTGTTCAATAGCTTTCACCAAGGTTTCATTATCATGCAAGCGCAAATCGGTTTTAAACCAAACAATAGAAGTTTTCATTTTTTGATTAGTTATAGTTCATCTATGTTTTTTAAGTAATAATCGGCCTGTTCTAATAATTCCGCTTTGGCACTTGGTTGCATTTTTCGCCACACATTGTACATCATGCCAATACGTGGATTTTTGGCTAATTTTACTTCGTGTTTGTCATAGAAATTCCAATACAAGCTATTAAACGGACAAGCTTTATCCCCCGTTTTTTTTGCCTTATCATAATAACATCCTGTACAGTAAGAACTCATTTTATTAATATAAGTGGCTGAACTCACATATGGTTTAGTACCTACAATTCCACCATCAGCAAATTGGCTCATGCCTCTGGTATTGGTAATTTCAACCCATTCAAAGGCATCTATATAAATTCCTAAATACCAAGCATCAACCTCATTTGGATTTACACCTGCCAATAAAGAAAAGTTACCAGTTATCATTAGCCGTTGAATGTGGTGGGCATAGGCAAATTGTAACGATTGAGTAATTGCATTTTTTAAACAATTATTTTTGTTTTACCTGTCCAAAACCATTTTGGCAATTTTTCAGTATGTTCAAAATAATTAAGTGTTGCATATTCGGGCATTTTAAGCCAATAAATGCCACGCATATATTCTCTCCAACCAATTATTTGTCTAACAAAACCTTCTAATTGGTTGTATTCAATTTCTTCAGGTCTTTTAGTGTATTCTAAAATGGCTCTGTTTACAACTTCTTTTGGCGATATTAATTTTATATTCATTGAGAATGATAAACGAGAATGATACAATGACCATTCATTTGGCGCCATTGCATCTTGAAAACGACCGAATAAAGGCAAACATTCTTTTGCAAAAAATTCAAGTAGCTGTAAAGATTGCTCTCTGTTTACAGGCCATAAAAATTTTTTAGCATCTATAACACCGATAGTTTTAATTGAAGCTTTTTTTATATCATTTTCAATTTCGCTTACATCATTTAAAAATAATAAAGGCGCAGTTGGCTTATGGTGTTTAGGTAATTTTTGTCTATTCTCTTCATCAAAATTCCATTTACCATGAAGTGGCTTATCTCCATCTACAATAAGTATATTATGCTTTTTGCGCATGTGGCGATAAAATGTTTCCATCAAATACATTTTTTTGCCTTCAAATAAATTCTTTAATTCGGAACGCGAGCTATAAAAATGTTCTGAATCTATAATATGGCTTGGTATTTTAAGTGATTTAGAATAGTTCTTTAAATGCTCATCAACCCTGTATTCGTCCGGTAACTGATATTCAAATTGTGTGTAATTATTTTTTTCAATTAATAGATCACAATTTTTATCAAAACTTTGTAAATTACTTTTATCGTTAAGTTTTAGATATATAACTTTATGTTTTAGAAGTTTTAGCCGTTGTGCAAACTGTTGCATGGCTGCAAAAATTCCAATCACTTTTTGTATATGATGTTGAGCATAATCCGTTTCTGTTCGTATTTCCATTAAAATATAGGTGATATTATCATCCACATTTTTAAACCACGAATGATTTATGTTGAGTTGATCTCCTAGAATTAAGCGAAGGGTTTTGTGTTTTGTTATAGCCATTTTATTTGGTATTTCTGCATCTATCACTGCAATATTTAACTTCATTCCAATTCTTTTCCCATTTTTTTCGCCAAGTAAATGGCTTATTGCAAGAAGCACAAATTTTAGATGGCAAGTTTTGCTTTTTCACTCCTTTCATTCTGCTCCTACGTTAATACTTGTTCGTTTCCACTTAACCGAAACAGCTGAGCCTTCGGCAAGAAAAACGGAATTAGGATTAACAGTATTTAAAAACGAAAAATGATTTCCGTACATTTTATCAAAATCACAGTTTATCTTATAATTTGCAACTTTATTTACCTTCCATCGCGGATGATTTACTTTATATTCTTCTGTTTTCAAATTATCAATTTTTGTGCAGCCATAATAATGCTCAAATATAAATTCCTCAAAGCTGTTGGTTTGCATTTCATCCTTATCTGTAGATGATTCAATATAAATACTGTTCCATATATTATTAATTTGCCACAAATACTCTATTTTCTTTTGTGTTGCATTAATATAAATATTGTTTTTTGTTGGAATAGCTGTATAATGTTCTTTGTACAATTTATTAGCGACCCAAGCTACAGCTCTGTAGGGAATAGTTTCATTAATAAATACAACTCCCCGTTTTATTATGCCACCTTCTTTTCTTTGTACGTAAAATCTTAAATTAATTTCTTCAAATGTGCCAAGAATTGGAATAGGTATTTTAAATAACTTAGTGTTCTTAAACATAAATTCTACCAGACTGACGTATGCTTCACCTTGAAATAAATCCAGTTCGCAACCGTTTGGCAGGTATGGTAGCAAAACATTTACTGGAACAGCATAATTTACCATCACAATGTTTTCCCAATCGGCTTCTAAAAAATCCATTTTTTTAATTAAATTAATTTAATATCCAAATACTTCCGTTTAAAACACTAGCAAAACTTACCCACAATAAATAAGGAATTTGAAGATAAGATGCAGTTTTATTAATTTTGTAAAAAGTAAAAATCATTATAATAATGGAGACCCAAATAGAAATTATTTCAATAAACGCTACCTCAACTAATTTAAATTTAAAAAACAGGAAACTCCAGCAGAAGTTTAGAAACAGTTGAATGAAAAAAATTATAATGGCTCGTCTTTTTAAAATAGAATTTTCCGATTGAAGTATTAAGTAAAATGAAACACCCATCAAAATATAAAGCACTGTCCATACTGGACCAAATAAATAATTAGGCGGATTAAATACAGGTTTATTAAGTGTTACATACCAATTGTTAATTCCGGATGAGGTTGCAATGCCACTAATTGAACCAATAGATAAGGTAAGTGATATACAAAGTATGAGTTTAATAGTTTTGTTCATTTTATTTTATTTTTTTATTTTTTGTTAAGTGAGATTTTGGATTTGAAACATGTTTTTTGAGAATGCGATTACCCTCTTCCTTTACGTCATCATTTTTTCTAAAATTCCATACTATATCGCTGGCGTACTTTCGTGTACTTTCAATATCTACAATTGGTGATGGGTAATCTTTACCAATTTCGCAGTTGTATAGTTGTTGTTCCATCGAACTTAATTTCCATGGTTCATGTATTAAGTTTGCAGGAATATTCTTTAGTTCAGGGAGCCATTGTTTTATAAATATACCTTCTGCATCATAGTCCTCTGAATTTTTTATGGGATTATAAATACGAATGGTATTAATACCTGTAACCCCCGATTGCATTTGTAATTGTGGGTAATGAATGCCTGGCTCATAATCTAAAAAATGTCTTGCTAAAAAATGTAACTCGCGCCAATCTTGCCATAAATTAAATACAAAAAAAGAAACCACCATGGCGCGCATCCTGAAATTAATATACCCGCTTGCTACAACGCAACGCATACAAGCATCTACAATAGGAACACCTGTTTTCCCTTCTTGCCAGGCATTTATAAAAAATTCATTTTTTGGTTTTATTAATCTATCATAAGCACGGTTTACATTTTCAAACTCCATGCGACATTCATCTTCAAATTTTTGCATAAAGTGGCAATGCCAATGTAATCGCGAAATAAAATTGGAAAGAGCTTTTTTATTTTCAGCATTGTTATAATGTTGACGAGTAAATTGATACACCATTCGCATGCTGATGTTGCCATAAGTAAGGTAAGGCGAAAGACGGCTACATCCTTTTCGGCTTAATGACGGTTTTGAAATGTGTTTACTATAATTTACATATCGTTCTTTAAGAAAGCCATCCATGTAGCGCCATGCCCAATATTCTCCGCCTTGCTGAAAATTTTTATTACGTGTTGTAATTGTACTTGAAAGTTTTTCACCTTTCAGAGAATTATAAATGTTTTCATCCAGTTTTAAAATATTCCAACCGTCTTCATTCACAATTTTTGGCGATTCTGTCATTCTTTTTTCCCAACGTTCTTCCCACATATGCCTCGATTTAATTCTTCTTATGACTCCATTCATCTGGAATTCCTTCCATTGAATCATATTTGCTTTACAAAATAGCTGAATATCAATATCCCTACTATAAGTTACTTTATTGCCGATCTCCTCGTGCGAAAAAATGGTTTGAATAGAAAAGTGTTTTGTCAGCTCTTCAAAAACTAAACGTGCTTCATTATGAAAAATATAAATTTTGGAATTTATATTAGCAAGCTTGGATTGCATTTCCTGCAGAGATTCATAAACAAATCGCCAATGCCTTACATCGCTATCATCATATGACATTACAGAGGGTTCAAAAAAGTAGACTAGCAGTAGAGGTAATTCTTGTTGTTGTGCATAATACAATGGTTCGTGATCTGTAAACCGTAAATCGCGTTTAAACCAAACAATATTAATTGATGTTTTATTCAATATATTTGATTTTAACAATTTCAATTTCTTTATTAACTTTTGCATAACTCAATCGTTCAAGACGCATAGTTTTGTGATAACTATCGAGGCTCGAACAAGTTATTGAATTTGCTTTTTCAAGATCAAGAAATGAATCTTCACACAAACATTCTTTCGGAAAATAAATGTGTTCAATTTGACCAATGATTAGAATGGTGCCATTGATTGTAAGATCTGTACGCTCTTTAAATTTTATGCCGAGTTGAATATTACTTTCTTCAACATAAGGAGCTAAAAAATTATCTTTAAATTCTTTCGTTAAACCAACAGCATCAAATTCAGAAATTTCTTTCGGATATCTTGCAGATGTTTGGTGACCGTTTTTATAAATATTTTCGTTAAGGTGGTTTATTGTATAATATTCGTTTTCAAGAATATTAGTCAATGTATTTCGTTCAACAGAATCTGGTCTTACAATAAATGCAATAAGCGGAGGAGAGGCGCCTATATGAACAATTGAACTAAATATTGCTAAGTTGGTTTGATCCACTTTATCGATTGTGCCAATCAAACAAACACTTTTAAAACCACCTGCAGAATTAATCAGATTGCCTCTACGTCTTTTTTCCATAGCCATTAAATCGTTATGCGTAAGATGTCTTTCCATAGAAAATTTAGTTTTTAATTTTACTCATTCCTCCATCAATAGCTATAACTTGTCCTGTAACCCAAGCGGATTCATCTGATAATAAAAACACAATAGCATTAGCAACATCACTAGAATTACCGATCATTTGCAGTGGATTTCTTTTTTTCATTTGCTCCATTTTATCAGGAGTATTGATAAATTTTTCTCCCATTGGCGTATTTACCAGCGAAGGCGCAACACAGTTCACCCTAATTGAAGGTGCTAATTCCGCAGCTAAAGCTTTAGTGAGGCCTTCTATTGCACCTTTAGCCATTGATATAGAGGCATGGAATGGTAAGCCGATGCTAACTGCTACTGAACTTAAAAATACAATGGATGCATTTGGTGATTTTTTTACATTGGTTAAATAAGCTTGCGTAAAAGCAACTGCACCTAAACTATTTATTTGAAAATCAGTTACAAAATCTGCTTGCGTTAATCGAGCAAATGGCTTAAGATTAATTGTTCCCGGAAAATACACGAGACCATCGATCTGATCTGCAATTTCAGGAAATGCCGTGAAATCATACTTTTCAATTTGATAAAATTCATCATACAACGAATTTGTATCCTTTGCGCTTATGCCAATTACTCGATGCCCTTTTTGTTTTAATAGCTTAGCGGCTTCTTTTGCAATAGCACTAGATGCTCCTGCAAATAAAAATGTTTTGTTCATCTTCTTTTAGAAATTTTATTGTGTGAAATGGATCGTTGTAAATTGCATTTAAACCTATTTATACCGCTAATTCTTTTTGAAGTGTGCTTGGTTTTACAATTCTCTACACGCTTACGCCATAATTTATAACTACTAAATTTTAGCTCCTTTTTCATAAGGTCTTTTACAGCAGATTCATTTAGTCCAAATTGAAATTTGATAGCATCAAAACTGGTTCTGTCTTCCCAAGCCATTTCTATAATTCTATCAACTTCTTTTATGGTTAATATTTGCGGAAGGTCTTCTGCTATTTCCATATATGCCATAGGAGATGGCAAGCCACTGTAGTTACAATAATTTGAGTCTTTATTTTCCATGGTTAAATAAGTGTTCCAACTTATTAAAACGATAATCAAAAATCTCTTTTATTTTATGTCGAATAAAAAGGGCATTCACAATCTTTCCAATTAATCCAAATGGGACTTTATAATGCAAAATATCAATCATTTCAATTCCACCGGGAACCTCTTTTATAAAATGCTTATGGTGCCAAAATGCGTACGAACCAAAACGCTGCTCGTCAACAAAATAATTGTGATGCTCTACGTGTGTTATCTCGGTAACCCAATTCATTTTTATTCCCATTACGGGCGTAACATAATATTCAATAATTTGACCGGGATACATTTTTTTAATATCTTCTTTATCAGAAAGTACCTTGAAAACCATATACTTAGGAGTAATTAAAGCAAGGTTTTCGGGAGAACTTATAAAATCCCACACCGTGTCAATATCACTTTTTAATAGTTGAGTTGTTCTTAGGGTATGTGCCATAATTGTACAAAATTACTTATTTTGTTTAACATATACTGCATTTTGTTAAACAAAATGCCGGCTTGATTTGAACCAAAACTTAACACCGAACAATAAAACCTCTAATAAAATGGTTTTCCCCCTTTAAGCCTTAATGTTTAGGAACTAAGTAAACTATTTTTAATGTCCACGAAACCGTGAACAAGGGTGGAAATTCCACTGGCTGAGACCCCTTCTTTCCGCGAATTTCTGACCCAAGGGAAATTTCTCTATACGCTTTGCTGGATTTAAGAAAAAAACCTAAACTTCTGGGGTCTGAAATTTACGATCTTCTGGGGTCCGTAAATTCGGAATTTCCACCCTTGACCTCGGTGTGCCCAATTTATTACTGCAAAACAGCAAATCATTGGTTCGATATACCCTGAATTGATGACATTTGAAAAAAATCAACTTCGAACCAATAAAATAAATGAAGTTGTTGAACTGATTGGCTAGTTTAACAAGGCTTCTAGAGAAAACAAAAACCGAACTTCTCAAAAAAAAATTGAAAAGTCCGGCTTAGTACCCAGTGCCGGAATCGAACCGGCATATCCGTGAAGATACTGGTGTTTGAGACCAGCGCGTCTACCAGTTCCGCCAACTGGGCATTTTAGAGGGTGCAAAACTACCTTTTTTCTCCTAATTTGACTCAAATTACCCTAAAAATATTGCAAAAACTGCCTTATTTTCCTAGCTTTGCAACCCTTAATAAAGCATGGAACCACAGGTAAAATTTTTCTCAGGAGTAGGCTCTAAATTGTTGGCAGAAAAAGTTGTCAGCGCTTACGGTCGTGGTGCATCTTTGGGTAATGTAAATCTTATTCGTTTCAGCGATAGCGAAATTCAAATTTCGTTCGAAGAAAGTGTACGCGGTTCTGAAGTATTTTTGATTCAATCAACTATGCCGCCAGCCGAAAACCTGATGGAACTTTTATTAATGATTGATGCTGCAAAACGTGCCTCTGCAAAAGAAATCATCGCAGTTATTCCGTATTACGGATATGCTCGTCAGGATAGAAAAGATCAACCCCGTGTTGCCATTGGCGCAAAATTAGTTGCAGATATGTTGGCAGTTGCCGGAGCCACTCGTGTAATTACAATGGATTTACATGCAGACCAAATTCAAGGTTTTTTTGACGTTCCGGTTGATCATTTATATGCATCAACTATTTTTATGCCTTACATACAAGGCTTGAATTTACCAAACATTGCCATGGCTGCCCCCGATATGGGAGGAAGCAAACGCGCAAACGCCTATGCAAAATATTTAAAGTGCGAAATTATTATTTGCTACAAGCAACGTACCAAAGCAAATGTAGTAGATCATATAACTGCTATTGGAGAAATAGAAGGAAGAAATATTGTTTTAATTGATGATCTTGTTGATACAGGCGGTACTCTTTGCAAAGCAGCTGAAATGATGATGGACCGTGGCGCATTAAGCGTACGTGCCGTTTGTACACACGGCGTTTTATCGGGCAAAGCATTTGAAAATATTGAAAAATCTAAATTAACAGAATTGATAGTTACTGATACAATACCTCAAACAATAAAAAGTGGTAAAGTAAAAGTTGTTTCAGTTGCTGCATTATTTGCACAAGTAATTCATAATGTACATAGTCTGGAATCAATCAGTTCTCATTTTATAGTGTAAAAAATAATCCCGTAAAAAAATAAAAACGGGTGTGTAAAAAGTAAGCGGGGCTTTTGAAACACTCACAAAAATAAAAAAATGAAAATAGTAACTTTGAGCGGTTCGCTACGCGCGAACGTAGGGAAAAAAGACGCGACCAACTTACGCAGAAAAGGTTCTGTGCCTTGTGTATTGTATGGCGGTAAAGAGCAAATTCACTTTTATGCCGATGAGCGTGCTTTTAAAAACATCTTGTATACTCCCGATGCATGTTTTGTTGAAATTGATTTGAGTGGTAAAAAAACAAAAGCCATTCTGCAAGAATCGCAATATCATAAAATAACCGACAAATTAATTCACGTTGATTTTTTAGAAATCCTTGAAGGGAAACCTGTAATTGTTGGAGTGCCTGTTAAATTACACGGATTAGCTGAAGGTGTTAAAGCGGGTGGAAGATTAGTGCTTAACATGCGTAAAATAAAAGCTAAAGGCCACGCAGATAAAATACCTGCCCAAATTGATTTAAATATTGATCATTTAACAATTGGTAAATCAATTGTACTTGGAGATATTAAAGTGGAAGGCGTTGAATTTTTAGGCGCCGATAACTTAACGGTTGCTTCGGTTACTGTTACACGTGCTGTTGAAGAGGAAGTTAAACCGGTTGCAGCTGCTACTGATGCTGCTGCAGGTGCTACTGCAACTCCTGCTGTTGGTGCTGATGGTAAAGCTGCC
>CAZZEI010000043.1:0-19460 GCA_964653165.1 uncultured Flavobacteriaceae bacterium | reverse complement strand
GAATTAAGGTTTTTGGTAGCTTATAAAATAAAACAAGGCGAAACATATGATAATCTAAAATATGTCTACAACAAGGTAAATATGGTTAACTTTAATTTTTTAATCGACTTTAAAATTTAACTCCTGTAAGCTATGAATGACATAAAAACAAAATTTTCATCAATTTTTGAGAAAAACCTGATTAACGAAATAATAGAGGTAGGGGAAATTCGTAATTTTAAAGAGGGTGAAATTGTCATGGATTATGGAAAACCAATTCGTTTTATGCCCATAATAATAAGTGGCACTCTTCGTGTCATGCGAAAAGATGATGAAGACAGGGAGATTATTTTATACTATTTAAGTAATAATGAAAGTTGTGCAATGGCTTATGCTTGTTGCATGGAAGCAAAAAAGAGTGAGATTAAAGCTATTGCCGAAGACAATGTTGAGCTTATAGCTATTCCAAATAATAAATTAAATGAATGGCTAGTTAAATATCCAAGTTGGAAAAGCTATATTTTCAGCAGTTTTACTCAAAGATTCAATGAGCTTTTAAAATCTTTAGAAAGTATCGCTTTCCAAAAGTTTGACGAGAGATTAGTTAAATATCTAAAAGCAAAAGCAAAAGTAACGGGGAAAAATGCAATACAACTTTCCCATAAACAAATTGCGGAGGAAATGGGAACCAGCAGAGTAGTTATTTCTCGTTTATTAAAACAATTAGAGAATGATAAAAAATTGGTGTTATATCGTAATGAAATAAAATTACTCAGTTCATTTTAATAAGGTATTGAAGCTGGAGTTCATTAGGTCTCTAAGGTCTTGAAAGCCATGCATTAAGTTCGATAAATCCAATCCGTAGGGTACAAGAAAAAGTCACAATTATTTTGTGACAATTACTTCAACTGCTGCATTTCAGAAAGTCTGTAATAAGCACCCTTCTTTTCAAGAAGTTCGCGATGAGCTCCGCGCTCGATAATCTGACCTTTTTCTAATACAACTATTTCATCGGCGTTTATAATAGTTGAAAGTCGGTGTGCTATAACTACCGTAGTGCGGTTTTGCATTAATTTTTGTAAAGCATCTTGCACCATTTTTTCATTTTCACTGTCAAGAGCTGAAGTAGCCTCATCTAAAATTAATACGGGAGGGTTTTTTAATACTGCACGTGCAATACTCATCCGTTGGCGCTGACCACCACTTAATTTCGAACCCCTGTCACCAATATTTGTTTGATAACCATCCGGCATTTGCATAATAAAATCATGCGCATTAGCAATACGTGCAGCTTCCATTACCTGTGCTTCTGAAATATTTTCTAAACCAAATGCAATATTGTTAAAAACCGTATCATTAAATAAAACAGGTTCTTGCGAAACAATACCTAGCATTTTACGCAGACTTTTCAAAGAAGCATTTTTAATATTTGTCTCATCAAATAAAATTTCTCCTGCATCGCAATCATAAAAACGGGCAATCATATCTGTTAGTGTGGTTTTGCCTGACCCTGATTGACCTACAAGAGCAATTGTTTTCCCTTTAGGAATAACAAGATTAATGTTTTTTAGCACATGTCCAGAATCACCTTTAGTATATGCAAACGAAACATTTTTAAATTCAAGTTTTTGGGATAAGGAATTCAGTTCAACAGGATTGCTGATTTCGATAATTGTATTTTCGGCATGCAATATTTTATTTATCCTTTCCTCGGAGGCAATTCCTTTTTGAATATTATTATAAGCTTGTGTTATTTGTTTAATAGGCGGAACAATTTGCGATGCCATAGCAAAATAACCAATAAATGCCGCAGCAGTTAAGGCGCCATCATTTGCAATGACCATTTTACCACCAATAAATAAAATCAGCATTAGTATTGCTGTAACAACAATTTCGCTTAATGGAGATGATAAATCAGTTTTGCGATAAATGCCTATTGATATTCTAGTGTACTCATTATTTATCGTTTTAAATTTATTCGCCACAAAAAGTTCACCTGTAAAGGCCTTGATAATTTTTAATCCGCCAAGTGTCTCTTCCATAATATTAAAGAGTCTACCTAATTTTTCTTTGCTTTTCACAGAGGAGCGCTTTAAACTTTTCCCTATCAGCGCAACAATTACTCCGGCAATAGGTAAGAATAAAAACACATACATGGTCAAATACCCGCTAATAGAAATCATCATAATTAATGAGATGATAATGGTTAACGGTTCTCTGAAGACTAATTCTAAAGTCTGCATTATGCTCCACTCAATTTCCTGTACGTCGGTAGTCATCCTGCTCATCATATCTCCTTTGCTTTCATTACTGTAGTAGGAGAGAGGAAGGTCTAATGATTTTGTAAGTAATTTATTTCTTAAGTCACGCACAACACCATTTCGTATCGGAGCCAAAAAATACATAGCGAAATACCTGAATATATTTTTACAAAAAGTTAAAATAAATACGGCAATACAAATTAATAGCAAGGCCTCAAGTTTACCTGAGTTGACAATTATCTCTGCCATAGTATAATTAAAAGTCCCTGAGATATAATCTACTGCGTGATTCAAAGAAAAAACAGGCTTCCCCTCACTAAGAATTTTAATGTAATCAGAATTGTCTTTTTGAAACAGCAATTGCATAAAAGGAATAACGAGCGCTATTGACACAACTGAGAAAAGAGAAAACAATACATTAAACGAAATATTTAACGTCGCATAGCGCCAGTATCCTTTTATATATTTAAATACTTTAAATAAATTCATATTAAAAATCTCTATAAAAATTATGCATCGATGTTCTTATCCCTGCGTATATAAAGGGCGTTTCATTTAAGTATCCATACTCACCTTTAACATAGCGCTGTATTATTCCAAGCTCTAAACGCAAATTAAGTCCGGGTATTATAAAATAAGTAAATTTTAATTCACCCTGTAAAAAGTGATATTTTACACCTTGGCCAACATAATGACCATAGTCATGCCCACGTGTATTGTAGCTTAAAAAAATATTTTGCCCTACACTGTATTTTGAATAAGTGGTGTCTTTGCCAATTTCTGCATAAACTGCCTTTGCTTCAATTTGCCAGCGGGCATGTTTATAGGTTAAAAAACCAATTGTCTCTTTAAAATTTGCGCCAAATGGATGTGCCAGAGGTTGATTGTAATGGGTGTAACTTTGTTGTGTACTGCCGTGAGAATAGGTGTAGGGCTTAACCCAATTATATTCTACTTGCATCGAAAGATTTTTAATTCCAAATAAATCCAGATATTTAAATCCTAGCTGAAACCCTTGCTTGTTACCCCACCATCCTTTTCCTGACCGCATTTCTTTTAAAAGAAATTCGTCAATTACAATCTGACCATATAATTTATACTGGTTCAAAAATTTAACCGAGGTGTTTAATCCAAGTATTGCATTATCTCCTGAGCCTAATGAATATTCAACCGGTCTGTAAAAAATGATGGGATTTAAATAATTTGGATCAAAGCTGCGCGTGCGGTTGGTATCTTTTCCTTGCCAAACCTCAGACTCAAACAAACTAATATTAAAACCTGGAGTTACATTAAGACTCAGATAATGAAATGTACCAAACTTATTTGATAAAGTATTTCGGGTGGGATTTACAGAGTTGACATTATTAAAATAACTATACCAAACGCTATACTGTAATTTCCAAATGTTGACTGTTGTTTTAAAATACGGATAATTATTTGCCACGTCAGACAGTAATAACGAACGGTAACCATCGCCTATAAACAACTTATCTTTTCCTAACTGAAAATTTACAACGCGAATAGGAGAATAAGAAAGATGACCTGTAAAGTTTGTAAACGTATATTTATTATTGTTTCCGTAGGCAAAACCCAAGCCGGGAATAATTTTATACTGAGAAACAAGGGTATCGGTAAAATTAGGGTAGGAAACCTGTCCGCCAATAAAAGTAAAATCGGCAGAAAAATCATCATTAATGTCTAAACGCGAATACATCCCGCCCGACGTTTCACTTACAAATTTATTTTGTAAGGCATCATATCCTGCCTGCGCGTCAATTTGGGGTAAAAATTGTGCTGCAAAACGATTTCTGTATTGGGGCTTGGAACGGATGTCATTAAATAAAAAATAATTTTTTATTTTATAATTCTTCAAATGAAAAGTGCTGTCATCAGCATCTCTTATTGAATATTGTATATAGGGCTTGATAGAAGAATGAAATCTTTCATTAGGGTATTTAATATAATGAGCGTCAATTAAATTGTTCAAATCAGTATTAAGAAAAGCGTTTTGTGCATCGCTTTGCGAAAAGCAAAAGCATGAAACAAGGAATAAACAAAAAAATATATACGTTTTAATCTTCAGGAGCCGTTTTATTTTTATTTTTCGATCTGTATACTAATTGCAATACTCCCGCATTGAGTAATGCAAATAGCACAACAATAAGTAATGCAATACTTGCATTAAATTTGAAAGTAACGATTGAAATACCAATCACCATAAAATTAAAAAGGTAAATGAGAATAGCCGTCATGCGGTGGCTTAATCCGCAGTCAATTAAACGATGATGCAGGTGATTCCTGTCGGCCGAAAAAGGAGAAACTCCCGTTGAAGCACGTACCGTAAAAACACGAAGTGTGTCGGCAAGCGGATAAATTAATGTTGCAATAACAAAAACCGGCTTGGATAAATAGGTTTGCATAGCCTGCAATTTATCTACCGGATATTCAATTAATTTTATTGCGAGAACACAAGCAATAAGCCCGATTGTAAGGGAACCGGAATCGCCCATAAATATTTTAGCCGGACTAAAATTAAAAACTAAAAATCCAAGCAAAGAACCACCCAGTGCAAATGCAAGGGAAGCGAGAATAATGTCGCCTGCAAAAATAAACCAGACGCCAAAGGTCATTGCAACAATAAAACCAACTCCGGCCGCAAGTCCATCAACCCCATCAATTAAATTAAAGGCATTAATTACTACAATAAAAGTAAAGAGTGATAAAAAAACACTTGCCCAATAGGGAATTTCATATACTTCAAAAATGCCATGCAAACCTGTAATTCGAATATTGGCAACCAAAACAAGTATTAATGCTGCCAGAACTTGGGCAATTAATTTTTTGATGGGCGCGGTTCCAATAATATCATCTTTGATGCCTACAAAAAACAACATGAGTAAAGTGGCTACAACTAATTTAAATTCCCTAATGTATTGGTACACCTGAGTGAGCTCGAACATGTTGCGCACTTTAGTAAAATCGAGTTCGAACCAAAGACTATAAGAAAAAAGTGTGGCTGCAAAAATAATAATACCTCCAATAGTAGGCACAACGCGTTTGTGTATTTTACGTTCGCCAGGCTCATCGAACAAACGTTTTAAAATAGCCACTTTAATTAATGGAGGTGTTGAATATAACACTACCAAAAAAGAAGTGACAAAAACTAAACCAAGTACTAATGCAGTCATAATTAAAAGTCGTAATATAAATTATACAAAGATGTTCTTAAACTTACATAAAATAATTGCATTTGCTGTGATTTAGAACTAACAAACTCATCTAAATAGGTACGCAAGGTTGTTCCCATGGCGATGGTAAAGTTGTAGTGAGGATTTATCATATAGCCAATTTTAGCATCGAAATAATTTACGGATTGTTTTACACCTGAAAACTCGCCGTTTGAGTAATTTTCTTTTAACTGAATAAAGACTCTTTTATAAGTGTAAGAAATCATGCCGATGTGTTCCATGGGGAACAAGGAAGGCGTGGTTAATGTTTGGTTGTAGTGTGTATAATCCTGAGTTGAGTATTTACTGTTTTGGTAAGAATATCTGCTTACATAATTAAATTCGTATTGAAGAAATAAATTTTTTAATCCCAAAACATCAAATAATTTTAATCCAGCCTGGTATCCATAATTTGGTTTTCCGTCTTTGTCAACCCCATCATACATAAACTGAGCATACAAGGAAGTTTTTTTAAAAGGATGTATCTCAAAACCACCGCCTGTTAAAATATGATTAGCATTATTAAATCCGTATTTTCCAAGATTTGTGAAAATTACAGGATTGGCATAATACCCATTTAAATGCATTTCGTTATTGGTATCGGTTGCCTGCCAAATCATTCCCTGAAAAAAATAAATATCTAAATATTTTGATGTATGCCAGCTTAGATGCTGGAAGGAAGCAGCTTTTTTCTGATAGATGCGCTCAATACCGGGCGGGATTTTTGTTCCTCCATCGGTAAGATTCATTAATACGGCATAGGTTTGTGAATATTGCAATTTCTGTTTTAAAAAACTTGCAGTTAATTGTGCATAAGGATAATTAAAAGCATTATCGCTCAACAATAAAGAACGGTAGCCATTGCCAATTTTTTGTTTTCCATGTCCTAAACGAATAGAGAAATTTTTTCCTTGCTGATAATGCAAAATTGCACTTGCCATTGCGTAATCAAACCCATCTTTTTTAAAAACTTTCCAACGTCCTTGACCGGGAACAACACCTGAAACGGTAGAATAATCTTTTAAATAAGTTGGAAAGGTGGATTGATTCTCCATAAAAGCCGATTCAAAAATTAATTTTTGCCCCAGCTCTCCTCTAACCCAAAAGCCACGTGTGTTAGTGGTAAGAGTAGCATTTGTAGTATCTGACAAATCTTTTGAGTACGAAAAATTTAAAATGGGATTTACATCGATGTTAAATTTTCTGGGGTATCCTGATGAATTATCAATGTGTCTAAGCTGAAGCAGATTTTCATAAAAAACTTTATCAAAGAAAGGATCGTCACCCGCTATTAATTTTTTAAATGTGTCAGGCGGAATTTCTCTAAATATAAATGGCTGTAAAGAAGAATGAATAATTGAAGTGGTATCAGTTAAGTCCGCTTTTTGAGATTGAACACTGAAAAGGTAATCGGTAGGGAATAAAAGCGATTGCGCTTGTGATGAGGCAAGAGACAAGAAGCATGAGGCAAGAAAAAGAAAAGAGCTATTTTTTAATTTCGAAAAAATCATATTGTTTATGCGGTGCGTACATGTTTGTTTTCCTTAAATTCGGAATAAACACTTTTTATACCTTGTTCTAAATTTATTTTATGTGTCCAGCCCATACTATGTAAAAATGAAACATCCATTAATTTCCGTGCAGTGCCATCGAGTTTACTTGTGTCAAAAATGATTTCGCCGGTATAACCAACAATGTTTTTAATTAAATGAGCAAGTTCTTTTATGCTTATATCGCTTCCAACACCAATGTTTACGAATTTATCGCCGGTGTAATTTTTCATTAAGTGTACACAAGCATCGGCCATATCATCGGCGTGCATAAATTCACGGCGAGGAGCGCCCGTACCCCACACAATAACTTCGGGCAAATTATTTTCTTTTGCGTCATGAAATTTGCGAAGAAGAGCCGGCAACACATGCGAATTATTTAAATCATAATTATCGTTGGGTCCATATAAATTTGTCGGCATTACCGAAATAAAATCACATCCGTATTGCAGGTGATAGGATTCGCACATTTTTATCCCTGCTATTTTTGCAACAGCATAAGGTTCGTTGGTGTATTCTAAAGCACCCGTTAAAAGATATTCTTCTTTTAGAGGTTGTGGAGCAAGTTTGGGATAAATACAAGATGAACCCAAGAACATGAGTTTTTTTACCTTGTGCAAATAGGCAGAATGAATAATATTATTTTGCACCATTAAATTTTCATAAATAAAATTAGCACGATAGGTATTATTGGCATGAATGCCACCAACTTTAGCGGCGGCTAAAAAAACATATTCTGGTTTTTCTTTTTCAAAAAAATCGAGAACATCACTTTGTTTGCATAAATCCAACTCTGCACGCGTTTTTAAAACAAGATTAGTGAAGCCATGCGCTTTTAAATTTCTTACAAGCGCACTACCAACCATTCCTTTATGGCCTGCAACATATAATTTAGAAGATAATTCCATCAGTTAAAATCGAAAGGATTACTCATTCTGATTTAAAACAGAATGACCGTGCTGAGTTAAAAGTTTATCGCGTTTAAAAATCTCAATATCAGATTGCACCATTTCTTTACAAAGTTGTTCTACTGTGTGTTTTGGTTCCCATCCTAATTTTTGCTTTGCCTTGCTGTAATCGCCAATGAGTAATTCAACTTCCGATGGACGAAAATAATTTGCGTCAACCTCCACTAAAACCGCATTGGTTTTTTTATTGTACCCTTTTTCATCCACTCCTTTGCCTTTCCACTCAATTACAACTCCTGTTTCTGCAAAAGCCATTTCAATAAATGAGCGTACAGTTATTTTTTTGTTTGTTGCCAAAACAAAATCGTCCGCTTCGCTATGTTGCAAAATGCGCCACATTCCTTCTACATAATCTTTAGCATGTCCCCAATCACGTTCAGAATCTAAATTACCAATAAAAAGTTTTTGCTGCATCTCTAAACTAATTTTTGCAACAGCTCTTGTAATTTTTCGTGTAACAAAAGTTTCGCCACGCAAAGGACTTTCATGATTAAATAAAATGCCGTTACACGCAAACATACCGTACGATTCGCGGTAGTTTTTAGTAATCCAATACCCGTAAAGTTTTGCTACTCCGTATGGACTGCGTGGATAAAATGGAGTTTTTTCTGTTTGAGGTATTTCTTGTACTAAGCCATACATCTCACTGGTAGAAGCCTGATAAAAGCGTGTTTTCTTTTCTAATTTCAGAATACGTATTGCTTCCAGAATACGTAAAGTACCAATTGCATCAGCGTTAGCCGTATATTCAGGAGTTTCAAAACTAACTTTTACGTGCGATTGAGCTGCAAGGTTATAAATTTCATCAGGTTTTATCTCGTTTATTAAACGTATGAGATTGGTAGAATCTGTCATGTCGCCATAATGCAAAAAGAATTTTACATTTTTTTCATGATAATCCTGATACAAATGATCTATTCTATCGGTATTAAACATGGAGCTTCGCCGTTTAATGCCATGTACAATGTATCCTTTTTTTAATAAAAGTTCGGCAAGATAAGCGCCGTCCTGTCCGGTTATTCCGGTAATTAAAGCTATTTTCTCCATATTAAAATTATACCCAAAATTACGAATAATTTTCCGAAGCGTCTCATTGGTTAAACACCTTATTATGCTTAAGTTTGCAGTGATTTGGGCAATCTATCGAAATATCTAAAAGTGTATTGTAAAAGCAGTTTTCTGGCTTTTTTTTTACTCTTAACTACTATTTTAAGTGCTCAAACTACTTTACAGGGAAAAATTATTGATGCTGCCACCGGACAATCACTTCCTTTTGTCAGCATACTCATTAAAAACAGTCAGATGGGTACACTATCGGATATTGACGGGAAGTTTGAATTGACTATGCCAACGGATGATAAAAATGTTGTTTTACAAATTTCATATATCAGTTATCAGCCTAAAAGCTATGTTATAAATGAGTTTAAAGACCCTCACAAAATTGTTATCAGATTAAATTCTAAGGGCATTTCACTGAACGAAATAACTGTAACGGCAGGAGAAAATCCTGCACATAGAATAATAAAAAGGGCAACTAAAATGAGGGATAAAAATAATCCTGAAAAAATGCACTCGTTTACGTACAACAGCTATAATAAATTTTTTGTAACCGCCGATTTAAAAGCCAACATTGATAGTGTTTCGGCAGGAGATACTACCCTTAACAACATCGAGAAATTTTTTAAAAAGCAACATCTTTTTTTAATGGAATCAATTACAGAGCGACAGTTTTTATACCCTGATAATAATCATGAAACAGTTTTGGCTTCACGTGTTTCCGGATTTAAAAACTCGCCATTTGCAATTATGGCAACACAGCTTCAGTCGTTTAGTTTTTACGATGATTTTATTACCGTGCTTGAAGAAAAATACCTTAACCCGATAAGCGGAGGAAGCACAAAAAAATATTTTTTCAATATAGAAGATACGTTGTATAGTGGAAAAGATACAGTGTATGTAATTTCTTTCAGACCAAAGAAAAATAAAAATTTTATGGGCTTGAAGGGGGCACTCTACATAAATACAAATAGATATGCCTTACAAAACGTGATTGCTGAGCCTGATAGACCGGATGATTATTTGCTGAGTATAAAAGTGCAGCAAAAGTATGAGTTTAGGGATAGTTTACAATGGTTTCCGGTGCAGTTGAATACAGATTGGATATGGAAAAACGCTTCGGTAAGCAGCAAGAAGGATCCCAATCAAAAGGCAAACATGAAAGCAGTGAGTCGTTCTTACATAAAAGATATTGTGCTTAATCCTGAACTAAAGAAGAAAAAATTTAATGAGGTAGAAGTAGAAATTGATAAAAATGCCGATAAGCAAAGTGAGGAATTCTGGAATAAATACCGAAGCGATTCCATTAACAAAAAAGAGCAGCAAACATATAAAACGATTGATAGTGTTGGAAAGGCAGAGGACCTTGATAGGAAATTTTTAATTCTGGAAGCCTTATTTACTAATTCTTTGCCAATAGGAATATTTGATCTTGCCCTTGATAAAATTTTAAAAGTAAACGATTATGAAGCTGTTCGTTTAGGCGCCGGATTACACACCAATCAAAAATTTAGTAAAGTTTTTAGAATTGGAGGTTATGCAGGATATGGTTTTGGCGATAAAGCGTGGAAATACGGGGGAGACGCCTCCGTTATTTTATGGAAGAAAAAGGAATTGAAATTTAATGTGTTGTACGAAAACGACTTAGTCGAATCGGGAGGCGTACGGTTTTTTGAGAATCTCCGTACATTAAATTCATCAGAGCTATATCGAGATGCGTATGTTTCAATTTTCGATCACATAACTAAATACCAAAGCTCTTTCAGTTTTCGCGCATTAAAATATTTGCGGGCTAATGTATTTGTAAATCACCAGCAGCGTTACGGCTATGCGCAATATGGATATACAGCAAGTGATGGCACAACAACGCTGCGTGATACATTTAATTTTAATGAAGCAGGGGTACAATTAAAGTTTTTGTATAAAGAAAAATTTCTGCAAACACTTCGTAGCAAAATTTCTTTGGGAAGTGATTATCCGGTTTTGTTTGTAAATATTACTAAGGGATTAAATCAAACTTATTTTGAGCAGACCGGTAATTTTGATTACTGGAAATTTGATGTAAAGTTTGAGGCGAGCAAAACTTTTAAAACTATTGGTAAAACCAATGTTCTCTTAATGGGCGGAAAAGTAATTGGCAATTTACCTTACACGATGTTGTACAATAACAGAGGCTCGCTTTATGGAAAATTTAATGTTTCGGCAAGTAGTACATTTGAAACAATGGGCTTGAATGAATTTGCATCGAGTGAGTATGCCGCACTTTTTTTAAATCACAACATAGGCAAATTTTTAAGGTTGCGTAAAAAGTTTAACCCCGAAATAGAATTGGTACACAGCATGGCAATTGGTACGATTAGTAATCCGACAAATATTTATAATATATCCGTCACGAGCATGGAAAAAGGGTATTTTGAGAGTGGAATCAGATTTTTGCACCTTCTAAAAAGCGATATTTCAACCTATGGGATAGGAGTTTTTTATCGATACGGGCCTTATCAAAAGCAGAATACCTTTAATAATCTTGCCATTAAGTTTGTTATATCATTTAAGATATAATTTTTTTATTAAATTTTTTTACTTATTTTTAATCTGAATTAATACATTAAACACAATGAAAGTATGCGTACGGATTTTTATCCTCTCCCTGTTTTTACAGTTTTGTCAATTAAAATCAATTGCCCAAAACACAGCGGGAGATATTGTATTTGGAACCCCGCAAATTCATGATGTGTACTTAAATTTTTCTCAAGCCGGTTGGTGGGATTCGCTCAAAGCAAATTATATTACGGATATTTATATGAAATGTAATATAACTTTTAACGGAACATCGTATGTTGACGTAGGTGTAAAATTTAAAGGAAATTCTTCTTACAATAACCCGGGCGATAAAAAATCACTAAAAATAGGAATGGATGAATTTAATACTATCCTGCATCATGATGGGTTAAAAAAATTTAATTTAAATAATGGCTTTAAAGACCCGAGCTTTCTCCGTGAGAAACTGGCTCTTGATTTTGCAAACCAGATGGGTGTAATTTCGCCCCGTTGTACGTATGCGCGGGTTTACCTTAACAATGTTTACTGGGGATTATATGCTTTAGTGGAAGAAATAAATAAAACTTTTCTCGATGATCATTTTCCCGACAAAAAGGGAAATCTGTTTAAGGGAGACCCGTCGGGAGATTTAAAGTGGTTGGGCAGTACAGCAAGTTTGTATTACAACAAGTATGAACTAAAAACAAATACCACAACAAATAATTGGAGCGATTTGGTGCGTTTAATTGATAAAATTGCAAACACTTCGGCAATAAGTTTTTACGATTCATTAGAAGCTGTAATGAATACTGCAAGTACAATTAAAGGGTGGGCGCATACAAACATTTTTTCAAATCTGGATTCTTATTTGGGATCGGGACACAATTATTATATTTACGATGATAGCACTACACTTAAGTTTGGCTACATAATATGGGATGTAAACGAGTCGTTTGGTAATTTTACAATGGGAATGACGGTAGCCCAAATCGAAGCATTAAGTATGTTCTTTATTTCAAATCCGCAAGCTAATAGACCATTGTATCAAAAAATGTTAGCTAACACTACTTATAAGGATATGTTGGTTACCGAAATCTGTAACATGGCAAATTATTTTTCCAATGCAAATTTAGATGCGAAAATTGATAGTTTGAAAAATATGATTATGGTGGATGTACAAAACGATACCAACAAATTTTATACATACACACAGTTTTTAAATAATATTACTTCAACCATTAATGTTCCCGGCAACCCCGGAGGCTCAAACATTCCGGGTATTAAATCGTTTATTCAAAACAAACATACGGCCTTGGTAAATGAATTAGCCGGGCAGGGTTGTTTTGTGGGAATGAACGATATTTATAATGGCAATTCGTTTTCAATTTATCCGAATCCTTCAAACGGGAATTCAGTTTTAATTTCCTCTTCAACCGGAATTAAAAATATTGAACTTTTTAATTCAATTGGAGAAAAACTTTTTGAAAACAAGGTTGAAAACAAAAGTGAATATAGTTTAATCATTGATCATTTAAATAACGGAATTTATTTTGTAAGAATAAATAACTCAGCAGGAAGAAAAATAATTGTCACAGGGAATTGATTCCCTGCTAAAAATCTACTTTACGCTGAACTTACCTATTCCGAACTAGTTTCGGTATTTCTAGGTCTCAAGCCCTCCGACAAGAGCAGGTGCTGAAACTATCCCGATAGCTATCGGGACAGCATGACGAAACGGAAATAAAAAACCCGCCTTCTTACCAAGGCGGGTTTTATTTCCCAAATTTTACCTTCACTAAAAAATGAAACCGGGAAACATCATGTCCCGATATAATCGGGTTTGTTTTTTATCGCTGTATAATAAATTTCTTTGTTATAACAACATCATCTGTTTTAATGCTTACAATGTAAACACCTACACTCAGGTCGGTTATTTCTAACTGCATAGAGCCTCCATTTGTATCCGATTTTTTACTTTTAATTTCTTTTCCAAGAAGATCAAGAATGCGAACCTCGTAATTTGTTGTTTGCAATTTACCAAGCAAATCTACATGCAACATTTCGTTGGCAGGGTTAGGATAAATTATCATTAGGTCGGCTAACGCAGAATATTGATCAATCCCTGTTGAGCATGTCATATTAAGTGTAATAGAAGCAACACAATTATTGGCATCAGTTACTGTAATTGTATAAACTCCAACTCCTAAATTGGTAACTATATTTGTAGTTTGTCCGCTGCTCCAGCTATAAGTATATCCGGGCGTTCCACCATTTACATTTATTGTAGCGGCACCGGTTGAAGCAATACAGCTTGTCTGTGTAATGTTTGCACTTACAAGAATATCGGGAGGATTAGGGAGACTTACAGAACCCGTAGTTACACATGAATTTATATCGGTTACGGTATACGTATAAACACCTGCACCAACGTTTGAAATACTTGTACCCGTTGCACTATTACTCCAAATTACCGAATAGTTTGGTGTACCACCAGAAATAGTAACAGAAGCAGCTCCTGTAGTGGTTCCGGCACAGGTTATGCCTTGTGTAACAGATGCAGATGCACTTAATGCGGCTGAAGGTTGCGCTATAGTAACAGCAACCGTACCCGAACACGCTCCATTAACTGCGGTAACAGTATAAACACCGGCCGAAAGTCCGGCTTGTGAGGCTCCGTTTAATGAACCATTCATCCAGGTATAAGTATAGGTACCGGAAGGCGCGGCGATTACTGTGCCGGCACCGTTGTTTCCGTTAAAACAAGTTACGCTGGTTGTAGATTGTACAGATACAGTAGGCGCAGCACAGCTTACCGAACAAGTTGGAACAGAGCCACTGGTAGTTATTGTATAAGAGTTTCCTGCATTATCAAATACGTGTACAGGATAACTGCCGGGAGTAAATGTTGAAGTGCCTGTTGCAACAGTTGTCCAACTGGTTACTGTTACTGAACAATTCGCCGGAAAAGTACAACCTATTATGCAAGCAGAACAGTTTGCAGAAGTAGTTTGAGTTTGCCAAGTATAAGCAGGAGTTCCACCTGTTACACTTAATGTTGATCCGCTAATACAAACGTTTAAAGTTGCGCAAGCATTAACAACAATATTTGTTGAAGTGCTTCCGCAAGGAAGTGTATAAACAACAGTGTGTGTACCTGAACCGGCAGTTGCAGGGTTAAAAACTCCTGAAGCGTTTACTCCCGGACCGCTCCATGTTCCTCCGGCAGTTACCGGCGATAATGTAAAGGATGGATCGGTAGTACAATAAGGCCCGCCTACGCTACAAAAATTTGCATCGCAACAAGCTAAAACAGAAGGATCGCAAGAAGATAAATTTAAAGATTGAACAGTTCCTGTTCTGCTTACAGTAGTTGATACACCTGTTGCACCGCAAACAATAACGTTTCCGCCATAACTTACAGAAACATCGTACACGTGAAATCCAACGGCGGTGTTGCTTAATAAACTTAAGTTAGCGTCATATTTAATTACACCGTTAGTTGAACCAACGTAAACATTTCCGCAACTGTCAATGTCAAGCCCGCTGTTACCTACCTGATTTTTTCCCAAACTTGAAGTAGAAACCCCACCCGGAATTGCTGCTGAGAAAAGAATTGCACCATTCATAAGCGAACGTTTATCTACAGTTGTTCCGTTTTGCGTATAAAGAAAATTTTTATTTGCCCGCATAGCCATAATTCCCGAATTGCCCTTAGGGCGCCAATCTTCACATTTGTATCCAAACGCATACGCGTGATTTCTTTCGAATAAAATACCATTATTTGAAGAAGCGCATGAAGCAAAGTTTTGATCAAAGGTTCCAAGCGTATCTAGTGTCATATAGTAATATCTTGCATTGTAAGAAGAAGTTATTGCACGCACTTCTTCTATATCATTAATTCCCAGAAACCCGGGGCGGCACGTTCCTACTTTTTTCGTTGAAATTACATTTCCGGTTACGGTGTTGATCTCAAATATCATTCCATCGCCAACTGGCGTAGGAAATCCAACTAATCGCGTTCCGCCAATAATTAATTTTGTTTGATCGCAGTTAAAAGCAATATTCCAATATTCATCCAGACCACCTCCTGTAACATGGTACGTCATCCCTGCGCTTGTATTAATTTTTTCCAACTCAGCAGTTGAGCCGGCTGTAACGTAGCTGTTACCTGACAAATCAGTCACGAAAGTTCCTAACCAGCTATTTGAGGTATCCCACGGAGTAACATAGGTCCATATTGGCGCACCACCTGTTGGCGCATATTTTAATAATTTCATCGGCATATCGCCACCAATAATATATACATTTCCTGCTGCGTCTTTCTCACATTCCCACACACCGTTAGAATTTGATAATGCGGGTGTTTGGGTCCATGGATCGATAATTACAGTTCTATTTTTATCGTATGCGCCTAACTGAAAAGAAATAGAATTTCCGGACTTAATAAACTTCGAAGAAATTAAAGAAGATTTATCATTCGCGTAAAAAGTAACGGGAGCATGGTCAATGATGTTTCCAAAAATTGTTTTTATGTAAAGATTGTTATCAGCGCTTACACTAATTTTAGTTGCATCGCTATATTTCATTTTTACCTGAGACGCATCAGCTCCGGGATGTAAAATAACAGCGTATTTTATTCCTTCGGCAGGATGAAAAGTATATATCACATCAATGTTGGGATATAAGTCTTTGTAGGTAATTTTTTTATACCCGTTAATATTATTGATGTTAGTTACCTCGGTGCCCGTTTTAATTGCGTAGCTGAAATAAGTTTCTGATTTTTCTGCTGCAATTATTTTGGTAGAGGGATTGGCGTTTTCCCAGGTAATATTTACCTTATCGGTTTTTACACTTGATTCATGTTCTTCTCTCTCACGCTCGCTTTCACTTTTCCCACTTAACAGCTCCCGCTCAATCTCTTTTTTGCTTTTAATTTCATTTTGAAAGAAAGAATAGGTGATCCCGGTTGAAGAAAAATAAATTTTAGTCCCGTTGTCATCAATTGCAAATTCAACGTTTGCATTATTTACTTTTGGGAACTGCCCTTTATTTTCAATGAATGATTTTGACGACTGTTGGTTCGTTGACCAATTTCGCATATCATTTTGTGCGAATAAGCTAATTCCTGCAAAGAGAAATAAAGCAATAGATAATTTTTTAATCATGGTAAGTTGATTTTAATTAATTTGTATTTGTTTATACAAAAGTAGACCAATTGACGCAAAAATTAAAGAAAAAAAGACTTTATTATTGGAAGTCTGATTAGGGGTGGCAGCCCCCTATATTTAATCAAAAGAAATGCTTAAGGATTAAAACCTCATCCTGATAAAGCCGGTACTAAGCGAAAGAGTAGGGCCGTGCTGGGTGAAAAAAGTAATCGCATCGCGCGATGCAATACCCATTTCATAAGCTCCGCCCGGAGCAATAATAACGAACCCAACAGGTATTTGATAGTCGTAGTTTCCTCCAGTAATAAATCCTGCTTGTAACCTAAGCCAAGGTACGGGGGTTATATCTCCACCTATACCAATTATAGGATTTTTAATGGTGCCCGGTACGTTGCTATTTGTAGGCATAACAAAATCAACCCCTAAATGGGCAATTTTACCCAACAATAAACTGGCTCCTGCTCTTACCATTCCGGGTAATTGTGTGGTGTATTTTTGTTCGCCTGTTATCTTAAACATACCGTCGGGACCAAGCATATTTTTAAGTTGATTAAAAAGATTAAAATTTTGTACGCCTGCACTTGTAAGACTTATCATTAGTGTATCTTTTAATTGATAAACATTTCCTGTCCAATCAATCTTCCCTACATTTATAAGTGAAGCACCTAAAACAAGTTTTCGTTTAATAACCACACTCGCACCAAAATCAAATCCATAACCATTACCAACCGTTTTAGGAAATCCTTCGCCAACAACTTGATTGGCTGTTGAGGCAGCAGTTCCGTAATTAACACCAAAAGACGGGCTCAAGGAACTGAAGCCTGTGAGTACTCCGCCTTCTGATTTAATATCAAGCATTGCTAAGCCCTGAATATATTTTACACCTATTCCACCGTAAATTGCAAAGAGACTATCAAAACCAACAATTTTTTTTCCGTACGAAAGATTATACTCTCGATACCAGGTTAAAGTCATTTGACTTCCGTTTAATATTTTTGATAATAGTTTTGGAGCATTGCAAGTTCCGGTTAAAACCATGTTAGCTGTATCGGGACTTAAATTATCGTGATTAGCAATGGTATTAGTACTGCCATTTGCTAATTGAATTGTAAGTGAATCGAAAAGACTGGAAGTTTTTCCTAAAAAAATTAAGTTGGCGGCTTCTGCACCCAATTTACTGTACCATTGAAAATGATCGTTGATTCGAAAAGCAAAACCACCTGCAACTTTTGTGTTAAGGGCAAGTCCGAACGAACCTAAGTCGGCATTCAGGGTAAACCCACTTTGTGTAAAATTATTTACGGCTTGTATTTTTTGTGCATAGGATAAAGTTGTGTTATTACCGGTAATTAATCCAACAATTGAATTACGCAAATCATCTTTTCTAAGCGAGTCAGAATAAACAGAGCCTGTAAATTCAGAAAAGCCCATAGTAAATTTTTTACCTTCATATCGGCTTCCCCAACCTAAATTGGCAGGGTTAATTCCTACAGCATGATAATCGGTGGCAAATGCAGTGGCGCAACCTCTACCTGTATTTGTAAACGAACTGAATTCTTGTTGCGCTGAAGCACAAAAAGAAAAAACCGATAAAATGAAAAGGAATATTTTTTTCATGGGTTAAAATTTTAGGAAATTTAAGAAATATTTTTGCATTGGGCAATAAACTCAGGGTTTTCTAAGCTGATTTTGTTGTAGGAAAGTCGGGTTTTTGTTTCAAAATTTAAAAATTCTCCACCGGCACATTCTACAATAGCTTGTCCGGCTGCCGTGTCCCACTCCATTGTCCTGCCAAAGCGGGGGTATTCATGTGCTTTCCCTTCAGCAACCCAACACATTTTAACCGAACTGCCGCTGTAAATTATATCTGTTTCTCCTTTTTCGAGTTTCATTTTTTGCAGATGGGCAAAAGTATCTTTGCTTAAATGAGAACGACTCGCAACAATGGTATAGGCATAAGGTTTTTGAAATGGCAGTTTTTTTGAATGAACAATTAATTCTTGCAAGGATAGTTTTTTTGCATCGAGTTGAGTCATTACTTCATGGTTTATTTTAAAAGCCCCAATGCCGGGAGCAGCAAAATAAATCTCTTTTATCACGGGCATATAAACTACACCTAAGAGCGGAAAATTATTTTCTATTAAACCAATGTTTACACTAAACTCACCGTTTTTTTTAACAAACTCTTTGGTGCCATCAAGCGGGTCGACCAACCACAGTCGGTTGAAATTTTTCCGTAGTTCGTAAGCAGGAATATTTTCTTCTTCAGAAATAACAGGTATTTGTGTTGGTTCTAATAATTCTGAAATTATTTTACTGGCCTGCATATCTGCATCGGTAACAGGACTCTTATCGTCTTTAAACTTAACACGAAAAGGTTTTTCATATACTTCAAGTATTTTATCGCCGGCGGTAAGGCTTGCGCGTATAGCTATCTCCAGTAGTTGTTCATCAGTCATCATGCAAACTTAATTTATTGTATGCTATTTACAAGCAAATTCTATCTTTGCAAGGCTTATGCGCAAACAGTTAAAAATAGCTCTTTTTGTAATAGTTGGTGTTTTGCTTGCCGACCAGATTATAAAAATGTATGTAAAAACACATTTTTACTTAGGCGAGGAGCATACTTTTTTTTCTTGGTTTAAGATTCATTTTACAGAAAACCCGGGGATGGCTTTTGGTTACGAGTTTGGCGGCACCTGGGGTAAATTAC
>CAZZEI010000042.1:0-19882 GCA_964653165.1 uncultured Flavobacteriaceae bacterium | reverse complement strand
GATAATACCAGGCACATCTGCCATCATAATTATTGTTTTTGTAGGCTCCTTCCGCTTTTAAGACTTTTAAATCAAAGTATGTTTTAAACGGACCTTCTAAAACACCACTTTTATATATTTTTTCTTCTGAAACTTTTCCGTCAGGGAAAAATATTTTAGATACACCATTCTTTTTTCCCACTAAATATCCCTCTGTAGAAATTAAAACTCCTTTATCATCATAAAAGTTCCAAATAGAATCCTTTTGCTCGCCAATGTATTTTCCTTTTGCCTGCAATTTTCCGGTCCAATGAAAAAGTTGTGCGTACGCCAATTTTCCATTCTGCCTGAAATCCATTTTGGTATGTACCGTATCCATCCCTTTATAATAGTACGTAAACAACCCCTGAGGTTTATCATCTTTAAAAGTGCCCTTGTAAATTATTTTTTTTGTGGCCGGGTCTGTCTTCTCCCAATATCCTTGTTTGCCTTTTGCATCGGTTTTGTTTTGAGCAAAGGAGTATTGGGTACTCAGGACTAAATATAGAGATAGAAAGATGAGTAAGTTTTTCATTTTGTAAAGTTACAGAAAAAGCCCCTGAAACCTACAAGGTTCAAGAAACCTTGCAGGTTTTGGGCGTTAAAGTTTGATGGAAAGTTGCAATTGTCCGCCAAAACCAAGTTCCACAATTTTCTGCAGAGTTGAAATACGAACTTCTTTAATATTATTCTCAATTCTCGAAATATAGGATTTCGTAGTTCCACACTTTTCCGCAAGTTCTTCCTGTGTTAAACCCTTTTCAATTCGGGCATCATGAATCATTGCTCCCAATTTGAAAGCTTGATATCCCTTTTCAAATTTATCTCTCTTAGGGTTTCCCTTTTTACCGTATTGCTCTTCAACTAGCTGAGCAAGGGTTTTGGTATTATTTTTTGTCTTCATAGTATTCTTTCATTATTTTAAGTGCTATTGTAATTTCCTGCTTTGGTGTTTTTTGAGATTTCTTTTGAAAACCATTCGCTAAAACAACCAATTTCCCTTTGTCAAAAAAACAGAATATTCTAAAAATATCATTGCCCAGCTGAATACGAATTTCATAAAGTCCTTCGGTTCCTTCTAAGTGTTTTAAATACTTCTCCGGAATTATTTTTACTTCTTCAATCAGCAAAAATGTCCATGTTATTTTTTCTCTTACTTTTTGCTTTTGTTTACGAAGAAACTCTTCAAAGTAGTTTTTGTAAGTAATGACCGTTCTGAATTTTTCCGTTTCGCTCAAAGTACAAATATACAAAAGTTACCCGAAAGTACAACATTTTAAACAAAAAAAAAGCCCCTGCCAATTGGGCAAGGGACTCTTTAAAAGATATAAGTACCTATTTAAGCAGCTTTGTTTTTTTGTCTTTGTTCTTTAAATATTTGGCTGGTACGTTTGGCGTCTAAAATTAACTTTTCATTAGTCATATTCTTTTGATGAACTGTACCCATGCCATTATCAGTTAAATTTTTTATATTGCATTTGTTATTCATAACGTGAAGTCTTAGTCTTAGGTAAACCAACGGTCTTAAGTATGCAATTAGCTTCCTCCAACTTGTCGGGGAAAAGCACTTTACCGGCAAGTTTATCAAGTGCCTTATTAATTTTGACTATTGGTGTTTTAGATTTATTTAGCTCTTTAATTGTCATTACGCAACAACTTTCTTTCTTGCAGTTTTGGCACGAAGTTTTATTGCAGCATTTTTTGCTTTCAGTTCGGTCATCAACTTTCTGAAATCACGAAGTTCTTCTTCTGTCCAAGGTTTTGATTGAACTGTGAAGTCAACATTTTTTGGTTCTCTTATTAGTCCCATTTTATTTATGATTTAAAGTATTTAGAAATTAGCCGTAGTGCTGCGGTTGTTTCTATAAACATTCGCAGTCCACGAAAATGAGTGGCGTAAAGTGATTCTTGATAGTGTTTGATTAACGATGTTTTAGCGTCAAAAGCAAGAAAGCCCTGATAACCTTTGTGAACCGAAACCTTGCAAGCATACGCAACAAGGTTTCCCGGAACACCTAAATAAATTTTATCTTTATTCTTGTTGAATTTTACACTCTCAATTAAGTGCATGAAAACATGGTCTTGCTTGTCCTCAATACTTATTAGTCCTTGAATGATTGTTGGGTTGTTTACTGTAGTGAGTTTGTAAACTTCTTTGGTCTTATCCCTAATCTCTTTTCTCCAATCAAACAAGTAATCAACTTTGTTAATTTGTTTCAAATCTTTAACAGTCATTCGCACAACTTCTGTGTCAAACACCTCACCAGTAGAGGTGTTTTCGATAGAGTTTGTGAGTTTGTCAATTACAAAATCAAGAGGTTTTTGTCTTAATTTTTTCATACTTCAAAGATAAGGAAAATTGTAGGCACTCAATATTCCATATTTCGATAACTATACCTACAAGGTTAAAGAAACCTTGTAGGTTTAAAAGCAAAAAAAAAAACCCCTCCGCCATTGGCGAAAGGGGACTCTTTAAAAGATATTCTATTAAATACTAGAAATACAGGTTCAAGCGTAGTGCCCCTAAAGTTTTGCCGAAAGCTGAATTCCAATTATCAGTATCTAAACCAAATTTGCTAGAACCAGCAACTTTAGTTGTAGTTGATGTTACGCTGGTAGCAGATACAGTTTCCGTAGTTTGAGAACCCTCGCCTGTTGAAGTGAAGCCTAATCCCCAACCGAATTCACCGCCTAAAGACATTTTTGGCATGAAGAAATACTCAGCACCGATAAATCCACGAAGAGCGAATTGGAAGGTAGAACCATTCTTTAAATCAGTAGTACGAGAACCAACAAAACTGCCAGAGTTAGGAATTGTAGACCAACTTGTTGTGGAAGTCCCACCACCTGTTGAAATGTTCAAAGGATTACCATAAGTATACTTATCATGCCCAAGTACACTTCCAAAGAAAATACCAACTTCAGCACCATAATACCCTTGCAAACGGGTTTTACCTTTACGCATTTCAATACCACCACTTATACCGATACCACTTGTTGAAGTTTTCTTAACGTCCACAACTGTAGCCTTTGGAGTTGTTGTAGAAGCATCTTGGTCTACAATATTTTTCCATGTTTGTGACCCGAAACCTAAACGAACTGCTGCGCGATAAGCCGTTTTTTCATCTTTAAAATACTTAACAGTGATTGTTTGGTTGCTGGTCATAAAATCCCAAGTTGGAACCGAAGTTGTTGAGGTTTTACCGAAAATACCCTGTGCGTAAGTTAAGAAAGGGCTAGCATCGATACCGATACCCCAATCTTCAGCCTCCGGAAGAATAGGCTCACCTTTTTTCGAAGTTAAATCTTGTGCAAAGGCAGTGGTAACACCGAAAGCCAATGCTAGTACTAATAATGATTTTTTCATGTTTTTTCTGTTTTGGTTTAACATAAGTTAAGTTTATTGAGTGCAAAGTTAAATGTTTAATAAAACGTATAAATGAGGACGGCTTTTCTTTTAAACAGGATTTTGTGAATAACTACGAATACGAATAACAGCCTTACGAATATACGAATTTTAAAATTTGCAGAAAAGTAAACTATTTGAAAACAATTATTTAGATGAGTGTATCTCTAGTAATTATTTGCCTTAAAACTATGTCGTAATAATTTGTGGTCTCAAAAAATTAAAGTTAAGCTATTTGATTGGATCTCAAAGTTGTTAGTGATTCTGTTTAAATTTATCATTCAATTGAAATTGGGTTCTGATTAGTTTAATCAATAATGCAACTATTCGTACAATTCGTTGGCTGCTATTCGTAGATATGTAAATCTTTGTATTAATTATGTTTGGAAGATGAAGCTATTCGTACCATTCGTAAGGCTGTTATTCGTAGTTCGTAGGTTAGCTTTTATTCTTTATCATCGGCACAAATTTGTACTTGCCGAGTTCTACCCGGTCAAAAGATGTTTCGCCTTTTCTACGTATAACGTTCATCGTTTGTTCCGAGCCTTTACCAATCGGTATAACCATAATACCACCGTTGGCCATTTGTTTTAACAAATCATCGGGAGGATATGGAGCACCGGCTGTGACAATAATTTTATCAAAGGGGGCGTGAACCGGTAGTCCTTTATATCCATCTCCGTAAAAAAAGCGAGCCGAATAACCCAAAGAGGGAAGAAGCACTTTTGTCTTTTCATATAATTTTTCCTGACGCTCAATTGTAAATACCTTCGCACCCATTTCAATCAAAACTGCTGTCTGGTAACCACAACCTGTACCTATTTCTAATATTCTATCGCCTTTTCTAATCTGCAATATTTCGGTCTGCATGATAACGGTACTTGGGTGTGATATGGTTTGTCCCTCCCCTATTGGAAATGCTTCGTCATCGTAAGCAAAGTTTAAAAATGCGCTGTCTAAAAAGGCATGACGCGGAACTTTTTCCATGGCCGCAAGTACTTGTTCGTTCTTAAAGCCTTTTGCGCGCAATAATTCTATCAATTTTTTTCTCTTGCCCTTATGCAGAAATGTATCTACCCTATCCATCATGGGCGCAAATCTATTTTAAAATTAACATCATGGCATGAATATCTTTAGTGGTTTACTAACATTCAACTTTTAATTAAGCCTAAGTTTGACAAAACAAGGCGCCTCGGCACTTTTTAATACAAGGGAACGCAGATAACGCAGATTAATATGATGAACGCGGATTAAATATTGAAAAACATTGAAATACCTGATAATGCAAAGCTTTGAAACTAAAAAAATCATTTTAAAATCATACAAATCCGCGTCATCAGCGTTCCATTTTCGGATTTTAAATATTGGTAAAATATGATTAGGATAGGTATTATAGGTCTTGGTCATTTAGGAAAAATTCACCTTTCTTTGCTTAAATCACTCCCTGATTTTAAAATTATAGGTTTTTACGATACGGATTCAAGTTTAAAAATAGAATCTGGAATTGAAAATTTCAAAAGTGCCCATGAGTTGATAGAAAAATGCGATGCCATCTCTATTGTTACTCCAACACCATTTCATTTTGAGTATGCTTGCAAAGCAATTAAAGCGGGAAAACATGTTTTTATTGAAAAACCTGTTACACTTAATTCTGCCGAAGCAAAAAAACTGGCATTATTAGCAAGCGAAGCCGGTGTTATTGCTCAAGCCGGACACGTTGAACGCTTTAATCCTGCATTTTTAGCGGCAGAAAGTTTTATTTCTCGTCCGCTTTTTATTGATTGCGAAAGATTTGCAACTTACAATGTAAGAGGCACAGATGTTTCGGTTGTTTTAGATTTGATGATACACGATATTGATTTGGTATTGCACCTTGTGAAATCGAACATAAAAAAAATTAATGCTACGGGTTCTTCTGTTTTGTGTGAGACTTACGATATTGCAGAAGCACGAATAGAATTTGATAATGGCTGTGTCGCAAATTTAAGAGTAAACCGAGTGGCATCAGAAAGTGCGCGTAAAATGCATGTTTTTCAAAAAGAAAATTACCTGACTTTAGATTTTTTAAATAAGACTTTAGTAAAGGGAATCGTACAGAACAAAAATATTATTCACGAAAATTTAGAAGTAAAACTCGTAAACGCAATCGCTCACGAATTGCAATTATTTGCCGATGCAATTAAAAATAAAAAAACAGCTGCTATTACTTTAGATGAAGCTTACCACACCATGAAGGTTGTTGATGAAATTATGGCACTGATACAGAAGTGAAGCAACCGCTCCAAACGATTGGCACCTTCCTTTTTGCCACCGATTTCACGGATTAACACAGATTAACAGCCACACAAATTTTTTGTTTAATACATTAATTTTTAAGAGAAAATTAATTCTTACAAATAAAATACAAAAAAATAAATTTTAATCTGTGAAGGAAATCTGTGTTAATCCGCGAAATCTGTGGCAACCTTTGTATTATTCTCCGTCCAAATGATCATCGATGGCTGCCATTTTCTTTTCGTTGCACACGCCTTTTTCTACGTGGACAATTTTTCCATCTTTATCAAGGACATAAATAAATGGCTGATCGGTTGTTTCAACTTCTAATGCTTTTTTGTAATCTTTCAATCCGCTGGTATAAAACATCAGGTTAGGCCAAAATGCTTTATCGGTCTGCGTTTTTATTTTGTTTTTACTTCCTTTTTCAAATATCTGATTAAGAATACTGAATTTAGGCATAAAATAAAAATTTACATCAGCTGTTGCAGCAACGCCAAATGCTTCATTGCCTTCGTGCTTTACAACGTAAGCGTTGTATAATGGATTTAGCCATGTTTGTAAATCTCCCTCGGCATCTTTATTAAAACACATACCAATTATAGTAAATTTTCCCTTGGTATCGGCAGGCAGATTAAGCGGTTTTTCGCTAAAAGTTTCCGCAACCATTTCCGGAAACATTTTTCCTTTTCCGTTCTGCGCATTTAACTTGGTAAATGCTATTGCTAAGATGATTAAAATATTTTTTTTCATACTGATTGGTTTATTTGTTTCTCTTCAAAAATGATTCCAAAGTCTTTAAGTTCTTCTAACAAGGGCAAATATATTTGTTTATCAGTAGGAATTTGCACTCCGGTTAAACTAAATTTGCCGTTCAGCAAGTTTTTAACACAAATACCCAAAGGCAAACCTACTGTTTTGGCCATTGCAGTATGATTTTGGTTTTCGCCCTTCACAACCAAAGAAGAAATAATTTTTTTTGGAAGCTTTGCGTTTCTTGTATTGTCAATTTCAAAAAGATGTTGCATAATAATCATGTCTTTATCATTGTCCTTAAGCAGCCATTTTTTCTCCAAAAGATTTTGCAATAGCGCCGCAGGAGTTCCTTCATTCATTTCAATTTTTACGTCTTCAAAAAAACCAAGCCATTCAATTTTATCAATTGCTTCATTATCTGCTTCGCTTCCCATAAAATCTGTCAGGCGTTTCCGCAAATTTCCATTTTCATTGGGTAAGTAAGAGTTAAGTAAAGAAGAATAACTAAATTTATTGGCATCTTTTATAACATAGGAATCATCTGTTAAACCAAGCTTAACAAAAATATTCCACGCCTTGCAATACCCTTGATTACGCATGGTTCCCCTCAATAAAGTTTTGATTTTATGCAGTCCGTAAGGTTTTTGGTAACTCAAAGAATCACGATTAGCATATCCGTCAAAAGAACCGTAACCATCCACAGTAATAATTTCTGTTTGAGAAAAAACACGGTTATAAGGAATGTATTTTATTTCTCCGTTTTCTAAATAATGTGCAGTTCCTTGTCCGGCTAACACAACATTTCTCGGGTTCCAGGAGAATTTATATCCCCACGGATTATCATTACTTTCAGGAGCGACCAAACCTCCGCAATACGATTTAAAAGAAGTTATTTCTCCACCCGATGCATGTATTTCATCAATTATTTTCATGGCTGATGCGTGATCAATACCGGGGTCTAATCCGCATTCATTCAACAATAAAATTCCTTTTTTCTTAGCTTCTTCGTTTAAAGACTGCATTTGTTCTGAAACATAACTTGCTGTAGCAAGATGTTTGCCCAACTCAACACAATTTTTAGCAACCGGGAAATGCATAAATGCAGGAAGCATAGAAATAACAAAATCTACTTTTGCAATTTCTGATTTACACTGTTGCTCGTTTTGTACATCAAATTGTATGGCTGTTGCATTAGCGTTGTTACCTGTTTTACTTTGCGCAAGTTTTAAATCCATATCGGCAACTATTATTTGCCAATTGAATTTTTGAGCATTATTTATCAAATAATCAATTAAAGAAACTGTAGAACGTCCGGCACCTATGACAAGAATTTTTTTCATAATTGATTTACCGTGTAAAAATAGCTTAATTTTGTGAGCATGCGATTAAAGTGGTTATTTATTTATCTTGTTAGTATTACTGCTTTTGTAACAGCTCAGAATAATTTAATTGTATTGAGCGAAAACGGGCAAAAATTTTTACTTTTTGTTGACGATAAGCAAATAAACGACAGCGCTCAGGCAAATGTAAAAGTCAGGAAAATTTATGACGATACCTGTAGGATAAAAGTAGTATTCCTCGACAAATCTATTTCCGATTTCAGCGCTAAGGTTTTTTTAATACAAAATGGGAAACCGATAAGCAAACGTGATTTTACTTATAGCATTTCTGATAAAAACGGGAAACGCCAACTCAGTTTTATTTCTGTTAATGATACACATAGTGATACTACTGTAAAAGCACAATCGCCTGAGACAAAAATTAATTCCATCTTTATTGCATTACACAAACAAAAAAATGAACAAGACAAATTAAACGAGATATATCCTCCTCCCTCGGTTTGTATAAAAGCAATTTCTGATTCTTTATTGAAAATAAATTTACAACTTTTAAAAGACAACCATACAGAGCTTAACCGAATGAAAGACGCTAAATGGTTTGTAAGTCATAACTGCATAAACGCCCTCCAATTAAAAATGTTGCTGTCAGTTTTTGATTATAGGCTTTCAAAAGTAAAAATTGCTGAGTTTTCTTATGATTACATAGAAGACCACCGAAATTTTTTACAAGTAATTGATGCGGTTGAATTCATAACCGAAAAACAGGAATTGAAAAAATTTTATGATAAGCGAATAGAAAAATGAAAAACATCTTTTTATTTATTGCCGGACTGTTTGGCGCAACAGGTGTAGCTTTTGGAGCTTTAGGCGCACACGCTTTAAAAATGAAAATGCACGAAGGTATAATTACTGCCGACCAATTAAGCGGTTTTGAAACAGCCACCAAATACCAGTTGTTTCATGCGATTGTTTTGCTCGTAATTTATTTTATGAATAAAGACAAACAGTACAAACTATTTAATGCTGCCGGTTATTTGTTTGTAATAGGAATTATTTTATTCAGCGGTTCCTTGTATTTACTCACCACCAGAAATTTAACCGGCATTGGAGGTTTATCAATTTTAGGCCCAATTACTCCTATAGGCGGCGTTGCATTAATTGCAGCTTGGGTTTGTGTTGCGATACAGGGCTTGAAAATGAAAAGCAATTAAGAATCTTTCTGCTAATCAGCAAAGATTTTTTGCCACAAAGCCACGAAAACACTAAGTTTCACAAAGAATTTTTTAGTGTTTCTTTGCTTCTTAGAGCCTTAGTGGCAATATGTTTTTGTTTAAGCAGAAAGTATCTCCATCATCTTAACCATATCAGGATGTAATTCATCAATGTGCTTCACCGCTTTTTCAAATTCAGTATAAACAATTTCATTATTAACTACTCCTGCCATTACGTTTTTCTTTCCTTTTAAAAGTCCATCTATGGCAGCATAACCCATTCTGCTGGCGTTTACGCGCTCCATGCATGTAGGCGAGCCACCGCGTTGCATGTGCCCCAAAATACTTACGCGCATATCAAATTGCGGAAAATGCTTTTTTACCAATTCAGCGACTTTGTATGCTCCACCACTCTCATCGCCCTCTGCTACAATAATTATTTTACTGGCTTTATCTTTTCGACTTCTATTTAATCTCTCGATTAATTTTTCTACATCGTTTTTTGTCTCCGGAATTAAAATCGCCTCTGCGCCCGAGCCTATTCCGCTTCGTAAAGCAATTAATCCGGCATCACGTCCCATCACTTCTACAATAAAAACACGGTCGTGACTCTCAGCAGTATCACGTATTTTATCAACCGCATCAACTACGGTGTTAATGGCAGTATCATAGCCAATTGTATAATCTGTTCCCACTAAATCGTTGTCAATTGTGCCCGGACAACCAACAATAGGCACGGTACATATTTTTGATAATGCAATAGCTCCTCTAAAAGTACCATCACCGCCAATGGCAACCAAAGCATCAATATTATTTTTCTTTAAAGTTTCGGCTGCTTTTTGCATACCTTCCTCCGTCATAAAACGTTTGCTGCGGGCAGTTTTTAAAATAGTGCCGCCGCGCTGAATAATGTTTGCAACCGATTTATGGTTGAGCTGAATATGCTCATCATGTATCAACCCTTCATATCCATGCTTAAAACCAATAACCTCAAGATTATGATACAAAGCGGTACGCACCACAGCGCGTAAGCAGGCATTCATACCGGGTGCGTCACCTCCTGATGTTAAAACTCCTATTTTTTTCATATACTAATTATTCATATCTCCATCTTCAAACTGTAAATATTCCAACCCCATATGCTATCGCTTTGTAAAGGCATGTATTGCATCCTGATAGTTATGGGGCCACGACCCTAATCGGTTTTTATTTTTTTAAATCAAATAATTCCTGTAGCCTTTGCTTAATCTCTTTTTGAAGCTCAGTAGATGCTTTCCCTAATTCACGCTTTATTAGGCCAACAGGAACTGTTACCAAGCGATGAATCCTAATCGTTGAAGTAATCTTTAGTCCTGTTTTGTTAAAGTACTTCGTGCCCTCCTCAACAACAATGTCAGTCTTATTTAAACCTGAAGGCACTTGACTTGTAATAAATGCAATTACAATGTGATTATACTTTCCTATTGGGTCAGTCAGACATATCGCAGGCCTTACCTTGTGTGCAGAAAAGTCGTCAAAGGGAAAAGGAACGAGAATAATCTTGTATTTCATCTTTTAAAAGGGCTGCCGTCAGTTATAGAATAAATATTTTCTTTCTCTTCTTTTAAAAAATCAAAAGCAGGGTTTATAGAAAGTCCGCTCAACCAAGCAGATTCATTAATTTCATCATCTTCGTTAATTAGAATGATAACTTTTAATTGCTTCTTTTTATTGAAGTTGATTTTTTTATCAAGTCTCAATAAGCCGGGTTTGTCAATATATCCCGTAGTTTCTATAGCTTTCATTTGCTGTATTTTTTATAAAGGTATGAATTAGTCAGCCCTTATCAAAATTGCTATTAAAATCTATTTGAAGGAAGAATAGTAGAACATTTGAATTTAGAACATTTGAAGTGCTATGTACTGAGCTTGTCGAAGTGAATGCATTTTACTTCTTATTTCGCTATTCATCCCAATAGCTATCGGGAGTTCTATGGTTCAATTGTTAAGTGAGTGGGGGGGTACTTCAACTGAAATAGATCGTTTCCTTGGAAAAATTTCATTTAAGGTTATCGAAACCCTTCAAAAAAAATTCTTTAAATGAGATTTTATGAAATTTAAGTATTTTATAGAGGCTGAACATCGTTAGATTAGCTCCTTTTTCATACCTTCCGTATAATGCACGAGGAATTTCAGCATCGTAGGCAAAAGTTTCCTGACTTGTGTAGCCAGCCTTTTTCCTTAACTCAGTAAGACGTACACCAATGCGCTTATATAGCTTCTTTTCTTCTTTACTTAACACTAAGCAAAGGAAATAATATAGCTACTTGTAAATTACTCTAAAAAAGTTCCCATTTAAAAGTAGATTTATTTTTATAATTCGCTTGCATTTATCAAAAATAACCATAGGTTTGCTTTACCTAAAATCTATTTTTATGAAAACAAAAAACTTATGGCTTAAAAAATTAGCTGCACTTTGTATTACAGTATTATTTTCTTTAACAAGTAAAGCTTTAGTCACCGCAACTGTCAGCAGCATTTTCGGGTCTAGTAATCCGGTTATTTGTCAGGGCGGCGTTATTACCTTTAGTGCAAATCCTCTTGGAGCATCATTCTACGGCTGTCGATGGAATGGTGGAGCCACTATATTCGGTGTAAGCATAATTCCTACTTATAACGCACCAACTGGTTCACTTGGACAGCAAACCATATATTTTGAAGTTTGGGATAATTCAAATCCATCAGATTATGTACAGGTAGCCATAACATATAGTGTAAGTGCTCCCATTGGATCTCTTCCAAGTGTTATACCAATTTCAGCAACATCTTGTTCTTACGACTCAGTTAAAATAAGTTTGGGAAGTAATACTAATCTGGTCAATGGAAATATTTGCAACGCAGGTAGTTTTTATGGTATATGCAACATAGTGCCTTTGCCCGGTAGTTTTCCTGCGACATATCCATTAAATCTAGCTACTCAAACCAGTCCTGTTTGCGCAACGCAATTTGATTTTATAATTAATTCACCTGCTTACAGCTGTATTCCTAAAATGGCATTTCCGGCACTTGTACCTACAACTTTAAGTTCTCAAAGTCAAGTTCCATCCGGTAATTTTTCTATTCTACAAGATATTACCATAAACGGGTCGATTAGTTTTACGGGCAAAAATATTTTTATTGACAAGGGAGTAAAAATTACGGTTGTAAGCAGCGGTGTTTTAAATATAAAAGGCAGTTACCTTCATACTTGCGCCTGTATGTGGTATGGCATAGTTGCAAAAGGTAACGCTATGGTAATTACCTCACAGGCATCAATAATTGAAGATGCTGTTTATGGTATTACAACGGATGTAAATAGCACGCCGATAATAAATATTTCAAATACTTTATTCAATAAAAATAATATTGCGGTCAACGTACTTCCAAATACAAATGCTATAAATGTCAATCAATTTTTTTTAGACAATAATATCATTACATGCCGCAATTTTGCATCAGGTTTTTTAAATGCACTTAAGGGTAATATGGCTTTGTACACAACGGTGAAAAATAATTTTGTAAATAACTAGCAAAATAATCCGTATCAGGTAGGTCTTACAAATTACGGCCACAGAAGTAATGTAGGGGTACTTTTACAAAGACACACCAACTTATCAGAAATTATTATTGGCTCTCCCTCTCTTGGGGTGAATGTTTTCGACTATCTTAATTACGGCATATTAGCGGAAAATTCTAATTTTGATGTTTACAACAATCAATTTAGCAATATGCCGGGCAACGGAGTTTATAACCCGCTTCAACCCGGAAAAACGGGTCCGCTAGTCGGATTAACCGCAATGGGTGTAGGTATTTATGCTTACAGCATAGATAAACTCGACTATTTTATAAGAATTGGCAGTATGGGTTGTCCACCATTGCCACCAATTGGAACTGTTGATAATCATCCTACAGCGGGTTATAATGGAGGCAATTTATTTTACAACACCTTGCGTGGTATAGATATATATAACTATTTATATAGTAGCGTAGAGTTTAATCGTTTTGAAAATACCCAGACAAACGCAATGAGTAATTTTGCAAACCCCGGACAGTGGCTTGGGCAATATGGTGTGCAGATAAGTTGTATACCGGGTAGCGGTACTGTCGGCTCCCTGTCTCCGTTACCTATATATGGTATTTGCAATAACTTTTTTGATCGCATGGCAACCGGCATTCACATAATGCGCAATTATTACAATGCAAGTGTAATTAGAATTACCTGTAACGAAATGGGAATTCCCTGCCAAACCAATACTGCCAACTTGTACATGAACACCGGCATTTTTTGTGAAGATGTTACCGGAAGTAATACTTCAAACATTCCAAACACAGGATATGAAATAACCAGCAATACGGTACGCCATGCGCAACGCTTTTGTATTTATGCGCTTAATATTAAAAGAGGTTTAAACATTTTACATAATGGCTCAGCAAATTTTTTTACACCGATAGGGTCTTTTGGTGAGTTATCGGTTGATCCTATTCCATTAGGTGTCTTTGCAAAAGTAAATGCCTGTATTTATGTAAGCCAATGTGAGAATGGTAAAGTTGTTTGTAATGAATCTATGTACAGCAGTACGCTTGGTGCCAGTATGCAAAACCGTGTTCATGGCATACTTGTAGCCAACAGTCCTAGCATGACGGTTTTTGGAAATATACTTGCTTATCCCTTCCCTGGTAATCCCTGCCCGAATGTTGGTACTGCCTTAAACTGGGGTGTATCTTTTAGCGGTGCATGTAACCCTGCTGTTTTTAATAACTGCAAGTTTAAAAACACATGGTCTGCTTACAATTTGTTTGGTAGTAGCATTGGCCCTCAGGGAACAATGAGTAGTCCGACAAACCACGATTGGAGAAATTCTAACTTTGTCGCCTGGCAAACTTCTAATTATAATAATTCCGATCCTGGTTTATCAAAACTTATATTAAATTTTGTTTCCTTTAGTAATGCTGTAAATAATCAGGGTGCTGTGGTACCACCTTGTAATACAACTTCAAAATATGATAAATTCACTTGTAATACTTTAATTTCTTCCGGCGGTGGTTCGGCTTATACTGGCTGCCCTTTTCCACCTTGGGTAATACCTACCTGTCCAATCAGCGGAAATTTGTTGCCTGATACAGCCGTAATCGTTTTAGATACTGCAAGGCTAAGGCATATTTTAAAAGATACCGGTACAGCCATGCTTAATGGACCGGAGCGTGTTTGGAAGAACCAACGGTTTTTGTTTGACAGAATTAAATTTGACAATTTGTATAATACAGCACCCTCTGATGTGCAACAATTTTATATGCAAAATCAAAACACCGGCTTCGGTATGTTGGCGGGGGTTGATGAGGCACTTGCTGTAAACGATGTAAGTACAGCCACTGCAAAAAATAGTTTTATGCCTGCAAATAATCTCGAACAAAAACAACAGCAGGTAAATACAACAAAAATAAAACTGGCAGATACTACGCACACAATGCAAATAACCGGCAACGATATCAGTGCTTTATTTGCAATTGCAAACGGCTGCCCAGAAACTGATGGCGGTGCGTTTTGGGAAGCACGCACTCTTCTTAATCTTTTGCACGGGCAAGAACTTGTTTATAGCAGTAATTGCATTAGTGGAAATCTTTATCGTGTTGCCGAAGAAAATGAACAAAAAAACAGTATTACTGATAAGGATAATGCTATAAATGTTTTTCCTAATCCTAACAACGGTAGTTTTGTTGTAAACTATATTATAGAAAAAGATGCCGTTTTAGAAATTTACGATATTGAAGGGAAAAAAGTTTATACTGCCAACTTACCAAATTCAGAAACTTATTTAGAGATAAGTAATACTGAATTACAAAACGGAGTTTATATGTATAAAGTAATATACAATAACGTTATGTTACAAAATGGCCGCTTAGTTATTATAAAATAATTTTTGTATCTTTATGTACCCTGTATTCGCTTAGGCGAATACAGGGATATATTTGTAATGAAAAAAAAACTCCAAATATTGGTTGTTGGTTGTTGGTTCTTGATTTTTGGTTCTATCAAGGGGCAGAATCTTGTTCCCAATTACAGTTTTGAAACAATTTCTTCGACATGTTATCCTGGTCAAATAATAGGAGCTACTCCTTGGCAGGAAGTAAACTCGCCTAATTTATTTAGTAATTCCAATTGTTATCCTTCTAATAGTATGGGCGTCCCTAAAAACTTTCCAGGTTTTCAATATTCTAAAACGGGTAATAATTACGCTGGTTTTTTATTATTCCAGAATACATCGGAGGGTCAGGATTTTAGAGAATGGGCTGAAATTAAATTAACAGATACACTTTTACCGGGTAAAAATTACTGCGTTAGTTTTTACACAAGCCTTGCTGATACATCTCAGTACGCTATTGCAAATATTCAGGCATTATTTTCTGATACACTTATTACACATTTAATAGATTATACGCCACCGCTATATGACAGTACATTTCTGCATTATTATCCGGCAAACATAAATAATCCTACCGGAAGCATTATTACTGATACAATGAATTGGACAAAGATTGAAGGAACATACAGCCCTAATACAAAAAAAGCATATATGTTGGTGGGCAATTTTGACTTATACAATCAGATTAATTGGATAACACTGCCGTATAATACCAATTGGTTAGGAGCATATTATTATTTAGACATGGTTTCTGTAACCGAAATAAAACCTGCGCTTACAAGAAACGATACAACAGTAAACAACTGCGATAGTTTAGTTTTAGGAAACAACTACGATGATAATGCAGCGTATACCTGGTGGCCTAAAACAAATATGAATGATAGTACGCTTGCTAACCCTACGGCTATACCGTATGTAACAACAATGTATTATGTAAAAAAAGTGCAATGCAGCAGTGTTACATATGACAGTATAAAAGTAACTGTGCAAAATTGTATGATTAGTGTTAATGAAATTAATTTGAAAAATAAACTGAAAGTACAACCCAACCCCAATAGTGGAAATTTTACTGTTAATTATACTATTGAACAAGATGCAAAACTTGAGTTATATGATATACAGGGAAAGAAAGTATACAGCATAAATTTATTGGCAACCGAAAATAGCATCGAAGTAACTACTACCGATTTACTAAACGGAGTATATATGTATAAACTTGTAAACCAAGGAAACATATTGCAAAACGGGCGTTTAGTTATTATAAAATAAAACTGCCTCCCGACCCTGCCAACTGACAACTTTTCCTCTGTATTTCCTTTTTTCATATATTAGAGCAAAATTTAGAGGATGAGTGGTGAAGCCAAACAATCTGCATTAAACGGATTAAGCTTTGATGAGTTTAAAAAAGTTGTTTTAAACGATTTTCGTATTGCTAACGAGAGTCGGCAGGCTAGCTTATTAGGCCGTAAAGAAGTATTAACCGGCAAAGCAAAGTTTGGCATTTTTGGCGACGGAAAAGAAGTAGCCCAAGTTGCTATGGCAAAAGTTTTTATGCCAGGCGATTTTAGAAGCGGATACTACCGCGACCAAACCTTTATGATGGCCATTGGCGCTCTTACATTAGAACAATATTTTGCAGGCTTATACGGTCACACCGATATTAAACACGACCCAATGAGTGCGGGACGCCAAATGGGCGGTCACTTTGCTACCCCGTTTATTGATGAGAAAGGAAATTTTCTTGATCTTGTAAACAGAAAAAATTCTTCGGCCGATGTTTCTCCAACTGCCAGTCAGATGCCACGGCTTTTAGGGTTAGCCTACGCATCGCATTTTTTCAGAATAAATGCAGATTTGCAAACCGAAAAATTTGCCCATCTTTCAAATAAAGGAAATGAAGTTGCATTTGGAACCATTGGCGATGCATCCACATCTGAAGGTATGTTTTGGGAAACAATAAACGCAGCAGGTGTTTTACAAGTACCCATGCTGATGAGCGTTTGGGATGATGGACACGGAATTTCTGTCCCGAAAAAATACCAAACAACAAAAGAAAGCATAAGCGAAGTTTTAATCGGATTTCAACGCACAAAAGAAAAAAACGGTTACGAAATACTGCTTACCAAAGGATGGAACTACGCACACCTTTGCGAGACCTACGAAAAAGCAATAAAAATTTGTCGCGCCGAGCATGTGCCTGTTTTAGTGCATGTAGAAGAAGTAACACAGCCTCAGGGTCACTCTACATCAGGTAGTCACGAACGTTACAAAAGCAAAGAGCGTTTGCAGTGGGAAACCGATTTTGATTGTATAAAACAAATGCGCGAGTGGATAATACAAAACGCATTAGCTACCGAAGAAGTTTTAAGTAAAATAGAAGAAGAAGCAAGAGATGCTGTAAGTATCGCAAAAAATGCTGCCTGGAAGGCCTACTTAGATCCAATTAAAAAAGAAATTTCGGAAGTAAGTTTATTGCTTACAGAATTAGAAAGTAACAGTGCAAAAGGTTCTTTTATTACTCCTATAAAAAACGAATTGCTTTCTATAAAAGAGCCGATAAGAAAAGATATTCATACTGCTATTAAAAAAGTTTTACGTTTAACTAAAGGAGAAAATTTACCTTCTCGTGATCAATTATCAGATTGGTTAGGTAATGCCCGAATAGAAAATGATGAGCGTTTCAGTTCAAGTTTATTTTCAAATTCTGCTTTAGCTGTTACCACAAAAGAAGTTGAATATGCTGAAGAGAAAAAAACCTGCGACGGCCGCGAAGTGTTGCGCGATAATTTTGATGCGCTACTTACCAAATATCCTAACGTTTTAATTTTTGGAGAAGACTCAGGAAAAATTGGCGGCGTAAATCAGGGTTTAGAAGGGTTACAGAAAAAATACGGAGAACATCGTGTTTTTGATACAGGCATACGAGAGTGCACAATTATGGGACAAGCAATTGGCCTTGCACTACGTGGGTTGCGTCCTATTGCTGAGATTCAGTATTTAGATTATTTATTGTATGCTTTACAAATAATGAGCGATGACTTGGCAACTGTACAATGGCGAACAAAAGGTCAACAAAAAGCACCTGTTATCGTACGGACGCGCGGACACAGATTAGAAGGCGTTTGGCACAGTGGTTCTCCAATGGGAATGATAATTGGAGCTTGCAGAGGAATTCATATTTGTGTACCGAGAAACATGGTTAAGGCTGCAGGATTTTATAATACTTTGCTTGAGGCAGATGAACCTGCTTTGGTTATAGAACCTTTAAATGCCTATCGTTTAAAAGAAGAACAGCCTCTAAACTTTGCTGAATTTAAAACACCTTTGGGAATTCCGGAAATTGTAAATGAGGGAAGCGATGTAACTATAGTAACCTATGGATCTTGCATTCGTGTGGCACAAGAAGCTATTAAAGCTTTGCAGGAACATGACATTTCGGTAGAGCTGATAGACGTGCAAACATTATTACCTTTTGATATTCATCACAGTATTGTAGAATCGTTAAAGAAAACAAACCGTATTTTATTTTTAGATGAAGATGTGCCTGGAGGAGCTTCGGCATACTTATTGCAACAGGTACTTGAGGCGCAGGGTGGTTATCAGTATTTAGATGCAGAGCCCATAACGCTGGCTTCTAAAGAGCACAGACCGGCCTATGGTAGTGACGGAGATTATTTCAGTAAACCTAATGCCGATGATGTTTTTGACTCAGTTTACAACTTAATGAGTGAGGGAAATCCCGAAAAATATCCGGCTATTTATTGAGATTTTCAGCCTTTTAGGCAAATTAAAAGAGATTGTTTAGTTTTGATGAGGAATAATTAACCCGATATGATAAAAAGAATTTTTTTACTATTTACTTTAATCATTTTACCAACTCTTGTTTTCTCTCAAGAAGAGGAAGAGGACGAAACCAAAATGGTACGTGAAATTATTAACGTTACGGTAGACAAAGCTAAGTTTGCAGCACCTACTCCACCGCCGGTTGTAGAAAGCGGCAAAAAGGGTAAGAAAAAACCTCAGGAAGTGGTAGAGCCACCGGCAGCTGATACAAGTAATCCAATGATTCCTGCCCCATCGGGAGAAATAAACAAACGTACACATCACTGGTATATAGCGAAAGCAAAAAAATATACAAAATCTAATGGTACCCATACCGGAAATAATACAACATGCAACATTAGTTTTGTTTACAAGCAAAAATTATTGAACCCGGAAAATGAAGTAGACGGTCATATTACAATGGATATTGTAATTGAAGCCAAAGAGGGAAAATATCGTTACACCGTAAAAAATATTAAACATAAAGCCAATAAAGATGGTATGTCGGGCGGAGATATTTTTTTAAAAGTGCCTGAAGCAGGCTCAATGAAAATTACAGACCAAACCTGGAAATTTATCCGATCGGCAGCCAATGCAGATATAAAATTAGTTACAGACGATTTGAAAGCCGTTATGAAACAGGACGGCGACCGCAAAAAGAAAGACGACTGGTAAACTTTTAGTGATTAGTTACTTAATCACTTTTTCTTGGCTCTTGCTTCTCTACTCTTGCTTATTCTAGTTTCCGTCACCCATTATTTTTACAGTTAACCCATCTATTTGCGGATTTAATTTTATCTGGCAGGATAAACGTGAGGTATCTGTAATATTGGGAAGTGTATCAAGCATTGCATACTCATCATTACTTATTTCAGAAAGCTTTTCATTTCCGGCTAGTATAGAAACGTGACAGGTTGCGCACAATGCAATTCCACCACAGGTAGCTAAAATTTCATAGTCGCTTGCTTTTAAAAATTCCATTAAACTAAGTCCCATATCAGTTGGGGCAATTAGTGGAGTTTTTGTTCCGTCAGCATTTTCAACAAAAATTGTAATGTCTTGCATTGTTGTCCGATAAAACTTTAAAAGAAGGAAGACTTTCATCTTCCTTCTTTTT
>CAZZEI010000041.1:0-19893 GCA_964653165.1 uncultured Flavobacteriaceae bacterium | reverse complement strand
GGAGGGAATTACCCTTATTTTGTTAAAATTTGCAATTAAATGGCCTCTGTTTAGAACTTTTGCACGGATTTTGCGTATATTAGGGTATATTAAATATATTGTACTCCGTTAGCATGCACAAAGTACTCTCCATATTAATACTTTCTTCTCTTTTCCTCTCCGGAGTAAATCCTGTTGTAAAAAAAGCAACCCCGATAGCTATCGGGACGGTTAAAGAAATTTCGGTACCGGCAGATTATAAAAGAGATGTTATTACCATTTATGATAATGAACGTAAGCAGGACGTAAGTTATATACACGACAAACAACTTTACGATTTACGATGCGATACAATGCCGCAAGTAAAATTCTGGCGCTCTATCATGCATTTAACAAAAGACTCTGCTTTGATGTGTCACTCAAATAGCCGTTGTGTAATCGATAAAGTACAAGTAAAAAACTGGAATACTTTTTCTGACGGACAAAAACTTTGTTATCGCGATAGCCTTCGTTCCTATTTTTGTTTAACCGACAGCGCAAGAATTTTATTGGTAGAGGGAAAAAGTTTTTTCTACGATTTTTCTAAAGCATATTTAAATTTACACCAGGGCATCACTGATTTTGTTGCAAATGATGTAGACCCTTGGTACGCACAAGCAATACTTTTAATTGAAAGCCCGAATCGGTTACAAAAATCAAATGTTGGTGCTTACGGACCATTTCAATTAATGAAACCCGTTGCGCGCATGTTTGGTTTAAAAGTAAACCGTAAAATAGATGAGCGTGCCGATTTTGACAGAGCTGCCTATGCTGCTTCGAGTTTGATGAAAACTATTTGTATTCCAAATGTAAAAGTAATGTTAGATACACTTTGTATCAGTTATAACGAAACTGATTTGTGGTTCAGGCTTTTGGTAATGCATGCTTATCATGCTGGGGCCGGTAATTTAAAAGCTGCATTAGATGTTATGAAACCAACACATGGTGGAATGGATTTAATACAAACCTTGTGGCATACTCAGGCAAAAGCATTTAAAACTGCTTCACAAAATTATTCTCAATTGGTTTTGGCTGCTATGTTAGAGATGGATGCAAGACTTAGTCTTCCTCAAAAAATAGAAGCAAGATAAAAGAAGCAAGAGCCTAGAAAATACATACGCTCTCTGTTCGTCCTTATACTTATACTATCTCCTTATACTTCTTCCTAAGCAAGCACTTCCTTCAAAACCTGTAAAGATTTTACTTCTCCAAAGTTTGGTACATGTAGTCTGTAAAACAGCAGCAAAGTTTTTAGGAGTTCGCTACGGGTTTTTCCGTTAAATAATATATCTACTTCGTTAAAGTTTGCGGTAATTAATTTATTCAACTCAAAAGAGGTTTCGCTGTCGGTATAATAAGCGTGGAGTGGAGCCTTATCGGTAAAAACCCCTTCCTGTAAATCAAACAAACAATTTTTTTCCGAGTAATTATTATTCGGGTAAAAACCTAAGTGCTTTGCCAGCTCAATTAAAAAATGCAAATGAAAACTGGAAATGTTTTTCTCTGATATATCAAGCTCTTTTAGTTTTTCGGAAATAAAAAAATACAACTCTTTATTTTCGTGTTGCTCCTTTAAACTTTTAACAAGCACCTCGTTTAAAAAAACAGAAATACAATTTTTATTTAAATCAGAAAAAAGTTGCTGATATACATATGTTACACGTATCTCGCTTATATTTTGTACTTCGCGCGTTTTACGGGAGTTTTCAATAAATTCAATTAGGTTTAACGCTAATACATGCGCCGGTTTTATTTTAGAAGATTTTGAACGACCAATGTGTATGGCGTAACTCTGCAAACCGTTTTGTAAAGTGTAAATTTTCAGAATATTTTTTTTATCCTGATACTTGGTGTTTTGTAAAACGATTCCTTGTATAGTTTGTTGCATTTTAATTAAGCAACATTATTTTGGTCATTATTTTTTGGTCGCCATCGCTTGTTTGGCAAAGCACAATGTAAACGCCGCTGGCTACTCGGCTACCGCTAAAATTTTTCCCATTCCACACCGCTTGACCTCCTTGAGAAATTGTTTCAAAAACAAAATTTCCGGCAACATCTAAAATTTTTACCACAGCATTATTAATCATTCCGTGAATTAAAATGGGTCCATCGTAATTTGGTTTTACGGGATTAGGATAGGCATACACATTTGTAAAATTCTCAAACCCTTCGGTAGTTATGTTCTGAAACGAAAGCATTCCTTTATTTGTGCTGATAAATACCTCGCCCGTTTTAGGGTTTACTTTTACATCAATAATACTATTTGAAAATACCGGACTGTTATCGGTAGTAAAATGATATAGTTGTTTTTGTCCGTCAGGAGAGAAACAGTACAATCCACTAGACCTCGTTCCGCACCACTTATTATTTGCTCCGTCAACTGTTACGCAGGTTACTTCATCCGTCTGTAGTAATAATTGAGTTTGCCCGTCTTGTTCAATATAAATGGGTTGAGCATCCCAGCCGGTTGTTTGTGTAAATATACTTTCCGGATTATAAAAGACATAAATTCCTTTATTTGTTCCTACCCATATATCGCCATTTTTATCTTCCGCAATACTTATTACTTCCAGGGTTGGTAATCCTCCTTTTCCGGTAATATTTATTAATTTTTTTGCGTTAGAATTATTGGGCTGAGAAAAATTGGCATCTGCTTTGTAAACAAATAATCCGGTGCCGTATGAAATACCCCAAACCTGTTTAGATGAATCGACAATTATCTGGCTTAGCCTTTGCAAATTGGTTAACGAGGTCCCGGTTATTGCAGCAAAATCTAAAGATATCCACGTATTAGTGCCGGCTTTTTTAACGCTAAAAAGATGTTGTGTTTCGCCTAATGCTACCCAAAGATTATTATCTCTATCGGTTGTAACACCGCCAACACGGGTTATGGTGCTTCCGGGATAATCAGTTTGATGCACCAATCCTGCAGTGTTGGTATAATCGTAACGTTGAATCTGAACATCATTCTGATATTCAATCACACCGTTATACCAGTTTCCTGCATAATAATGGTTTTTATCATTCCTATCGAAGGTTACAGTGCTGATATCAAATAAATAATCGGTATCAACTTTAAGTGCCGTTGTCCATGTATTCTCATGAAAACTATATACACTATTTTGATTAAAAGATGGAAACTGACCAAGGTCTAAATAGGCTGGAGCAACAACTACTTTGTTATCCATTATAGCTATTTGTGCCGAACCACTTGAACTTGGGCCATTAATAAAATAGGTTTGCGCACTAAGGGCAACCGCAGAACTTGCTTGATTTTTTACTTTAAGTAAACCCTGGCTTGTGGTAGCTGCCCAATATACATCAGTTTCAGAAGGATCGGATACTACTCCAAAAACGCTCGTATAAGGAAAACCGAAATCCCATACTCTTGCGGCAATATTTCCACTTACATCAAAAGCCTCAAATCCCCATTGATCGCAGGTAAAAAACTTAGTGTTATCATCTGAAACACTCATAGCTCTAATGAAATAAGAATTGGAGGGGCCCATTACGTAAATTTTTGAAGTATATTTACTCCAGGAAGTTCCGTCAAACTGAAAAAGTGTATCTTGTAATAGTGTTTGGTTTGACAAAGTAAACTTAGAAAAATTGGCTATAATTTTTCCGCCAAAATAAACTATGGCGTTATAAGGTCCGGCAGGTAGATTTGTTACTTTACTCCAACTGGTATAACTGGAAAGATTTGGAGAAGTTAAAGAAGCCTTATAAATACCACTCTTTGTAGCGGCAAAAATATCAGTTGTTGAAAGTGCAACTTGGTAAACATTAAGGTTGGTTGCTCCCGGGCCAATAATGTAAGTGTCTTTAAATTCAAAAGTTTCAGTGTTAAAAACTACGATACCAAATCCGCAGGATAAATAGGCCAAGGGTCCGTTAAAAGTAATAGAGTTTACTGTTTTATCACCTATGTTTTGTTTACGTAATAAGTCAGAAACATTTATTATAACCCCGTCTTTTACAATATCAATATTTGAGTTTTTGTAGACAATCATAAGCGCATTATTGTAAGGGTTATTTTTTACAATAGTTGGCTCAATATCCGAATAACCATATACTTTGTTTAATCTGTCGTATGAGTTATCACTTTTATTATACGAAAACACGCAAACATTAGAAACGGCAAAAATTTTGTTACCCTGATTGGTAACTGAAAATGCAGTATTATAGGGTAAATGATCGCGCCATTGGTATGATTTTAGGTCGTTTTGAGCGGATAGCGAGAAGCCCCAAAATAATATAGTAATGATGTGTATTTTTCTCATCGTTCTATTAACGAAAGTATGCAACTTTTAGTATAAAACCTTATAAATTTATTGTTTTTATCTTTACGGAGTATTGACTTCGTAGCTCAACTGGATAGAGTGTTGGTTTCCGAAACCAAAGGTTGCGCGTTCGACTCGCGCCGAGGTCACTTTAAGGGATACGCATTGTCAGATTAGTTTTATGTACAAGCCACAAGGGAGATTAAAATATATTATATTTTAAACCAAGAATGATAACAAAACTTCGGGTTAAACCGTCGGGTCTGGATTTTCTAATAATTAAAGGATTCGCATAAATAAAGACAAAATCTAGTTTTTTTGATACAGGCACAATTCCTGAGAAATGCAAATTTAAGGTTAATCCCTGGGATCCTTTTGAGCTTACCCGCTCTCCCGAAATATCCGTGAAATAATCATTCGTCATGTGGTAAATAAAAAGCAATCCTGCACTTGCATTCAATTTTTTTGATAAAATATTTCTGTTAATTCTAAATACTGCATCATCAGATCGTTTAAGACTATTAGATTCGAAATAGCTATTATAGGATGCACTATCTTTACTCAAGGAATTATGTATGTATTTATTTTTATTGGTATTAAATGGATGTTGGTATCCTATAGTGAAGTCCCATTTTTTGTACGTGTATTTAAGCCCAATTAAAGCGTCGGTAGTTCCTAAGCTGGTTTGATATACCATTGGAAGAGGCAAATTGTCTTTCGAAATATTCGCGTTATTTGTCGGAATTTTTATCCCGCCTGTTATACTTAAATTAGTTTTACTTTTGATAAACGCTATATAACTCAAGCTTATTGTAGGGTCACCCAACCCATTGATATCGGCAAGTTTACCACTAATGAATATAAGTGGCAATTTTATCTGTGCAAAAAGTTTTTGATTGATGATTCTAAAATTACCCTCCAATTGGGTTGTGATAACAGAAGTTGACTTTTCACCTAAGCCGTATGAAGTAGTAAATTGAAAAGAATGTTTAGGATTTTGAGAATAGTATTTTTTCTTACTAGTGTTCATAATTCTTACAGAATCCTTTTGTGGCTTAATGGGTATCAGTATGGTAGAATCCTCTTGTGAATTCTTAGGTGCGGATGAATTTAATTCAGGATCTTCAATTAGTATTGGAGTTAATTTAATTTCATCAATGTGAAGAATTTCAAATTTGAATTGTAATAAACTTAACGAGCCAACTGAACAAACTCCAGCATCACTACAACCTTGAGAAAATAATTGAAAGCGCAGCAATGTAAAAGAAAGGGAGAAAAAAAGGGCTAAAGAAAATTTCACTTCTGTAATTTTTTTGTAAATTTAATTAAATTAACTGATTATCAGTATAATCTTTCATGTTTCAGTAGCTTTTTCATTGGCGATTTTATTTTTATTCATCCATAATTTAAGTTTATGCTATATGAATACTAATTATTAGTATTTTTGTTTCAAAGGAATTTCTTCGAAAAAACTATAACCTATGTCAACATTCGATATCATTAAAAAAACACACTTTGTTGTTGTAACCATTTTCTTTTTAATCTACCTGATTAAAACAGTACTGCTTTTAGCCAACAAAAAGGAAAACCTGCAATCTTTTACAAAAAAGATAAAATTGATTGAGATTTTGGTGAGTGTCCTTTTTTTAGGAACGGGTATTTATTTAATGTTTGACGCACAGATAACCTCAATGCTTATCATAAAAATCTCTATTGTATTTTTATCTATTCCTTTGGCAATTGTTGGTTTTAAGAAATCTAATAAAGGGTTAGCCGTTTTATCTTTTTTATTAATACTTGCTGCTTTTGCTTTAGGAGAGATGAATAAAAATAAGAAAGCTGTAATAACAGAAAAATCTGTAAACGCTGATGGAACAAGTAACGGACAGGAACTTTATACTTCTAATTGTGTTATATGTCACGGGTCAGATGGTAAAGCAAAATTATCTGGAGCGCCTGATTTATCAATATCTCAACTAAGCTCTGACAGCATTTCGGCTATAATGCTAAATGGCCGTAACACAATGGCTAAAATAAACGGACTGACGCAGGAACAAGCCAAGTCAATTGCTCAGTATGTTAACGATAATATAAAGGGCAAGTAATTTAAATGAGCAAACAATCGGAATCTACCGCACCCAAACCAAGGCGGGCAATATTGGTGGCCTTAATTACTAAGGGTCAGGATGCCGAAAAAACCGCAGAGTATTTAGATGAACTTGCTTTTTTGGTGGAGACTGATGGTTTAATTCCTTTCAAAAAATTTACACAGCGTTTAGAGAAACCCGATAAATCTACTTTTGTAGGAAGAGGAAAAGTAAATGAGCTAAAAAATTACATAAAAGAGAACGATATTGATGTTGTTGTTTTAGATGATGAGTTGAGTCCATCGCAACAAAGAAATTTAGAAAGAGAATTAGAGAGAAAAATCCTTGACCGCACCTATTTAATATTAGAAATTTTTGCTAGTCGCGCACGCACTGCACATGCACGCACACAAGTGCAGTTGGCCCAATACCAGTATTTGATGCCGCGCTTAACCGGAATGTGGACGCACTTAGAGAGGCAGCGCGGAGGAACGGGTACACGTGGTGGTTCGGGAGAAAAAGAAATTGAAACCGACAAAAGAAATATTCGCGAAAGAATTTCTATTCTGAAAAATGAGCTCGTTACCATTGATAAGCAAATGGCAACTCAGCGAAAGAATAGGGGAGAGATGATTCGTGTTGCTTTGGTGGGTTATACAAATGTTGGTAAATCTACATTAATGAATTTATTGAGTAAGAGCGATGTGTTTGCCGAAAATAAATTATTTGCGACGCTTGATACTACAGTTAGAAAAGTTGTAATTGATAATTTGCCTTTTTTATTGAGTGATACAGTTGGTTTTATACGAAAACTTCCGACTCAATTGGTAGAATCTTTTAAATCTACTTTAGATGAAGTGCGCGAAGCAGATGTTTTAATTCATGTGGTAGATATTTCGCATCCGCAATTTGAAGACCACATGCAAACTGTTACCACTACCCTGCAGGAAATTGGCGCGGGCGATAAATTTGTCATTACTGTTTTCAATAAAACAGATGCCTATAGTTTTATTCCTAAAGAAGAAGATGATTTAACTCCATCTACGAAAGAGAATATTACGTTGGAGCAACTAAAACATACTTGGATGAACAAAGCAGATGGCTTAACCGTATTTATTTCTGCCACTCAAAAAGATAATATTGATGAGTTGAAAAAATTACTTTACGACAAAGTAAAAGAAATGCATATTAAACGGTATCCTTATAATAATTTGCTTTATTAATTAAGAACTTATTACTGCAAATACAATAGATCGCTCCTACGGAGCTTAGGCATTTTGGGCGTTTGTTTTTCTATTAACAGTAGACTCCTACGGCGTCAAATATATTTTTTCCTCAAGATAAATACAATCAAACAAAATATTCTTGAACTCGTATCGAAACTAAATCTATATGTATTAAATCTGCGACAATCTGCGAAATCGGTGGCAAATATTCATAGCAAATACATTTTACCCCGTGGGGGTTAAATATTTATAGTACTTAGATTTAATTTAGTTTTTAAGCTCCGTAGGAGCGACCTATTGTATTTTTTTCTTTGCGCCTTCCCTTCAAAAAAACAAATAACAAAATAACTTTGTGTCTTAGCGCCTTAGTGGCAAAAAAACTACTCTTGCAAATAAACCCTCTTCACCCTCGCAGAAACAGAAGTAAGAATTTCATAAGAGATTGTACCTAGGGTATCAGCTAATTTTTTCAAGGTTTCAAAAGAATCAAAAACAATTACTTCATCGCCTTCATTAACATTTAACCCGGTAATATCAATCATGCACATATCCATACAAACATTGCCGACAATTGGCGTGGGTTTTCCGTTAATATATAAATGTCCGGCACCATTGCCGAGTTTTCTGTTTAAACCATCTGCATAACCAATAGGAACGGTAGCAATAGTTGTAGGTTTTGTAATTTTTCCTTTACGGCTGTAACCAACGGTATCTCCTGCATCCACTTTTTTAATCTGAGAAATGGTTGTCTTGAGTGAACTTATATTCAGTAAATGTTTTTGCTCATTTTCATTAACACCAACTCCGTATAAACCAATTCCTAAGCGCACTATATCAAAATGTGATTCGGGGAAACGTGTAATGCCGCCTGAATTACAAATATGACGAAGGACAGGATAACCCAGCGAAGAAATAATTTGCTGACTAAGTTTATCAAACAAAGAAATTTGTCCACGCGTAAAATCATCCAAATAATCATCATCACTCGCGACTAAATGCGAAAAAATACTTTTTACTTTTAAGAAGGGATATTTTTTCAGTTTTTCTATCAGCTCAGGAACTTCTTTTTCCGTAAAACCCAGACGGTGCATGCCCGTATCAAGTTTTATGTGAATGGGAAAAGAAATATCTTTATGCTGAGCAGAAATATATTGTTGCGTTTGCTCTAAGATACCAAAAGAAAAAACTTCAGGCTCTAAATTGTATTGTAAAAGCTGGTCCATGCTCTGCAACTCCGGATTCATAACCATTACAGGAACTGCAACACCATTTTTTCTTAACTCAACGCCTTCATCAGCGTAAGCAACCGCAAAATAATTTACACGGTTGTGTTGTAAAGCATTTGCAATTTCAAAACTACCACTACCGTACGAAAAAGCTTTTACCATTGGCATTATACCAACGCCGGGCTTTAATTTACTGCGGTAATAATTTAAATTGTGTACTAAGTTGTTTAAATTAATTTCTAAAACTGTATCATGGCTTTTTTGTTGAACCAATTTATGGATGCGCTCAAAACCAAAACTGCGCGCACCTTTAATAAGTATGACAGAATCTTTGAAAGAAATTTTTCCTTGTCGGAATGCCTCTATAAAATCTTCTGTGGTAGCAAAAAAACTTTTCTTTAGGGTAAAATTATCTTTTTGAGAGGAAATTTCTTTTCCTATTCCAATCAACTCGGTAATATTTTTATTTTTGAGTAAGGAATTTACTTCTGCATATAATTTTTCATTGTTTTTACCCGATTGTAAAATATCACTGAGTATAACAACTTTATTTGCGTGTTGCTTTTGTTGTTTTAAAAAATCTAATGCAATTGAAAGAGAATGTATGTCGTTACTGTAAGAGTCATTAATTAATGTGCAATTATTTACACCTTGCTTCATTTCTAATCGCATGCCTAACGGAGCTAATTCGGCAATGCGGTGTTGAATAATTTCATTGGAATAATTTAAATGCAACATAAATAACCAGCAATGTATGCAGTTTTCAATGGAGGCTTTATCGGTAAATGGAATTAAAAGAGAAATTTCTTTTTTGGAGTATTTCGCTTTTAAAATAGTTTGATTGTTTTTTTCTTTACGCGAAACAATTTGCAAATCAGCTTTTGTTTTTAATGACCAGGAAATTTTTTTGCTTTTAGCATACACCTTTGTTTTTAAACCCTTTTCTATTTCTTTATAGTCTTTGCAATAAACTATAGTCTTACAATTCTTAAACAGTAAAAGTTTTTCAATTGTTTTTTTTGCTTGATTTTTAAAATTTTCATCATGGGCGCTCCCAATATTGGTAATAATACCAATAGTAGGCTTAATAATCGATTCCAGTTTTTCCATTTCACCGGTCAGAGAAATGCCGGCCTCGAACAAAGCAAAATTATTTTGCTCGTTTAATTGCCATACTGAAAGTGGAACACCTATTTGAGAATTGTAACTTTTAGGGTTTTTGCAGATATTAAAATCGGGGTCTAATAATTGTGACACCCACTCTTTAATAATTGTCTTGCCGTTGCTTCCGGTAATTCCAACTACAGGTATTTTAAATAAATTTCTTTTATATCCGGATAATTGTTGTATGGCTAATAAAGTATCTTTTACCAATAGAAAGGAAGCGTCTTTTAATCCGGAATAATAAGCATGTTCTTCATTCACTAAAAAGCAGCGACAACCTTGCTGATATAATTCTTTAATGTAAATATGGCCGTTATGCCTTTCTCCTTTAATAGCAATAAAAAGAGCTTCTGAAGTAAATCCGGATGTACGACTATCTGTAATTAGTGATGAAAAACTATTTCCGTGGCTACCAATAAGTTTGGCAGAGAGAATTTTTACAATTTTAGAAACAGTAAATTTCATTTTGCTATTCTCCGGTTAGAAATGATTTATTGAAACAATCGCGACAAAGGGGAACATACGATTCGGTCTCACCTAACATTACCAAAGATTTTTCGGCTGATTTGCGATAACTATGGTTGGCAATTGCGCCACAATCCATACAAATGGCATGAACTTTTGTAACATGTTCTGCAACGGCCATAAGTTGGGGTACCGGTCCGAATGGTTTTCCGGCAAAATCCATATCCAATCCTGCAATTATAACCCTAACACCGTTATTGGCAAGTTTATTACATACGTTTACCAGTTCCATATCAAAAAACTGAGCTTCGTCAATAGCAACAACATCAACATCGTTAGCCAGTAACAAAATGTTAGAACTTGATGGAACTGGTGTGCTGCGTATAGCATTTGAATCATGAGATACTACATCCTGCTCATGATAACGGGTATCAATTTTTGGTTTAAAAATCTCCACTTTTTGTTTGGCAAATTGGGCCCGTTTTAGCCTACGGATCAATTCCTCAGTCTTACCTGAGAACATGCTACCGCAAATAACCTCAATACTGCCTCTTTTTTGTGCTCCTATGCGGTGACTTTCTAAAAACATACCCTGTAAAATGTGTAAAGCGCGTTGAAAAACAAATCTCAAAATGCAATATGCAAAGCAAAAATACGTTATTTTTAAACAGAAAATTCAACGGTTTAAATTATGCAAAGAGAGTTTATTTTAGCCCAAATGAAAGAGGCGGCAGAAAAAGTTAAAATAAATATAGACCAACTGGAAAAAGAAGGGCATTTTACCCATGAAGAGGCTGAAGTGTTTTTAGTGCAGGTAGAAAAGCTGTACAGGAATCTTAGTGTATACTCATACGCGCTTAAAAATCAGGAAGTAGCGAGTGATTTAAAAGTGCATATGAAAATTATGCAAAACGTTACCAGTATTGAAGCAAACGTTGTTTCCGAAAAAATAATTGAACCGGTAAGAGAAGAAAAAGCTGTGGAAGTAAAAAACGTAGATAGTGCTATCCTACGAAAAATAGAACTTAGCATTAATAACAGATTTAGAATTGCAAATGAACTTTTTTCTCAGAATCAATTGGAATTTGAGGCAGCTTTGCAGCAATTAAATTCAATAAGTACAATAAATGAAGCTGAGCGATATCTCAACTCACTCAGGCAAGTATATAAATGGAAAGAGGAAAATCCCCTGGTAATTAGTTTTTATGCATTGGTACGAAAACGCTTTGCGTAATGACCTCACCCCCAACCCCTCTCCGAAAGAGTGGGGAGTTTTAAAAACTTCGTTTTTAATTTTCTTGTTTCTTGGCTCTTGTTTCTTTACTCTTGAAGCTCATGCACAGGATTCCCTCTATACTCGCCAGGTAATAAAAAAATTAACCTCTAAAGAATTTTTTGGAAGAGGGTATTTGAATAACGGATTAGATAAAGCGTCTAAATTCATCGCAGGTGAATTAAAAAAATTTGAAGCAAAACCACTTTTCTACACCGGTTATTTTCAGTGGTTCGATTTTAACGTGAATACTTTCCCCGGCAAGATGGAAGTAAAAATAAACGGAAAAAAATTAAAACCCGGCGAAGACTTCATTGTCAGTCCGGAAAGTAACAGCCTGAAAGGAGATTTTTTTTCGGGAACCAGCTCGAAAGGAAAATATAATTTGGAAAGAAAAGACTCAATTACCTTTATAGGTAATTCAGAAATTCCGCTTGTGCTAAGCTTAAAAAGAAAATTAACTTTTAGTGTTGCACTTGAAGCAGCTTCGTATTGCGGAATTGAGTTGTTGAACAAAAATAATTATTTCGACATAAAAAGTGTAAGTGTAAATATTGAAAGCAAAGTACTCACTAAATATATCAACAAAAATATTTGTGCTTTTATAGATGGAAAAATAAATAATGATACAATGATTGTATTAACCGCACATTACGATCATTTAGGCGGAATGGGTAAGGCAACTTTTTTCCCCGGAGCTAACGATAATGCCAGCGGAGTAAGTATGTTACTGAATCTGGTTAAGTATTATGCTCAAACTAAACCCAAATATAAAACCGTCTTTGTATTTTTTGCGGGAGAAGAAGCGGGACTACTCGGTTCGAAATATTTTGTCGAGAATAATACCCTTGATTTAACTAAAATTAAATTTTTAATTAATCTTGATTTACTTGGAACAGGTAATGAGGGGATTACAGTGGTTAATGCCTCAGAATTTAAACCTCAATTTGAATTGCTAAAGAAAATAAATGAAGAAAAGCATTACCTGGTAATGGTAAAACCGAGGGGAAAGGCTCAAAACAGCGATCATTATTGGTTTACTGAAAAGGGGGTACCCTCTTTCTTTATTTATACTATGGGCGGGATTAAGGCTTATCACGATGTTTACGACAAGCCGGAAACACTTCCTTTAACAAAATATAAACAGGTCTTTAAGCTTATAATTGAATTTCTAGAATCAGTATAAACACGTATTGCCTTACGCTCTTTTTTCTTTACATTAGCGTCCTCAAAAAAACACAGAAATGAAAAAAATACTACTTTCTATTGCATTAATTACAGCAGGTTTTTTAAATGCCCAGGAAAACTGGATTAATATTGAGCAGAACGGTTTTACTTATGGTGCAACTTTTAGGTTTACTGAGACCTTTCAAAACAAACTGTATGTTGCAGGCGATACCACAAATAGCATATTTCTTTATTCTTCATTAAATGGAAATGCTGGTTCTTTTGTGGAAGAAACAGGAATAAAACCTGTTTTACAAGGTATAAATGAAATGAATCTTATCAGTGCCACTTCAAACAGTAATTATTTGTTTTTAGGCTCGCAAACTTATTATGATACCACCGGTGGTGCTATAGGTGTAACCCCACAAGTTTATCGTTTTGATGGAACCAGTTATTTAAAACACGGGACAATAAATTACAGCACTTTGCCTGTTAATAATGTGATGGCTTCCGGTAATAATCCTTCCATCAGCAAAATGGCTTTTTATTCACCCACAGGAAGCAATGATAGTATTTACGCTTTTGTTTCTACAGGAAATTTAAATAATGTTTCTGTTTGGAAAGCCCCTGCTGGTTCAATCACTCCAATCTGGATTAACTCAACAAATTTTTCGGCCGGATCTGGTATTAATTTAATTTACGATGTTAAGGTTTGGCATAAAAAATTATACATAGCCGTAAACAGCACAATTAAAGGCGGAATGATTCTGCGTACTGCCGACGGTGCAAATTGGGACACAGTTATAACGGCACTTGCTATGCAAGCTACCATCGGAGTTTTATTTAACAACAATTATTTTCAATCTTTAGAAATATTTAAGGATACGTTGGTTGCAGGTTTATCTAACAGCAAATATGTTCTTTGGTACACGGCTGATAGTTTGGCTACTTTACAAACATGGAAATCATTAATTGACACAGCTAGTTATGGAAGCATTACTAATTCGTGGTTTGCTATTCCTGATATGCAGGTGGGTAATGGAAAATTATGGATACAGGTTAATTACAGTAATCAAACCCCCAGAACTTATTTCTTTTATAAGAACATAAGCGGCAGGGATACGCTTTTACGTTCTTCCGGATCAACCGGTTTAGAAAGCCCACAAAATTATTATCCCGCATACAAAATGAGTTATTTCAATAATTCAATTTATTCTACCGGATATAATTTCGCCGGTTCAAAAATATCAAACCCAAACGGACGTAATTCTCCTAATTCTCCAATGGGCTTTTTTAATAAGGGTAATATTTGGAGATTTACTACAATTAACCCAACCGCAAATTTTATAGACTCTGTAGCACCAGGCACAGGTTATTGCCCTATGAATACGCTTTACCTGGTGAATAAATCTACCGATGCTGTTTCTTACCACTGGTATAAAAACGGATTGCTTTACAGCTACGCAAAAGATACTACCTACAATCCAAGTTTTGGTGGAACAGAAGTATTTAATCTTATTGCTTACAATGGCACCTACCAAAGTATTTATAAAGATTCAATTTCAAAAACTGTTACAATTAATCCCTCACCAAATCTTGACTCATTAACTGCTTCGCTATATACAATTTGTCAAGGGCAGCCGGATACTTTAAAAGCTTATGCCAGCGGAGGTACTGCGCCGTATACATATATTTGGTCACAGGCTATAAATATTGTTGGACCTGCAAGCATGCTGGTTGAATACCTTACCACAGTAAGCTCACCTTCGCCTACTATAATTGGAATGCAGATTATGGATGCTAATAATTGTCTTTCTTTCAACCAGATTAATTTAAATATTTATGTTAATCCAAGCGACAGTTTATCAGGTATTATTAGTGATACACTGTTAAATCCGGTAACCCAGGGTAAAGTTTATCTGTTTAAGTTAAATCCACTCAACCCAAGTCCGGGCGATACAGCCGGAGTATATAACCTGAGTGCGAACGGAGTTTATGATTTTCCCGGATTGTTTTACGGAAATTACATTGCAAAAGCTGAAGCAGATACTTCTAATATTCTTTACAAAACAGCAATTGGAACGTATTATAGTAATAAAACATTTCCTTTCCAATGGGATTCTGCGATTGTAATCCAGCATTACGGTTGTATTAATGGTAACAATTCAGGAAATAATATTAAAATACTGCAAATGCCCGGAACGATAACGGGTACCGGTGTTATTACCGGCGAAGTAACAGAAGGTCCGGGATACGGAACGCGTTATGGTGGTGGATTAATTAGTCCAATGGGCGCACCCTTAAAAGGAGTAGATGTGAAGTTGGGTAAAAACCCCGGCGGAAGTCCTGCTGCACGTACTACAACTGATACCACCGGAAATTTTACTTTTACCAATGTTCCATTAGGCAGCTATAAAATTTACATAGATATTCCAAACTTCGGAATGGATAGTGTAAGGGCTGTAACATTAACTTCAGGTTCACCAAGCAGTCCAAATAATAATTATTATGTAGACTCTAATATGGTTCGTGTAACGCCAATCGGTATTTCTGCGGCTGCAATATGCGCTGGCGATAGCATTATGTTGGGAGGAATGTATCAAACTATAGCAGGAACTTATATTGATACTTTACAAAATCAGGGTCACGATAGCTTGGTAATAACTACTCTTTCCATTAATCCATTACCAACCTTAACAGTAACTACCAGCAGTGATACCATTTGTAATGGATCGAGCGCATTATTAAATGCAATTGGTAACTCTACCTCTTATTTATGGAGCGCAAATGCCGGAAGCGTTACAACACCAACTGTATCTGTTAGTCCAACAATAACTACAGTTTATACTGTTACAGGAATGCTTGGAGCCTGTCCTCTTTCACAGAACCTAACAGTAGCAGTAAAGAGTTGTATAGGAATACATTATTACAGTCAGCAAGGTTTAACACTTTATCCTAACCCCGCTACTGATAAATTATTTGTACAATCTCAAAAGAGCGGGCATTTAAAATTACTTAACATAACCGGACAAATTGTTTTAGAACAAGCAATTAACGGTGGTACTAACGAAATCAACTTAAGTTCATTGCTGGCCGGTGCTTACCAAGTGAGCATTAATTGCAACGGACAAATTACCAATACCAAAGTAATGGTAAGTAGATAGATTTTTAATAGTTATATTAGAGCCTCGTCATTTGACGGGGCTTTTTTTATGCGCAAAATACTTCTCCTATCAGATACACACGGACATTTAGATGAAAAACTTTTTAAGTATATAAATACGGTTGACGAAATTTGGCATGCCGGTGATATTGGAGCAGTTGAGGTTTGCAAAAAACTGGAAGAATTAAAACCGCTAAAAGCAGTTCATGGAAATATTGATAGTAATGATGTGAGAATAACTTATCCCGAAAACCAAATATTTTTATGTGAAGGAGTGAAAGTTTTTATAACGCATATTGGAGGTTACCCAAACAGGTATAATGCTGAGGCAAAAAAAATAATACAACAGGAAAAACCAAAACTTTTTATTTGCGGGCATTCTCACATTTTAAAAATTATGTTTGATAAAGAAAATAATCTGTTACATCTTAATCCCGGTGCCGCCGGCGTTCATGGATTTCATGTTGTAAAAACAGTTTTACGCTTTTGCATTGATGGAAGTGAAATAAAAGATATGGAAGTAATTGAATTGGGTAAGCGAGCTTAGTAAAATGCTGTATTTTTCTCCCCCCCCGTGGGGGAGAACACAAGGGGGGGGGTCAAAGAAGATGCTAAATATGCAGGAATTTACTTCTTCCCATCAATCTTCAATCTCTCGGATCTATTTGCAATTTCCCAGGCAGTAAAAAAAACGAGGCGGGTAATTTTTTCCATTTTAGCGAAATCAATTTTTTGTATCTCGTCGGTTTCTTCGTGGTAATCGGCATGCACGCCGTTAAAATAAAATATTACGGGCACTCCGTTTTTTGCAAAATTGTAATGATCGCTTCTGTAATAAAAGCGGTTAGGGTCATTTTCATCATTGTACTTGTAATCAAGTTCTATTTTTGTATACGTTTTATTGGCTTGTTCTGAAATGTTATGCAGGTCTTTGCTTAATTTATCTGCACCAATTAGATAAATATAATTGCTGTTTTTTTCATGGTCTTCATCTAAGCGCCCAATCATATCAATATTTAAATCGCAAACCGTTTTTTCTAAATTAAAAACGGGATGTTTAGAATAATAATCACTTCCCAACAAACCTTTTTCTTCGCCCGATACATTTAAAAATAACATACTGCGGCGAGGACCTTTACCTTGCTTTTTTGCTTCGTAAAAAGCTTTTGCTAATTGCATAATGGCAACTGTCCCGCTTCCGTCATCATCTGCACCGTTATAAACTTTCCCATCAATTACACCAAGATGGTCGTAATGAGCAGATAATACAATTACTTCCTCCTTTAAGTCACTTCCTTCAATATAGGCCATTACATTTTCTGCAGCAATGCCAAATTTTTTCTGAGAAATAGTTAATGTTAAAGCAGTTTTTATTTCGAAGTGAACCGGTTTTCCGGTTTTAAAAGTTTTAGCTGCTATTTCTGCGGAAGAATTTTTAACAGCAACCATAATTTCATCCGCCATTTTCTCTGAGATATAAATAATTAAAGGATAGCTTGGTTCATTTTTAGTATCAATACTCATGCGAGTGGAAGTTATACGGTGTTCAAATTTTGTAAAAGAGTTTTGCAGATTTTTATCTACAATAAATAAATACTTTATTCCTTGTTTTTTTGCTTCTGCTTGCTTTGTTCTAAAATTACTGCTCCATATACTGGGTTCAACGCTTTGTGTTATCATTGATACTCCATCTGCTTTTGTAGGGTCGCCATCTAAAATCATTACGGCTTTTTCGTTCACATTCAGGTTATCAAAATCGTTGTACACTAAAGTATTTATTCCGTATCCGCAAAATTCAATTTGGTTTATGCTAATACTTGTATCGCCAATTGTATTTGCCCAACTAAAGTAATCGGTATTTTGGGAAAACGTTTTTTTTGCAGTACTTATTTTTAATTCCTGTGGATTAAAAACTGCCAACGGAAATGATTGCATATAACCGTCTTTTAATTGTGGAGAAGTAAATGGTTTTATTCCTAAGTCCTGATAATATTTTTTGATGTACTCGGCGGCCATTTTTTGTCCTTTTTGCCCTGTTTCTCTTCCTTCGTATTCGTCAGATGCTAAAACAGTCAAATTCTTTTTCATTCCTTCGGCGGTAACATATTTAGAGAAACGAATTTGGGTTGTATCAGATTGCTGTGCGAACAAAAAAGCGGGCAACACCAATAGAATCAGGTTAAAACGCATAAAGTAAATTTTAGACAAAGATAATCATTGTTGCTGGATGATGACCTGCTCGTTTTAGAATAAAATACTTACTTTTGCGAGTACTAAAACTAAAGGCATGTTAAACAATTTGTTAAAAGGTAAGCGTGGAATTATAAGCGGAGCATTAGATGAAAATTCTATTGCTTGGAAAATTGCTTTAAAAGCACATGAAGAAGGTGCAAAATTTGTGTTAACAAATGCACCAATTGCAATGCGTTTAGGTGAAATAAAAAAGCTTGCTGAACAAACAAAAAGCGAAATTATTCCTGCCGACGCAAGTAGTGTTGAGGATATTACAAATCTTTTTGCAAAATCGCAGGAAGTACTGGGAGGCAAAATTGATTTTGTTTTGCATTCAATAGGTATGAGTGCTAACATTCGTAAAAATATTCATTATACAGAACTGAATTATGATTATTACATGAAGAGTTTGGATATTTCTGCACTTTCATTGCATAAAATGTTAGCTGCAGCTTATAAAATGGATGCGCTTGCTGAACATGCAAGTGTAGTAGCTCTTACATATATTGGTGCACAGCGCGTGTACCCTTTTTATACGGATATGAGCGAAGCAAAAGCTATGCTCGAATCAATCGTGCGTAATTTTGGCTATCACTACGGAAAGAAAAATAAAGTCAGGGTGAATTCTGTTTCACAATCACCTACAAAAACATCTGCAGGAAATGGCATAAAAGGTTTTGCAGAATTTTTTGATTTAGCAAATATGCAATCTGCTTTAGGAAACGCAAGTGCCGATTCTTGTGCCGATTATTGTATTACACTTTTTAGTGATTATACGAAATGGGTTACCATGCAAAATCTTTTTCATGATGGCGGATACAATACTACCGGAGTTTCTATGGAAATGATGGAGAAGTTGGGATAAATTGACGATTTAGGTATTTGCAATTTATTTATTTTTTATTCGGGATAGGGCTTTTCGCTGCAATCCTTTACGTAAAGTAATTTTATTAATAGAGAAAATTAAGCATTTTGCTTGTATTCGGGCAGGGATTGAGACACGGTGTTGGAGCTCTTTTTTGCTTTTGTATTTTAAAGCAAAAAAAGCGACTGGCGAAAGCCCGGTTGTCCCGCCTAATAGTATAACTGTAGATAAAATAAAATTTAATTAAACTTAAAAAAGAAAAATACAACAGCTGCCCATTCTTTATCTACATTTTTTGCGTAGCCAATTGTACTGTAGCTGCTGTTTTGGACCGTGCCATCACTTTTAACATAACCAATTGTACTATAACTACTGTTTTGAACTGTGCCGTCTTTTTTAACATAACCAACAGTGCTGTAACTGCTGTTTTGTATAGTACCATCTAATTTAATGTAACCAATAGTAGAATAACTGCTATTCTGAATAGTGCCATTTTTTTTAATATAACCTGTTGTGCTATAGCTGCTGTTTTGAATAGTTTGAGCAGCACTTAAACAGGCAACCCCCAAGCCTAATATCAAAAGTATTTTTCTCATTAATTAAATTTGAAAAAGAAGAACACAACCGCCGCCCATTCTTTTTTTACCCCACCGGCATGACCAATTGTTGAGTGAGAAGAATTTTCGACCGTTCCATTCTCTTTCACATATCCAATTGTTGAGTG